>JAUXXD010000094.1 GCA_030681265.1 Candidatus Didemnitutus sp. | reverse complement strand
GCCAGACTGATGAATCGATGCTTCTGTTCCATTGGGGTTACTTCGTTCCAGGCCATAGCCTGAAAGTGTAACCCATGTCCTTGGACTATCTGTTACCTATGTCCCCGGATCATACCGCTTGCGGAGGGATTGGGGACGTTGCGCGCGCGTTACGGTGCCTCGATCTCTTCTAAGCCGCGCAAACCGGTGAACAGGTTGTTCTTTGGATCAAACTCCATGTTTCTATCCAACGACGTTGGGTTTAGATAGTAGTTGAAGCGGAGCACACGGTTTACGCCGAACTTGATGTCGCCTAATATTTTGCCGTATAGAGCGCTCTTTATACGACCTTGCTCATCCAGCACCGTGCGCACCCGGAAGAAGTAGTTTTGATCCTCGCGCGTGTCAAATTTCATGGGCTTCCCCTCGGCGAAGATCGCCATCTGTTTTTCTAATATGGGTGCGTAGCCATCTTCTGGCGCATAGCGCGGCAAAAGTAGATCGCTTCCTTTGTGAGGCGTTGCGAATACCGGCTGTATGCCGTCGCGCTCGTTAGGAAAGGAGATAGATAAGATGTAGTTAAATGGCTTAGTGCCTTCGACGAATGGAACCACTTCTTTTAATGTAATTATAAGGTCGGACGACTTGCCCTTGCCCCAAGGAGCGATCCAGTCGCCGACCATCGAATCGAAGCCTGCGGGTTTGTTTAATGCGGGGATTTCAAATGGGCGACCACCCCCGATCTTTCGCGCATACATAGCAACGGGCTTAAGAACCGGCTTTAAAACCACCTCAATCGTTGGATTCCATGGCTCCCAGCGTCCTGCTTTTACCTCCGTAAACCTGTATGTTAAATTTCGTGTCGAGTAGTAGCCGGAGACGTCGTAAATCCCATAATTGCAGTCGCTGCGCTCGCTGGTAAAACTGATGGTGGCCAGTCCCTCGTCGTTGGTTCGCCCTTTGTTTTCTTCGTAGATGTCGCGGCCAAAGCCTTCGCCGGGTTGCCAATATAGGAATGTGCTAGTTGTCACTTCGACATTTGGCACGGGCGCATCCGCATCCGTCAGGACACGGAAGGTGATTTGCGCAGGATAACGAGCCGCAGGCGCGGGCTGTTGCGCCCACGCTGCTGTGGCAATTAAACTGATTATTAATGCTATAGCTTTCATGTTTTTATCTAAGTCCTCCATCATCCACCCACTTTTCCCAGAGTTTATGATTGTAGCGGTAGGCAACGTTTTTGGCATCGCTGTGGAGCCAGCGTCCCGCCGACCGCGGCCATCCATTTTTCAAGTCCATCAGATTCACGTTTCTGTCCTGCTGATCAAAGAGAGGTATTGGATTTCTCCCGGTGGGAAACGAGAGCGCGGGAATCGCCGTGCCGAGGGCGTCGGCACGCACCAGGTATTCGCTAGCCGTGGTGCTGCCGTTCGCCCCGAGGAGGGCGGTGTTTTGGAAGCGGCGGAAGAACGGCTGCGCCTTGAGCTCGTCGTTGGTAAGCCCGTTTGCCTCGGTCGGGTCCAGGTGACGATAAGTCGTGGTTGTGCCACCGTGCGGCCCGTGTGTCGTGGTGGTTTCCGATATGTCCCAATGCCCGTTAAAGCCCCAGCCGCCTTGACTGTCGAAGGTGAGCACCGCGTATATATGTCGCGTGCCCTTGACCATTTCTTGCAGCACCCAAGCGCGCTCGCCACCGATCGGCGGAACCTGCCCGGGCGTGCCGCCGCTGGCCGCGTCATTGTTGTTCAAGACCTCCTCGCCGGAGGAATAGAAGTTGATCGCGTTGGAGATGTCTCCGAACCGGTTGCGCCACGTCAAACCGGCGCGGCCTTCGCCGGGGAACAGTTGATACCATTCCGTGGCCCACAGGTGCGGATCATATGTGGCCCAATTTTGATGGCGCATGGCATCGATGCTCATCGCGTTCGTATCGAACGCCTCCAGCGCCACGGCGGCGTTGAGCATAAAGTATTTCGTAACGCTCAAGCCGTGGTCTTTGATCGCGCTGGCGACGACTACGTTGCCCATGCTGTGCCCGACGATGATCTTGGATGAGCCGGGCAGCGCACTGACGGCGGCGGGCAACACGGCCGAGGTCTTGAAGGCATGAGTTATATTTTCCCAGTAGTCGGGCGCTACGCCGATCAGCGGGATTTGGCTGTGGTCGCCGTGCCAAGTGACTGCCGTAAACATCGCCCGTGAGCCGGATTGATATAGGCGCTTGAAGGCCTCCGCGTTCCAAGCGCGGGACTGCTGCTCGTTCACGTTATAGCCGTGCAGCCAGATGAACATTTTCCCATTCGTGCGATTGTCGGGGTAATTCTCGGGCTCATTGGTGTTGGTGGGACGCTTCTCTGATTGGCCGGCCGCGCCGCGCAGGTTCACCCAACGATACATTTTCTCCACTTCGCTGATCTTTATATTCAGCGAGATTTCCGCGATTACCGCGCCACCCTTCTCGACGACCAGGCGCAGCGGTTTGTCGGTCGCCTTCGTGCCTTCGACCAAGATGACGCCCTTGTCCGTGCCGTTCTTGATCTTGTCGAGGAACGTGACACTGAGCGGGGCACCCTCGGCGGTGATGGCCGTGGTTTCCGCAAGGTGCGGAAGCCTGTTCATTCCCGTCCCATAAACCGCGTCTTCTTTGGTCAGGTAGTCAAACGCATGATCGCGGGCAAGATCGGTATATACAATATTTAGCCCGGAGTCGCCCTGCTTTAGTTTGTAGGTGTTTCCCGCAGTGGTGTGCGGCAGCACCGTCAAGAGCTGCTTTATATCTAAGTATACAGGAAAGAGGTCGATCAGGTCGCAGCGACCATCAACGCCAGTCTTGGCGTGGTCAGGCGTGCGTCCGTCAAATTCGAACCACCCCGACAGTTTGCCGGGCTCGTCGCTGTTGCCGCCGAGCAGGGTCTGGTTGGCTTCGTCCCCGTCGTCATCATCATCATTAATCCAAAATCGAAAGGGTGTTTTCGCTGCAGCCTTTCGATCGCGGACAAAATCGATTTTGCCAGCCCTATCAGTGTCGGCGGCGATGCTCATTTGAGTCACCGTGAACGCAACGGTATCAATCGTTATCCAATCGGCGGCGGCTCCTGGCAGCTGGACCTGTGCCGTGACCGTTTGGTCGGCCAGTTTTTCGCTAATCGCAATTGGTTCGATGTAGAATATGAAATGGCCTTCTCCGGGGTTGTCCGGGCCGTTGCGCGCTCGTTTGCGCAGGTCATCGAGCGAGAACGCGACATTGGGCGGCAGGTAGTTTCCCATGGCGTTGAATGATGTCGGATTGCGCGGCTTATCATTGTTTACGTTCCAAACTCGCAGGTGTCCCGGGGCGGGTTCATAGACATCAACTCCGTTGACGGTTTTTTTCACGATCTTTTCGGGGTCCGAGCCGCTGTAGAGAAAGCGCATTTTGGAGCCAGAGGGAAGTCCGTCCAGAAAGAGTGTCATGCCGGCAAAAGGTTGTGCTCCGCACGGAGTGAACTGGCGAAAATCCTCTATTCCATCACCATCCGTGTCTGCGCGGGTTTGGAAAACCAATATTTTCCCCGGCTTGTCGCTTCCGATTTCGGGATGTTCGACCTTGTCGGACTCCGAGTCAAATGTGACTGAACCCGTGTTCATGCTATCAACATCGAGATCGGCCAACATAACATGGGCGCCGATAAATACTGCTTCCGTCACAGTGCCGGCGGGATTGTCTTCAACTTTCTCGAAGTAACCACCAACGACGGTTAGGCCCTGCGGCTGCTTCTCCCTAAAGTTTACCACGAAGTCCACGGTGTCGCCATTTTGAGTTGAGGACGCCCAACGCGCGATGGTCGGCACGTCGGAAGGTCGGATTAATCGAGAGCCCGAAACCCTCCATCCCGACGCAGGCAACATTTCCGCGCGAAATGAGACCCCATTGGTGCGCTCAATGAAGAGCCCATGTCCAGGAACCTCGACAGAAGTCGCGCCGCCCAAAACAGACAGAGCGATTTGATTGCCCATTGACGAATTCGTAACTGACAACGAATGGGTTCCATCGCTATTCTTGGTCCTCTCCACATGAATGGCCGTTTGGAATCGCGGTGTGCTGACCGGAAAGTAGACTTGTCCGATCGCTACTACCGACACGGATATGCCCCAGACTACACCAAGCAATTTTAGGATCCGGGTCATGACCAGAGTGTTCATCACAAAATTGACAGGTCCGCTTTGACGATCTCCGTCGCCATCTCGCCGTGTTTCAAATGCTTCCCGTCTGCGCGATCGAGTGCGGTGGGATCAATTAATGACTCTAACACATAGGTTGCCGCAGCCAGTCGAACTTGCCAGCCCTGCTGCGGCTTCGGGCCGAGGCTCTGACGGCACGCCTGAATCGCCTTTAACGCCGAGGCCTGGTTCGTCCGACGAAATTCCCGCACCGCCAACCAGTAGTGCGCGTATCCGGTGATCGGATTGAGCGGCGCTTGCGTCGCAGCCGTTTCAAAAAGCTCGAAAGCATATCCTTTGCGAACGGTGCTGATTAACCGCAGCCCCAGCAAAGTCGCGAGTTGGCCGGCGGCTAGTGGCAACAGCGGTTTTCTGCTCAACTCCCCTTCGGCAAGCGCGATCGCGTCTTCCCTTTCATCCAATCGCCAATACGCGCGAAACACCAAGCCAAGGTATTCGGCATAGTCGGACGCTTCACTGCGCAGCCACTCGCGAGAATTCGCCGGCATTGCCCGCCATTGAGCCACAATCTTGTCGAAATTTCCGTAGTCGTAACGACGGCGACTAAGCCGATACAGAATCGCGGACGTCTCCAGGCGCGACGGCTCCCGCGCCAAAGCCGCCAACGCAAGATTCTCTCCGCGCGCCATCGCTTGTCTGCCCAAGTTAGCGAACACCCCCGGCTTCCCTACGGCCAAATAGGCAACGTGCATTGCACTACGGTAGTCGGAAATCTGGGCAACTACTTTGGTGGCCCGCTGCGCAACGTCCGTTGAATTCGAATCCGATTGTCCGGGAACAATCGCCGCCGCCCATCCGCAAAGTCCCGAAATTTGGTTAGCCGGACTCACTGCATCCGACCGGAATACGGACAAATAATGGGAGGCTGCAACTTCGCGCCGGCCCTTGATTCGTTCGATGCGAGCCAAGGCAAACGCGGTTGGAGCAAACAACTTGTCCCGCTCGGATAACTGCGCCCGGTTTCCGAGAAGCAAGGTTTCGGCACTGGCATGATCTCCCAAACGAGAGAGTAACTTCGCAAGACTGTGCCTCAACGAGATCTGCAGCGGGACAGACTTGGCAGCCAAACCACGGATTCGGTTCACCAGCAACCCAACGTCGACGGGGCGCCCTTGAGCTATCGCTGCTTTCACCTCCACCTTTGTGGCGATCATCCATTCGCGCGGACTTATTTCCTTCGTCTCTTTCAGTCGCACCGCCTTGGTTAATTGCTCTTCAACGGGTGCTTTATTGATAACAGCGTCAGCCAACATTATTTTGGCAATCTCCCCAGCAATTCGCGTGTTGGTGCTTCGGTTTTGCGGGAGAGACGACCACTCGCTTGCATACTCCCTCCATCGCAGATCTCCTCTGGAGCGCAGCGCCTTCATTGCCTCAAACACGGCGCGCGCACGCACCGTCGTTGGAGCCGACTTCAATCGACCGGAGAGGGCGGTCCACGTGGGGCTGAGAATTCCCAAATGCGCCTGACTATTCAGCAATAAACCCCAAGCCGAGAGTGTCTTTGCACCATAACGCCCAATATCCAGCGCCTCACTAGCGTGCCTTTCCGCCGCAGTGTAATCTTTATTTCGAAAGGCCAAGTTCGCCAACAAGATACGAGCACGCGTAGCACCGTTCGGCTGAAGCTCCAAGGCGCGCCGGAGAAAAGTCGCGGCCATCTCAGGTGCGCCAGCTCGTAAGAATGCCGATGCGATGCGTGTCGCCACCACCGACGGACGCTGCACGCGCTCCAAAACGACCAAGCCATCCCTTCCATTCCACTTCGCCAAGTGCTCGCGTTCCTTACGCTCACTTTCAATCGCTCTATCAATCATGCCAAGTGCAAACTCAGCCGCTCGGTCAATGTTTCCCCCGGCAAACAAAACCCTCAATTGCCCAAGAGCAGCCCGTAGCCATCTCATGGAGTATTCCGCCAATTGCCCGGCGCCCTCAAACGCTTTTGCAGCACGTGTGTAATCCCCTTGTCGAATCGCCGCATCTCCCACCAAACCGAGAATCTTCCCCCTCAGTTCAACGGTTTTCGCTTTCTCGGCCAGTCGATCCAGACCACGAAGCGCAGGCGCCGTTTCTCCCTGCCTAATTAACCGGGCCGCCGCCGCGAGTTCTTTGACTCCCTCTTTGCGACTTTCCTGCTGCCGGACAATTTGCTTATAATGGGCCATGGCGTTGCCAGAAATTTAATCCGGACCCAGCGAACCGGGTCCGGGCAGCGACAGCTGAGTCGACTATTTTTGTCGTGACAGCAAGTGGCTGCGAAAATCAAACGCTTGTAATGCGATATCGAATACGCGGATTCCTAACGGCCCTGATTGCGCTCTCTGGCGACCTGAAAGTAACTGAGTTTGCCCAGCGAATAAACCCCTCTGGGTAGCTTCGCCCCGCTAGCGGTTCAATCGCATAACGGGTCTCGGAATGCGCCGCCGCCCAGACGGTCCGGCCCAAACCGATAAAGCCGATTCCGACAATCGCCATAATCCGAAGAAAGGATTTCCGCGAGTAACTCATTTACATGACATCAATATTGTTTCATCGTTCTCGTCAATCGAATATCAATGCGATTTCGCCATAGTCATACTATATTAATATTTCTTCTCGTTCGACTCTGTGTTTTCACCGCAAATGCCGCATCGATTGGGGTCGGCGTGGCACTTGAATCTGACCTGCAATCCCTCCAGGCAGCGGCCAACTCGCCGGCGGCCGTCACCATGGTGAGCGGCACCAAGATCCATCGCTTCACGATTGCGGGTCACGTTGTCGTAGCCTGCGTCATGAAGGCGGGCCCGATTGAATCGGCTATCTCGATCGCCATCCTTACCTCGCAGGAAAAACTCAACTATCTGTTTACCGTCGGCGTTGCGGGGGCAATTAATGACAACATTCCTATCGGCAGTTGGGTTCGTGTCGGCGAGGTCCTGGTCGAGGGCGAGAGAACTGGCGCCGTGAGCCCCACCGAGGACGGCTTTCTTGAAACCCCAGGCGACACCGCGGCGACATTGGTCACCGCAACGCGGGTTCGTTCGCTGAGCGTTTCCCGCTTTATCAGTTCAGATGAGCAACGCCGAATTCTGCATGTGGCGTTCGCGGCCGATGTTGTTGAAATGAATCTCGCCGGCGTCATGCGAGTTTGCGCACGCGCGAAGCTAAAACAGGCCCATTGGCGGATACTAAGCGATCGAGCAGATGATCGGGCCGGACCTGATTTCGAAACATTCGTGAAAAACTACAGCGGCGAAGGGGGGCGGTTGTTGGCCGAGTATATCGCACAGCTTCCTGCGACGGTGGACGATCTCTCTACCTATCCAAATTTGAAATCCCTGCTGGATTCACCCCGGTGAATCTGCGAGCCCGAGGGCTCCTGTCTTCAGCCACGCAATATCTCAGGGCGGGCAAATGACGTCATCCGCAGTTTCTCAAGGGAGCGGCGGCGGGTCGCTGCCAACACCGCCCCGTGTTCGGCAAGGCACTGCCGTCGCTTGGTTTTCGCAGGCTGGTTAGGCATGGACTAAAGTTGAAACAACCCCGTCTATCCCACCTCAATCAGCAAGCCCAACTTGCGCCGCCGCAATGCCACCACGAAGACCTCGGCAGCAGCCCCCGTCGGAAATCGGTGCTGTATGCGCGGGTGCCGGATTGCCCGGAACGCTTCCTTCGGTAAACCGCCCTATGGATTGCGCTTCGTCGTGCAATCTCCGGTGTTGGTTTTCTTGGGCTTCTCCGCTAGCTCTGGCGGCTAATTTCCTTTTTCGCACCCGTTGCCCGCTTCCGCCGTGTTGGCCCCCACTTCTCCCCCTTCCTCCAATCCCGCGCCCTCGCCGCCCGATGCATTGTCGGCCAAGTCCTTTAAGGAACTGCCGGCCGGTCTGCGCCAACAGCTCATCGACGAAACCTACGTGCGGCTTTGCCGACAGGCGCTGGAACAGGCCATTCCCGGACAGGAAGCGATGGTTAATGCCATCCTCGAAAAACGTTCGCCGATGGACCGGCTCAAAGTGCTGACGCGACGCTCGTCACCGGTCGCGGAGGAATTGGAAGCGGCCCGCGCAGAGTTGGGCAAGATGCAGGCGTCGTGCGAGGCGTTGACCACAATCTGGACAGAGCTCGGGCAATCGACCGAGGATCAGTTTGAAGATCACATGCGCGCCACCAACGCGGCCTACATCCAAAGTCTCGCCACGTTGCAAAATATCGAGGACTGGAAACGCGGGTTGGAGCGGTTCGAGCGAAGGCTCAACGACTACATCCGCGCACTTGGACAAGCGCGCAACGGCGCGACGACCGCCTATGATCGCGCATCGCGGGGCATTTCCGAAAACGCGCGCGAGTTGCTCAACAAGGCGATCGACGCGGGCGCGTTGCTGGAAGACGACATCCAATTCGCCAACAACCTGGCCGACGTGCACGACCAAGTCGTGAAGAAAGCGCATTTCCCGCGCGCCGCCCTGCCTCGCATCCCGACCGCGAGTTACCGCCACTGGACGACTGAGCTGGAGAAAATGGAAATTGCGCCGATGCAGACGGAATTCAATCGCATCCTGGAAGTCATTGAGGCGCTTGAATCCGAAGGCGTCGCGATCCTGCACGCATCCGTCACGAAAAGTTTTGCGCAATACCAAGGCTTCGCGCAGGGCATCGTGATGACGGAGCTGAACAAGGCGCGCGCTTATGCGGACGCGCATCACTTC
Source organism: Candidatus Didemnitutus sp. (assembly GCA_030681265.1). Classification (GTDB taxonomy): domain Bacteria; phylum Verrucomicrobiota; class Verrucomicrobiia; order Opitutales; family Opitutaceae; genus Didemnitutus. The sequence goes on along the minus strand of JAUXXD010000094.1, from coordinate 23,570 downwards.
GATCCACAGTTGACGACGGAAACAATCCGTCGCCTCGAAGCGCGCTTCTTCCCGACAGGTCGGATGATTCATTTCGATTTCCAGCCGAGCGCGTGAGGTTTCTTGCGGAACCACAGAGGCACGGAGAACACAGCGGGAAACGATGTCGGACTAGTTTGAGGAAAGTTGCGCGTTGGTCGCGCAACGTGGCGCGCCGCGCGCGCCACCGACAGAGCAACTCAACCGCTGTGTCCAAAAACTCGGCTCGCTGATTCTTTCACCATATTCTCTCCGTGTCCTCTGTGCCTCTGTGGTTTAATTAGTTACTGCCCGACCGCCGCGGATTTTGACTAGCACGGCCGCGCGCGGCGTGTAAGGTCGCGGCACCCCACCCCATGGAGACTCTCCTGATCGCGTTGTTGTCCGGCGTCGGCTTTCTCGTCGCTTACCACACTTACGGCCGCTGGCTGGGTCGGCGGATTTTTAATCTCACCGCCGACGCCGTGTGTCCGTCGCATCGCCTCAACGACGGCAACGATTACGTGCCGACGCCCAAGGCCATCGTCTTCGGCCATCACTTCACGTCGATCGCGGGCACGGGTCCGATTGTCGGTCCGGCCATTGCGATTATGTGGGGTTGGTTGCCCGCGTTGCTCTGGGTGTTGTTCGGTTCGATCTTTATCGGCGCGGTGCACGATTTCGGCGCGCTCGTGGTCAGCTTGCGCAACCACGGCCAGACCGTCGGCGATGTCGCGGGCCGCCTGCTCAACCCGCGCGTGCGGCTGCTGTTTCTCTTCGTGCTTGCGATGGCACTGACGATCGTGCTCGCGATTTTCGGTTTGGTGATTGCGTCGGTTTTCCGGCTCTATCCGGCGGCGATTTTTCCGTGCGCCATTCAGATTCCCATCGCGCTGGCGATTGGTTGGTGGTTGCACCGGCGCGGCGTCGGAATTTTTTGGCCGTCGCTCATCGCGCTCGCGACGATGTATCTCACGGTGATCTACGGCGACATTGGTTTTCTTCACTCGATCAATGTCGCGATGGCGGAGTGGTCGTCGTGGCGCTGGGTCGTGGTGCTGTTGCTTTATTCCTACGTCGCCTCGGTGCTGCCAGTGTGGTCGTTGCTGCAACCGCGCGACTACATCAACTCGCTGCAACTCATCTCCGCGCTCGGGTTGATTGTGCTCGGACTCGCGGCGGCAGCGTTCGGCGGCGGCGCGGCACTGGCCGACGGCACGCGGCCCGCACTCGAGATGGCGGCGCCGGTCGTAAACTGGAGTCCGAAAGGCGCGCCGCTGATTTTTCCGTTTCTCTTCATCACCATCGCGTGTGGGGCGATCAGTGGTTTTCACTGTCTCGTCAGCAGCGGCACGAGCAGCAAACAATTGGAGAGCGAACCCGACGCGCGCTTCGTCGCTTACGGCGGTATGTTGACCGAAGGATTTCTCGCGGTGCTGGTCATTCTTGCGTGCGCGGCGGGGCTCGGGCTCGGCGTCACGCTGGCGAACGGCACCGTGTTGACCGGCGAGGCGGCGTGGCTGTCGCGTTACGGCGAATGGTCGTCGCGCCTCGGTCCGTTGGTGGGGGCGTTTGTCGATGGTTCGGCGAATTTCCTGCGCTCGCTCGGCATTCCGACGGGTGTGGCGGTGGCATTGATGGGCGTGCTGGTGGCTTCATTTGCAGGAACGACGCTCGACACGGCGTGCCGGCTGCAACGCTATATCGTGCAAGAGTTGGCGCGGGCACTTGGTGATGCAGCGCCGGTGTTGGCGGGGCCGGTGGCGGTGTTGCGCAACAAACATGGCGCAACGATTTTCGCGGTGTTGCTGGCGGCGCTGCTGGCGGCGATTCCACCGCCGGGGCGCGAGTGGTCCTTGGCCAATGCGGGTCAAGGCGGACTGATTTTGTGGCCGCTCTTTGGGGCGACGAATCAACTGCTCGGCGGGCTCTCGTTTCTCGTGATCACATTTTATCTGTGGCGGCGCGGTAAGCCGGTGTGGTTCCTCGTTGTGCCAACGCTCTTCATGCTGGTGATGCCGATGTGGGCGATGATTTGGCAGACGTTTATCGGCGGCACCGGCAGCCCGAGTTGGATTAGCGAGGGCAAGTGGACGCTGGTGGGCATCGCGGTGGCGACGATGTTGCTCGAAGTGTGGATGATGATCGAGGCGGTGCGGCTGTTTCCGCGCGCGCGCGGCGTGCTCGAGACCGGCGCGCCAGAAGCGGACGCAAAAGCGGCGGCGGCGGGTTAGGCACTGGTTTCATTTCCATGGGATCCAATGCGCTGAAGCCTGCTTCGGAATTGGGTCGGGCAGTGGGAGCTTGCTTGCAAGCGATGAGCATTAGTTTGGCTCGCGGACATTCATAATCGCTTGCAAGCAAGCTCCCACAGGGGCCGACCATTCCTCATCGCCTGCAAGCAGGCTCCCACAAGATGACGACCGCGTGGCACTCGCACAAAAAAAGAGCCGGTCACTTGGACCGGCTCGGAAGTGAGTGGCGTGACTGCGGCTTAGCTCTCGTAACCGCCGAGGAGTTTGCTGACGCGTTCGCCGTGGAGGCGCACGTGGGTGGGCAAGCCGTTATCATACGGCACGGCGAGTTCTCCTTGAATCAACGGCGTGGCGTAGCGGAAGAACTGGAAGTTCATGCTGACGCCGTCTTCGTTGATCCATTCGCGCGGGAGCTTCTTCACGTTGCCGACGACTTCGGCGAGGTTGGTGAGGCCGGTTTCGCAGGTGTAGTGGTCGCCGTCGCCGCGGAGCAGCGTGACGAGGCGGTTGTTTTCGCCGTTCATGGCGGCCTTCACGGCGGCTTGGCCGGCGAGGAAAGCTTCTTCGGCATCGGTCTTCGACGCAACGTGAGCCGCGGCGCGCTGGGCGACGCCGAGACGGGACACGCGCACCTTGGCGCCGATTTGTTGTTCGACGAGTTCGCGTAGGTGTTCGCCCACGCCGCCGAGTTGCGCCGGAGCGCCGACTTCGGTCGTTTCGACGGCGACGTAGTTGCCGTCGGTATCGACGAGGCCTTCGCCGACGACGATCACGCAATGCAGCTCGCGCTTGAGGATGCGGCGGACGTCATCGATGAATTTTCCAGAGGAGAACGCCACTTCCGGCACGTAAACGAGGTGCGGCGGATCGTTCGGTTGATCGCGGCGCTTGGCGAGGCTGGCGGCGGCGGCGAGCCAACCGGTGTTGCGGCCCATCACTTCGATGATCGTGACGATGTCGTGGTGTGCGGTGGCTTCGGCGTCGGCCGAGAGTTCGCGCACTGTGGTGGCGATGAATTTGGCGGCGCTGCCGTAGCCGGGGCTGTGGTCGGTGCCGGGGAGATCGTTGTCGATCGTCTTTGGCACGCCGATGACGCGGAGGTCGTAGTCCTGCGCCTTGGCGAGCTCGGCGAGCTTGACGGCAAATTCCTGTGCGTCGCCGTCGCCGATGTGAAAATAATAGCGGATGTTGTGCGCCTTGATCACTTCAAGGGCGCGGTCGAAATCCTGCGGGTTTTTCAACTTCGCGCGGCAGCTACCGAGGGCGGCGCCGGGCGTGTGGCGCAGGCCGCGGATGGTCTGTTGCGACTCGGCGGCGAGGTCGATGAGGTCTTCGTGGAGGATGCCGGCAACGCCGTTGAGGGCGCCGTAGATTTCGTCGATGCAGCCGTGGTTGAGTGCTTCGGTGATGAGACCGGCGACGCTGGCGTTGACGACCGTGGCGGGACCGCCGGATTGGCCGATGAGACAGTTTCCTGAAAGCTCTGTCATTGTATGTGGGTGTTTAATTGCTGTTAAAGAAAGGGAAAGAAGGTTCAAAAAATGTCGCCCGTTGCACACTGGCAAACCAATTCTCCGGACCGTTTAGGAAATGACAGGCAATTGCGCGCCTCAGACGGCTAACGTCCACCCTCGCAACACGAAGCGGCGGCGCGCCTCAGAGCAGCTTGCCCGGCTGATAATCTGCCGTGCCGCGATGCTTCTTCACGAGTGACGCGACGGTGGCGACGAAGGCGTCGACTTGGTGCGCCGCAGTGCCGACGAAACGGCTGCTTTGCGCGAGGATGCCTTGCAGCTTCTTGCGGTTGAGTCCGATGCGCTTGTCGCCGGACAGTCGCGCCAACAAATCCGCGTCGCCCCCCGTGCGCAGGGCGCGGGCCGCGGCGAGCGCGTGCTCCTTGATCGCTTCGTGCGCGGTCTCGCGTCCGGCGCCGCCCTTGACCGCCTCCATGAGAATCGTGGTCGTGGCCAGGAAGGGCAGATTGCGCTCGTTTTCCGCGGCGATCGTCGCCGGGAAAATTTCCATCTGCCGCAAGATCGTCAGGTAAGTCTCGCAAAGCCCGTCGATGGCAAAGAACGCATCGGGCAACGCCACGCGGCGCACGACCGAACACGAGACGTCGCCCTCATTCCATTGGTGGCCGGCGAGTCCGGCGGTCATCGTGACGTAGCCGGCGAGAATCGTGGAGAAACCGCCGACGCGCTCGCAATTGCGCGCGTTGACCTTGTGCGGCATCGCGGACGAGCCGACCTGGCCGTCTTGGAAACCTTCCGTCAACAAACCCGCGCCGGCCATCAACCGCAGCGTCGTCGCGCAACTCGCCGCCGCTGCGCCGGTTTGGTGCAACGCGCTGACGACATCGAAATCGAGCGAGCGCGGATACACTTGGCCGACGGCACCGAACGACGCCTTGAAGCCGAGATGCTTGACGATGCGCGCCTCCAACTGGTCCACGCGGTCCGTGTCGCCACCGAGCAAAGTGAGTTGGTCCAGTTGCGTGCCGACCGCGCCCTTGACGCCGCGCACCGGGTAGCGCGCGATGAGGTCATCGAGGCGCGCGACGGCCACGAGCATTTCCTCGCCGAACATCGCGAGGCGTTTGCCGAGCGTGGTGGGCTGCGCGGGGACGTTGTGGGTGCGGCCGGTAACCATGACGTCGCGCCACTCGGTCGCGCGGCGGGCGAGCGCGGCGAGGGCGGCGACGGCCTTGAAGCGCACGAGTTGCAACGCGCGGGCCACTTGGAGTTGCTCGACGTTTTCGGTGAGGTCGCGGCTGGTGAGGCCAAGGTGGATGAACTGGCGTTTGGCCAGATCGGAAAACTCTTCGATGCGCGCCTTCACGTCGTGAAGCGTGGTGCGTTCGCGCTCTTGGATGCGCGCGAGGTTCACATCGCTGCGCACGCGCTCGTAGTCCTTGATCGCCTCGGCGGGAATCGCGACGCCGAGATCGCGTTGCGCCTTCATTACTGCGATCCAGAAATCACGCTCCAACAAAATGCGGCCGTGCGCCGACCAGATGTCCTGCATCGCCGCGGAGGCGTAGCGCTCAGCGAGGACGTTGGGCAGAGCGGCGGAGGGGGCGGAGGCGGACGACATGAGGACGCGAAACGGTTAGGGCAGGCGGTGCGGATTGCCAACGGAAAACCGTGCCGCAACCCCGCAGCGGCGCACGCGGTTCAGAGAAACGAACAGATGTATTCGCAGAGTCCGGTTTTCACTTCGATGGTGAAACCGGACTGGCCGGCGACGTCGAAAGCCATGCCCGCGGCGTAGTCGCGCACGGCGGTTTGCCCGTCCACTTGCACCGAGCACACACCCGCCACAATCTCCATGCGCTCCGGCGCGGCTGTGCCGAAATGATAGGAGCCCGGATAAATCAGTCCGAGCGTGCGCTTCGCGCCATCCGCCGCGATGACCGTGTGACTGACCACGCGACCGTCGAAATAGACATTTGCCTTTGTGTGAACCGTGACGCCGCTGAACGCAGGGGGAAGTGCCATGGCCCCACGTTGCCGCGCGGATTTCCCGCCACAAGTCGCCCGCGTGTCATGCGCGGTCCGGAGCGTTGATTGCGCTTGTCGGCTGATAACTATAAAAGCACGCTCGCCGCCTGCCTTGGTCGACCGCGAAATCGCGGCCGGCGCGCACCGTCCCTTGTTCTCGCCCTCATGCTCCGCTTTCTGATTACCTCCGTTCTCCTGCTCGCGACCGCCCCCCTGTTGCCCGGCCAGCCGTGGCGCTCGGCGCTTTATCCGGCAACGGGGCACGATCCGAGCGCGGCAAATTTCGAAACCGACAAGGTGATCCAAGATTTCTCCTACGCGGGCTACCGGCGGGGCGCGGCGCTGTTGCCCGACGTGACCGGGCCGATCTTCAACGTCACCACCGCGCCCTATAACGCCGACCCGACCGGCACCACCGATGCCACCAGCGCCATCCAAGCGGCCATCAACGCGGCGGGCGCGCAGGGCGGCGGCGTGGTCTTTCTCCCTGCGGGCACATATCGCGTCTCGGTGGGCACGAAAGCGGAAGCGCTGCTGATCGAAAATCCCCACATCGTGCTGCGCGGCGCGGGTGTGGAGCAGACCTTTATTCTCAACACCTCGATCACCAATATGCGTTCGAAGGCCGTGATTCGCATTCGCGGTAGTTCCAACGTCGGCTTCTGGGCCGGCGGCAGCTCCTCGACCGCGTTGGCCAGCGATCTCCTGCGCCCCACCACCGTCATCCCCGTAGTGAGCACGTCGGCTTTCAGCGTCGGTGACACGGTCGTCGTGCGCAACACCACCACCGAAGCCTGGATTGCGGAACACAACGAGCCCAACTGGACCGGTCTCGCCAACAATTCCTCCCTCGCCGGCCTCACCTACCGGCGCACCGTCGTGGCGATCGATCCGATTGCCAAAACCCTCACTATCGACGCGCCGACGCGTTACGCGTTGAAATTACGCGACAACGCCCGCGTGGTCCGCTTGTCGCAGACGCCTTTGATTGAATGCGGCCTCGAGGATTTCTCCGTCGGCAATCTCCAAAACCCGAGCCAGACGTGGTTTGAAGAAGACAACGCCATCTCTGGGACCGCCGGCTACGAAGTCACCGGCTGCTTCTTCATCATGATCGAACGCGCGCGCGATTGCTGGGTGCGCCGCCTGTCCTCCTACCAACCGGCGGGCAACACCTCGACCGCGCACCTGCTCAGTGGCGGCATCAACATCCGGGAGTCCACGCACGTGACGATCGACAATTGTTCATTTTCCCGGCCGCAATACGGCGGCGGCGGCGGCAGCGGATACATGTATCGCCTCATCAACACCGGCGAGTGCCTCATTCAAAACAGCGAAGCGCGCTTCTCGCGGCACGGTTTCATGTTCAGCGGCATGGGCTCCTCGGGCAACGTGATCTACAACTGCCTCGATGCCGAAACCGGCCGCGCCACCGGGGCCACTGGCTCCTACGTCACCTCGGGCAAGGGCAGCGACCACCACATGCATTTCAGCCAATCCAACCTCGTGGACACCTGCACGGCCACCGACAGTTGGTTCGAAGCACGCTACCGCGGCACGTCGGGCACCGTGCCGCACGGCCTCGCCGCCACGCATTCCGTCTTCTGGAATCTGCGCGGCACCGGCACGATCAGCGACGCCGTCGTGAAGGCCGAACAAGCCCGCTACGGCTACGTCATCGGCACGCGCGGCAACCGCTCCGCCGTCGAACTGCCGCGACTCGCCGCCGCCGGCACCGACCCGATCGATCACGTCGAAGGTGCGGGCCAAGGCGACACGCTGGAACCATTTTCGCTGTTTCAAGAGCAACGCAGTCGCCGCCTCGGTGCCTCCGCCACGTTGCCCGAATCCGTTGTGCTGCCCTTTCCCGCCAACTCCGCCGAACTCGCACCAACCAGTTTCACCGTCGCCGGCCAGTCACTCTCGTTCAACCAAGTCCAAGTCGCGTGGGAAGCGAATGCTCCCGTGCAACTCACGCCCCTGCCCGCCGGTGCCGTGCTCGTGCGCGTCCCCGGCCCGGGCGAATGGCTCGCGACCTGCGCCACAACCTACGCCGGCAACACACGCCGCCAAACCGTGCGCCTGCTCGCCGAAGCCGCCGCGCCGACGGTGGGGCGCACGCTGCTGGTCGTCGCCGACACCTACAGCGACGGCTCGACCGCCCAACTAAACACCAACTACGGGACCGAGGCGACCCTGCGCCTCAAGAAGGCCGCCAATGCCAACACCACGCGCCATGGCTTCCTGCGCTTCGACCTCACACCACTCGGCGGCGACCTGCCGCTCAGCGCCACACTCGTCCTCACCGCCGAGCGCGCGCTCGCCACTTACGCGGGGTGGGAAGTGGGCGTCCACCCCGTCACCTCCGCGTGGCAGGAAAACACGCTGACATGGAACAACTCCCCGACGGTCGGTGCCGCCCTCGCCACCTATTTACCTTCGCCGGAACTGCGGGATGTTATCGACGTCACCAACCCTCTGCTCGCGGCGTGGGGCGCAGCGGCGCCCTCCCTTGATTTTTCTCTGCGTGTTGTTTCACAACCCGACACGACGTTGCTCTATTACCACAGCCGCGAACAGGCCAACGCCGCCCTGCGTCCGCAAATCGAACTCGCCGTCATCCCCGCCGCCCAACGCTACACGCAGTGGATCGCCGCCCGCCCCGGCGTCGCGGCGGACAAACGCAATCTCAACGACGATCCCGATGGCGACGGCATTCCCAATCTCATCGAAATGCTCCTCGGCCGCGATCCCGCCGTCCCCGAAGCGGCACCCGCGCTCGAAATCAGTTCCCGCACGGCCACCGTTTCCTTCACCTTCGCCTACCCCGCGCCCGCCATGACTCGCCTCACGCTGGAGCAATCCATCGACCTCGCCGCGTGGACCGCCCTTGGCATTACCACCGCCCATATCTCGCAACTCGCCGGTGGCTTTCGTCACGTCAACGTGCCGGTCGATTTCAGCGGCGCGGCCAAGTTTTGGCGGCTGCGCATCGATCCCGAATCGGGCACGACGATCCCGTAGCACGTCCGCCGCCTTCGTGTAGCGGCGAGCACCAGCGAGCGACGTTCCTGCTGCTGTAGCCGTGAGCGCCAGCGAGCGGACTCATCATTGCCCTCCACTCGCTGGCGCTCGCGGCCACGAAATTTCGCGCTCGCGGCCACGAAATTTCGCTCCCGCCGCATCAAACCTCACGCGCCGAGGCAGCGCACCGCCATGTCGCGCAGCACCGTTTCCTGATCATTCGGCCGCTGGATAATTTCCTCAAACGCGCGGAGAAATTCCTGCTGGTTGTCGATCAAACGGCGCAACGGCGCCAGCCGTCCCGCGCTCACCAATTTGCCCGCATACCACTGGTTCTGCGTGAAAATCTGGTAGGCACTCTTTTCCTTGTCGCCGCCGAAATGTTGCGCGTAGCGCTCCGCCGCGTTCGCCCACGCCGCCTTGTCGAAACCGTAACGCTCCGATGGCGCACGCAAATCGCCGGAGTCGATCAACACCCGCGCCTGGATCAGAATGCGGTTGCGATTCTGCAACGACGCCAGCACCGGCCGCGCATCGCCGCCCGTAAAAAAATGCCGCTGCAACGCATCCAGCGTGCCGCGCAAATCGCCGGCAAAAAACCGCTCCGCCGACTCGAAAAAATCACCCTCCGCCACATTCGGCGTCAGCTCGATCACGTGCGCCTCGGTGATTTCGCCGTCGCCCGCATAGTTGGCGAGCTTGCGCACTTCCTCCGTAAGCAGACGCGTGTTGGCCCCGACTTTGGCGAGCAACATTTCCACCGCGCCCTCGCCGAGTTTCGCACCGATCGCATCCGCCTCGGCCAAGATCACGCCCGCCGCTGCTTCAACCGAGCCGCCTTCGCCGCCGCCCGTCAGCAAGTAGTCGCCGTGAGCCTCGCACCATTTGCCGAAACTGCGCCGCCGGTCAATCGGCGAGGCGCTCACGACAATGTCCACTTCCGCAGGGTTGTTCTTCGCGAGCAACTCCTGCATCGCCTCGACCTGACTGAGCGTGCCTTCGGCGCGACCCGTCACGGTGTCGGCGAGAAAATTCACGTCCTTGAACCACACGACACGCTTGCCGCCGAACATCGGCACGGTTTGCAACGCCTCGCGGAAACGATTCACCGCCGTTTCGACTTCACCGACGTTGTTGGCGCAGCCGTTGACGATCTCGCGGGCAAACTCATCGGCCCCCGCCGCGTTCGCCAGTTCGTCAAACCGCTCCCGCGCTGCGCGCGCGACGATGAAATCATCGGCTCCACAAATGAAGATGAAGGGCTTGGCGGGCATGACGACAGATTTGCCCACGAATCACACCAAACCGCACGAAAAAAACCGCGCGGACCATCAGGCGAGACGCAAGCACCGCCGCTTTACTCCGCTCATCAATCAGTTGCCTCGCTCATCCTTTGAATAACCCATGGTGCCACTCGAGGAACTCGCGGGCAGGACGGGAGTCTTCGGCGGAAGGAATCATTGCGAGCCGTTTACCGTGGAGATCGTAGTAATGGCGGCCGTTCTCAAACTCCTCTCTGATGCGACGGCTGACTTCGACGCGATAGTCGAGAGTTACAGTCAGGTAGCCTTCATCGAAGAGATTGTGGAGATCGGACCGGAGCAAAAGCCCGTTGCGGACCTCGTGGGGGCCGTCCTTTGAATAGGGGCGGATGTGGCCGGCCTCGAGCGCGGGCAGTGTCTTTTCGCCCGTGATCGCACACTTCCGGGAGTAGGCGTCGGTCACCTCGATCCGGAAGGCACCTTGCCCAAGACGCGGGCGAATCGAGACAGGAGCCCCGTATCGGTCTTGGGGCTCTGCATCGACGGTTGCCGGCACGACGTCGCTGGAGATCCTTGCCCGAACATTTGCCCAAAGTGCTGCGCCTGTCGGCGTTTCGATGGAATACCCCTTTCCCGCTACGATATTCTTGCTCCAATCGCTCGGGATGGGAATCCAACGTTCCTTCGGCCAGAAGAATGGTTGCACGAGAATTGTGCAGCCTAGATTTCGCGTAAGTTCGTCCGGCGCGCGGTGTTCGAGAATCCGCTTCTCAAAAGTGTCGAGGTCGGGAGTGCCATTCCGCTCTCCGAAAGACTGCCACGCAAGGCGGAGTGGAAGAAACGTGTGCTTCAAGAAGACGCCGCCGCCGGCGATAACGTCCAATGGAGAATGGAGTTTGAACAGGAAAATATCCCCTGTTTTCAGGGCTTTGAAATCCATCTGGCTTCGAGGGCGCCAGAAATTCACCTCGTCCGGATTTCGGGCGGCAAGGAAGCGAAACCACTCATTGTTGGTTACTCCAACGAAGAGCTTCATGATAATCGTGATGCCAGAATCATGGCATCTGGCGAGATTGATTGCCTCGATAAGGACGGCGAAAGGCATCGGGTTGGTCTTACTCATGTCGCGGGCTCGACGCGGTGGCGTTGGCCGCCCACATTCGACTTCGCACATGAGGGATACCTCCGATTCTCCCGCACCGTCTTCGTGGAAAAACCTGATCGGGCCGGGCTTTGTTGTCGCGGCCACCGGCGTCGGCGCCGGCGATCTCATCGCGGCGAGCGTCGCGGGGCATCGTTTCGGGCTGGCGGTGCTCTGGGTCGTCCTGCTCGGGGCGTTGTTCAAATGGGTGCTCAACGACGGCATCGCCCGCTGGCAGCTCGCCACCGGCACGACCTTGATCGAGGGCTGGAGCAGCCGGCTGCCGCGCGTGGTCGGTTGGTATTTTTTGGGATTCCTTGTGCTGTGGAGTTTTCTCGTCGCCGCCGCTCTGGCGTCGGCTTGCGGCGTGGCGGCGCGCTCGTTGTGGCCGGTGCTGTCGGTTCCCGCTTGGGCCGCGCTCCATGCGACGGCGGGTTTTGCACTGGTGTGGCTGGGACGTTACCGGACGTTTGAGCGGATCATGGCGTGGCTGATGGGGGCGATGTTTGTGCTCGTGATCGGTTGCGCGGTGCCGTTGCTCGACGACTGGAGCGGGTTCACAATTGGTCTGTTTGTGCCGACGGTGCCGGCGGGCTCGGCCAAGTTTCTGCTCGGGGTGATGGGCGGCGTGGGCGGCAGCGTGACGTTGCTTTGCTACGGCTACTGGATTCGCGAGCGCGGCTGGGCCGGTCCTGCCGCGCATCGCCGCACCGGCCTCGATCTCGGAGTCGCCTACGGTTTGAGCGGCGTTTTTGGGCTGGCGATGATTGTGATCGCGGCCGGCGCGGAGCCGGCCGATGCCTCCGGCAACGCGCTGATACTGTCGCTGGCCGCACGTCTCGGGGAGATTCTCGGGCCGGTGGGCCGGCTGTGTTTTCTCATCGGATTCTGGTGCGCCGTGTTCACATCGCTGCTCGGCGTGTGGCAGGGTGTGCCCTACTTATTTGCCGACAGTTGGGGGAAAATGCGGCGCGCACCAACGTCGATAGATCCGGTCACGCGCAGCACCGCATATCGGGTGTTTCTCGCTTTTCTGGCGTTTCCGCCGCTGCTGTTACTCCTCCACCAAAGCCCGCTGGCCATCGTGATCATGTATGCCATCGCCGGCTCGTTCTTCATGCCGTTTCTGGCCGGTGTTCTGTTGGTGATGAATAACCGGCGCGACTGGGTTGGCTCACTGAAGAACGGCCCGGTGATGAACGGACTGTTGCTGCTCTCGCTGGTGCTTTTCGCGGTGTTGTTCGTGGTCGAAGCGGCGGAAAGTCTGGCGCGGTTGTAGACAGCGAGGAACGTCTCACGCAGGGACGCGGAGGCGCGGAGGGAGAAAGCCACTCTCAGGACTGACTAGATCGCCGGATGAAACGCGCAGCTCGCACCGACCCAGGTCTTGCCTTTGTTGAAATCGACGCCGTGCATCGCGCCCTTCGTGAGCCGCACGAGGTTGTTCAACAATTTCGGCATGCCCGTGCCGTCGCCCGCAAAGATGAGGCGCAATTCCGCTTTCGCCGGGCCGTCGGGCGTGGCGAGGATCGGCGCGTAGGCGACTTTGCGCTGGAGAATCCATTCGTGCGGATTCGGCACGGCGGCGATTTTTTCGCGCGTCGGCGTAATATCGACGCCCAACCCTGCAAACGAATAGAGCGGCTTGAGCACGTAGTTTTCGAGGTCGTCAGGCACCGTCGCGAGCTGGCTGACGAAATGACAGTCGGGCACGTAGGGACTGCGCAGAAACGGCATCGCGTGCTTGCTGATGCGAAAATACCAGTTCGGGTGCCCGGCCCATTGCACGTCGACTTCGTCGGTGAAGTTGAACCCCGGCTGGAAATCCGGACGGCGCAGCAACTCGTCGAAAATCACGCGGTTGAAAATCCGCTCGATCGCCACTTCGCGTCCATCGACGTGGGTGAACAATTTGCGGCCGCGGCGTTGCACTTGCGAAAGGCACACGGGCCGCACGCCGAGCAGTTTTTCCGTCGCGGCAAAATCGACGCGCGTCTTCTGCTTCTCCGGCTCGATTTCGAGCAGCACGACGTTCTCCGGATCGCAGTCGCCAATCATCGCCGTGCGCATGGCGGCGAGATAGCCGGCTTCGTCGAGTCCGCCGAAATAAGTGGTGAATTCCGGCGGCACGCCTTCGAAGTGTTGCCGATAACCGTTGGCCAACAAAACCTGCCACGCGGCGACGGTGGGAAATCCTTGGAGCTCGATCAGGCGCGGCGTCACGCGGCCCTGTTCGTCGTGGCACAACGCGAAATCGACCGCGAGGAAGTGCGGCCACGGTGTTTCGCCGGGCACGCTGAGCCCGGCGGGAATCGCGGTGGCGGCGTGGTCGCGAAAAGCCGGTTGCGCGAGCTGGCTGGTGATGTCGTGCGCGGCACGGATCAGTTCGCGCGTGGCGTGTTCGTCGAGAAAGAGCGGCGTTTCCGCCATGCGGAAATCCACCGGCCAGCGCACGGCGCGATTGAGGTCATCCGTGAACGCCGCATAGCGCGCCTCGGTGAAGGCGGCATTGTAGCGCTGGCGGAGTGAGGTAATCATGAATTCAGAAGGTGAACCACAGAGGCACAGAGGCGCGGAGAGAAAAATACAAAGGAAAAAAAGCTCCTCGGTTTTTTCAGTGAACTCCGCGTCTCTGTGCCTCCGTGGTTCACGAAAGTGCGGCGATCAGAGGAGGAACTTGCCGTTGGCCATGACTTGCTCGTCGTCGAGCCAGATGTCGAAATTGCGGCCGACGCAGTCGATGTGGGTCGTGCTTTTCCACGGCTGGCCGGTGTGCTCGGAATACGGATGACCGAACGCGATGTGGATGCCGGGGAGTTTTTCGTCCTGCAAAATGTGGCCGATGATGTGTGTGCAGGCGAGGTTCGTGCCGATGGCGAATTCGCCGACGCGGTCGGAGTTTTCGTCGGTGTGGCAATACTTGTCGAACTCCGCGAGCAGCTCCTGGTTTTCGCAAGCGAGGCTGGCGATGCGGTTGTCTTTGATCTCGATCGTCAGCGGCGTGGCGGCGATGTCGCCGTATTTTTGGCAGAGGTAATCGCCGACGACGCCGTCGACCACGAAGCGACCGTTGGAATTGAAGGGAGACGTGAAGATTTCGCCGCCGGGCAGGTTGCCCCATTTTTCCGGCGAGATGATGCCCGCCGTCTTCACCCATTTCAGATCAGGGGAAAGTTCGGCGACGTAGTCGGTGCCGGCAGCGGTTTTGCAGGTCACGCGTTTCGCGCGGCGGCATTTCTCGATCAGCTTTTGGGAGAGGCGATCGACCTCGTTGAAGTCGGCGCGCATGCCTTCGCGCATGATCTGCTGGTTGATGTTGACCATGTGCCCGTGGCGCAGGCGGCGCGGGTTGAGCACTTCCATCATCTGCATGCGCGTGCGGAGTTCGCCGCGGTGCGTGAGGCAGGCGTAGATGGACACTTGCGAGCGCGCGAGGTCGGCGAGGATTTCCGGCGGCATGTCGTGGTGCGGACGCGGGCCGTATTCCTCGAGGATGAAGACGTTGTATTCGGAGCCGACGCTCTTTATTTCGGCAACGAGGGCGGCGGCGATTTCGGCGCAGGCTTCGTCCGCGATGATGGTCATGCGCTCGTGCGGTTGCAGGCGAAGGCAGACGTGGATCGCGTTGTGCGCGCCCGGCGTCAGCTCGGGATCGAAGGAAGTGGGCAGCGTGGCTACGTGCGGCATGGCGTCGGGCGGAAGTGGGTAGCGAGGAGCGGGCAGCGGGCAGTCGGCAGGTAAACCGGGTGCGGATTGTCGGGCGGTGGACTGGCTGTTCGCGGGTTGGTTGGTGTTAGAGATCAAGTCCGTGATGGGTTTCGGCAATCGTGTAATCGACCACGGCTTTGAGGTCTTGCGTGCGATGGTAAACTTCAACCTGCCGGTCGGCGCCGGTGCCGTTGCGCAGAATGGTGTGCACGTAGTCGACTTCCTCGCGCGAACCGAGTTCGTCCACCACGTCGTCGATAAATTCCAGCAACTCCGCGATGAGGCTGCGCGTGGCGACTTCTTCCTGCGTCCCGAAGTCGATCATCTTGCCGTTGATGCCATAGCGGGCGGCGCGCCAGCGGTTTTCGTTGATGAGCCGCGCGCGGTAGGTGCGGAAGCTCATGTTTTTCTTGTGCAATTTGTAGAGCTTGGCCGTGACGGCCTGCATGATCGCGGCGAGGCAGATCGTCTCGTCCACGCGCATCGGGATGTCGCAGATGCGGAACTCGAGCGTGTGGAAAATCGGGTGCAGGCGGATATCCCACCAGATTTTTTTGGCGTTATCGATGCAACCGGTCTTCACCAACAGGTTCACGTAGGCGTCGAATTCCTCGACGGATTCGAACAAGTCGGGAATGCCCGTGCGCGGGAAGCGTTGGAACACTTGCAGGCGATAGGAGGCGTAGCCGGTGTTGCGGCCGACCCAGAACGGCGAGTTGGTCGAGAGCGCAAAAATGTGCGGGAGGAAATAGCGCGCGGTGTTTTGCAGGTGGATTGCCGTCTCGCGGTCGAGCATGCCGAGGTGGACGTGCAGGCCGAAGATGAGGTTGGCGCGGGCGACCTGTTGCAGATCGTTCAACACGCCTTGGTGGCGCTCGCCGATGGAGATTTTCTGGTCGTTCCAATGCGAGAACGGATGCGTGCCGGCGGCGGCGATGCGCAGTCCGGATTGCTGGGCGAGGCGCGCGAGGTCCGTGCGCAGACCCGCCACGGAGCGGCGGGCGTCCTTGATGTCGGTGCAAATATCCGTGCCGACTTCGACGACGGATTGGTGCAGCTCGGGGCGCACGCGCTCCTTCAGGATCATCTTGCCGCCCTCGATGATCTCTTCGATGTGCGATTTGAGTTCGCGCGTGACGGGATCGACGATCTGGAACTCTTCCTCAATCCCGAGGGTGAATTGATGCTTGGACTTGGCGGAGCACATGGCGTGGAGGCGTGGAAGTTAAAGAGAGGGACGCGCCGTAAATTCCACGCCCATCCGGCCGGACCAAACGGCGCGACCTGACGACGCGTGGAATCGTGGCGGATTATTTTTTGCGAACCGGCGCCGTGAGCGATTTACCGGCGGAGCTGGCTTGGACGTATTTGCCCCAGGTGAGACTGCTGGTCGCCGGGTTGAATTCGCGCGCTTTGCGCACGAGCATGTTCGCGGCGGCTTCGACAACCCACTTGAAGTTTTCCTCGCCCACGGAACCGCGGTCGGCGTCGGGTGCAGGATTGCAGAAATCGATGGCATACGGCACGCCGTCGCTGATCGCGAATTCGACCGTGTTGAAATCGTAACCGAGCGCTTGGTTGAGCGTGAGGACGTCCTGCTTGATGCGCTCGAGGAGCGCGGGGCTCGCGGGCGGGCGATCAACGACATAGCGCAGGTGGTGCGGATTGCGCGGCTCATAGGGCATGATGCGCACATCGGTCCCGCCGATGCAGTAGCAGCGGTAGTAATCGTCGAATTGCACCTCGGATTGCAGGAGCATCACGAGCTGACCGGTCTCGGCGTAGGCTTTGAAAAATTCGTCGGCGTCGCGGACCTTGTAGACGTTTTTCCAGCCGCCGCCGGAGTGCGGTTTGAAGTAGGCGGGCCAGCCGATGTAGTCGAAAATGCCGTCCCAATCCAGGGGGAACGCGAGATTGCTGAACGACTCCGCGGAGCAGTCGGTCGGGTGATCCTTCGAGGGGAGAATCACGGTCTTCGGCACGGCGACGCCAAGTTTGGTCGCGAGGCAGTTGTTGAAAAACTTTTCGTCGGCGGACCACCAGAACGGATTGTTGATCACCGCGGTGCCGTTGAGCGCGGCGTTTTTCAAGTAGGCGCGGTAGAACGGCACGTCTTGCGAGATGCGGTCGAGGATGACGGCGTAGTCGCTCGGTTCGCCTTGGGCGACCTTGTTGATGCTGACGGCCTCGGCAGTGATGCCGGGGTCGTTCAGGCCGTTGATGCGCTCGATCAGGGCGTGCGGGAAGCTGCGTTCTTTACCGTGCAGGATGCCGATTTTTTTCATAAATTTTTGGGGTCAGGAGTGAATGAGGGAGAGATAGTGCGGAAACATGTCCCGCCAGTAATTCCAGTCGTGGCCGCACCATTTGCGGTCGTCGAGGAAGTGCGGGAGGCCTTGGCCATTCAATAGATTTGATAACTGAAAATTGCGGTCTCGGCAAGAGTCGCGGTCGCCCGTGCCCAGGATAATGCCCATGCGCCGGATGCTTTCGAGTGTCCCGTGGTCGTGCAGATTCGGCAGGTAATCGACGGGGTTGTTGAAATACACGTCGTCGTCGTAATGCCCGTCGACAAACGGGCGGATGTCGAACGAACCGCTCATGCTGATGCAGTAACCGACGAGCTGCGGGTAACGCAGTGCGAAATTCACCGCATGATAACCGCCGAAGCTCGCCCCCGCCACCGCCACGCGCGCGTGTCCCGTCTCGTGCTGCGCGCGGGGAACGAGGTCGTGCAAAATCACGCGCTCATAGGCCAGATGCGTGCGCACGCGATCGGCCGGCGAGATCGATTGGTTATACCAACTCTGTTCGTCGATGCCGTCGGGACAGTAGATTTTGATGCGTCCTTGATCGACGAGATGCGCCACGGAATCGATCAGACCGAAATTGCGATTTTGAAAATAGCGGCCGAGCGACGTCGGAAACACGATCACCGGATAACCGGCATGCCCGAACGAGAGCGTGTCGAAATGACGGCTCAGGTGCGGCGTATACCAATTGAGGTGTTGTTCGTGCATCGGTGGCAATGCGGCCTTCCGCGTCTGCACAACACTCAGACAGCGGCACCAAGGCGGTGCAAGCCGCCTCGCCACCGACCGCGTTTCCGGCGCGCCCGCCGCGGGCTTGCAGTCGGCCGATTGCTCCACCTAGGGTCGCGCCGCTCACCCGCATGGAATCTGCCGCCTCCACCAAATCCCCTCGCCCACCCACGCCCCGACTCGGACGTGGCGCCGCTCAATTGCTTGTGCATGAACGTTTTCATTCACGCAGCTTGCGCGGTTGCCGCGACATCGCGATTTGGTTTCCGCCCGGCTACGGCTCAGGTCGCCGCCGTCATCCCGTGATCTATTTTCAGGACGGACAGAACGTTTTTGATCCGTTCACGGCCTTTTTGGGCAACGCCTGGATGGCCGGCGACAAGGCCGCCGCGCTGATCAAACGTCGCGCGCTGACGCCGCCGATTATGGTCGGCATCTATAACACCGGCTTCAACCGCGTGAACGAATACACGCCCACGCCCGGCGAATTCGCCGGGTGGGATGGCGAGCAATGCCGCAGCAAGGGCGACGCCAAACGCTACGTGCGCTTCGTTGTCCAAGAGTTAAAGCCATTCATTGACGCGCGCTACCTCACGCTGCCCGGCCCGCGCACCACGTCGGTCGTCGGCTCGTCGATGGGCGGACTCGTCTCGCTCTACTTCGGCCTCTGGCACTCACGCGTCTTCGGTAACATTGCCGCGCTGTCGCCATCCGTGTGGTGGGACAATCGCGTGGCGCTGCACGACTTCGCGCGCCTGCGTCGCCGACTCGATTTGCGCCTCTGGCTCGACATCGGCACGGCAGAACCGGGTTGGGAAGTCGTGCCGCTCTTCCGCGACACGCTCGTCAGTCGCGGTTGGACGCCCGGCAAGGATCTCGCCTACCGCGAGATCGCCAACGGCCAGCACAACGAAGCCGCGTGGGCCGCGCGCGTCGGCGACGTGTTGCAATTCCTCGTTGGCCGACCGCCGCGCCCCGTCGCCAAGAAAAAGGCCCGCCCAAAGGGCGAGCCTCGGAAATAATCTAGCGTGGCGTAGGGCTAACTTATTCGAGTCCGCTCACGTTGACGTCGTTCGCGTGCTCGACGGCGAACTTCACGGTGAGTTCCCGTTTCTCGCCGGGCTTCAAGTCGAGCGTCCATTTCAGCGAGCCCTCGTCGGTCGGCTTCACTTCGCGCGCATCGGGCGAGAGCAATTTCACCGTGATCTTTTCATTGCGCGAGAGCGGCACCTGATCGACCACGATCACGCGCTCCGCCGTGCGTTTGTTGTTCTGCACCGTGATGAGGTATTCGTAAGTGATGCGCTTGCCGGTGTTCATCAGACCCGTGTTCTCCGTGAATTTTTGCACGCGCTTGTGTTTCACGCTGATCCCTTCGTCGGCGCCGAGCGCGAGGTCGAATTTTTCCCCCGCCATCACGGAGCGCAGGCTGCTCGTCGCCACAAAGGTGCCGTCGAGAAACACATTCATCGCTCCCGCCAACAGCGGAAACTCTGACGTGTTGACCACCTTCGCGGTGAGAAACGCCGTCTGCTGGCGCTTCGGCACCGTCAGGTATTCCGGATTCGCCGCAAATTTTGCCGCCGTGATCGGCACCTTCTGCGCGGTGCCGTCGCTGGGAATCGTGGCGGCGGTCGCAATCTTGAATGATGCGCTCGTCGCGCCGGCCTCGACTGAAGCGACCGCCATTTCGGCTTCGCGCATCGGCGGCGCGGCTTCACTCGTCATCATCTGCATTTGCACCGCGTATTGCGCATCAGCGACCTTTGCTCGCGCCCCGGGAGCGCTCATTTGGAACCGTTCGAGCCGCACGACTTCCTCGCGCCACAAATCCAATTGCCACGGCGTGAGCGACGGTGCCGCGCCGCCCAAGCCGGGGCGCGCCGTCGAAAGTGTCACCGCTACATTTTGCCAGTCTTCGCCCGTGCTTTGACGCACGACGCCGAAATAACCAAACGCCACCGCGCGCTCCGTGCTCAGCACGCGCGCATCGTAGCTCGGCACCCAACTTGCGTTCGGCACCGTGTAGGAAAGCGATACTTCGAGGTTGCCCGACTGCGCCGCCGCGACTCGCACCGTCACCGTCTTGTAAGCGCGACCGCCCGCGCCGCGCAATTCATTCAACTGCGATTGCACCGTCTGGATCTTCACGCGCAACTCCTCGCGCCCTTCGTCGAGCGCGGTATTCTCCGCAATGATGCGGGAGCGTTGCTCGCTCAAGTAAGTCAGCGAACTCGTTAATTGCCCGAGATCGGGACGCGGCACTTCCTTCGACGGCGGCGCGAACAGCGCCTTTTCCATTTGGCTCAACATCTCCGTCTGCGCGGCCAACACACTGCGGCGATCGTCGAGTGCGCGCACTTGTTTGCCGAGCGCTTTAAGTTGGTCCTCGAGCTCCTTGACGCGCGCGTTCGGTGTGAAATCCACATAAGTTTGCCGCGTGCTGACATCGAGAATCAGCGCCTGCGCCGTGCCGCGCCCGCTCACTTGCAACGACCGCTCGTCGAGCGACTGCGGCAGGTTGGCGAAGACGAGTTCAGCCGTGCCGCCGGACAACTCCACGGTGGCCGCGCGCGTGACGACAGCGCGGTCGGTGTAAACGGTGACGGCGGCGATGAAAGATTCAACGGGAGCCGCGACCAGCCGCAAGGCGGCGCAAAAAACGACGGCCGCAAGGGCCAGATGGTGAGATTTCATAGAGCAACAAGTTGGACTGTGATGTCCCGATGACGTTCCGCGTCCGGGAATATTAGGGTCGGTTGCAAAATTCTGTTCAAATTTGGCAATGCTGTCTATTGCAGAACCATGCCGCTTCTAACTGGTCAGGTGATTCTCATCACCGGTGCATCGTCGGGCATTGGCGAGGCCACCGCACGGCGCCTCGCGAGAAAGGGCGCGCGCGTCGTGCTCACCGCGCGCCGCCAAAAGCGCCTCGACGCTCTCGCCCACGAGATCGATCCCACCGACACCAACGTGCTCGCGCTCGCCGGCGACATCACGATCGACGCCGACCGACGTCGCTGGGTCGACGAGACGCTCGCCAAATTCGGCCGCATCGACGGCCTCGTGAACAACGCCGGTTACGGCACGCGCGGCCCGGTAGAAATTGTGCCGGTCGACGCCGTGCGGCTGAATTTCGAGACCAACGTCTTCTCTCTCCTCGCGCTCACGCAACTCGTGTTGCCGCACCTGCGCGAACGTGGCGACGGCTGCATCGTCAACATCGGCTCCGTCGCCGGGAAGATCGCGCGACCGCTGTCGAGCATCTACGATTCGACGAAGCACGCGCTCGAAGCGCTCACCGACGGCCTGCGCGGCGAACTCAAGCCGTTCGGCGTGCGCGTGTCGTTGATTCGCCCCGGATTTATCATCACGGAATTCGTCGAGGCCGCCAACGCGGCGTCTGATCCCATCATGGAAAACGCCGGCCCCTACGCGCCCTACCTCAGCGGCTTCCGGCTCGGCTACGACAAACTCCGCCTCGTCGCGGGACACCCCAACGACATCGCCCGCCTCGTCGAGATCGCCCTGACGAGCGACAATCCCGCGCCACGCTACAGCGCACCGTTCCACGCGAAGTTCTTTCTCTTTCTCCGCTGGCTGCTGCCAAAGCGGATGCTGGAATGGGTGACGCGGCTGAAAACCTGAGCCGCGATTAATGGGGCGCGCCGGCGCGCGGCTTCGGCGGCAGTTGCGCAAGGAAGGCGTGCAACTCTGCGGCAATTTTCGGACCAAAACCGGGGACCGTCGCAATTTCCTCGGCGGAGGCGGCGCGCAATTTTCCCATGTCGCCCAAATGCGCCAGCAACAAGGCGCGGCGCTTCGGGCCGAGTCCCGGCAAATCATCAAGCACGCTCTCCTTGATTTTGCGCGAGCGCAGGTCGGCGTTGTAGGTGTTGGCGAAACGGTGCGCCTCGTCGCGCAGGCGTTGCAGCAAGTTCAGCCCCGGATGCGTCAACGGCAGATTGAGCGGCGCGCGCGCATCGGGAAAAATGATCGTCTCGTGCTTTTTCGCCAACCCGATGATGGCGGGCGGCGCGCAGTCGAGCCGCAGAAACGCCTTCAACGCCGCGCCAATCTGCCCGCGTCCGCCATCGATTACCACGAGGTCGGGAAATTGCTTTTGCTCCTCGGTCAACCGCCGGTAGCGCCGCCCGACCACTTCCTCCATCGCGCGGAAATCGTCGTTGCCGATGAAACTCTTGATCGAAAATCGCCGGTAATTATCGCGCCGCGGCACCCCGCCGACAAATTGCACCATCGAGGCGACGACGAACGTGCCGCTGATGTGCGAAATGTCGAAGCACTCCATGCACTCGGGCGGCGACTCGAGTCCAAGCGCCTCTTGCAACGAGCGCAGCGCTTTCTCGTTCGGCC
Organism: Candidatus Didemnitutus sp.; assembly: GCA_030681265.1. Classification (GTDB taxonomy): domain Bacteria; phylum Verrucomicrobiota; class Verrucomicrobiia; order Opitutales; family Opitutaceae; genus Didemnitutus. The sequence continues at coordinate 1,262 of JAUXXD010000094.1, read as the reverse complement.
GTAGTTGCGTGAGGTCGCGCGTGAACTTCCGTGTGCGCGCCAGCGTGCGCTCGAGCGCCAGCACGACATCGCGCAACTCCGCCGCGCGCTCGTATTCCTGTTGGGCGGAACGCGTCTGCATCTCGGCGCGCAATTCCTCCAGCCACTCGCGGCTCTTGCCGTCGAGAAACGCGCAGGCCGCATCGACGCGCGCGCCGTATTCGGTGGTGTCAACTTCGTTGGGCCAACCGTAGAGTTCAGCGCGCACGTCGTCGTAGAGCCGCCAGCGGCCGTCGGGCAATTTCGTCGGCCGCACGTCGCCGAGCAGCACGCCGAATTGCTTGCGGATCGACGCCAACGTGCGGCGCAACAAACCGGAATGCGCGAACGGTCCGAAGTAGCGCGAACGGTCGTCCTTGCGAAAACGTGTAAGCACAAACCGCGGCAGCGCCTCATCCATCGCCACACGCACGAGTAGGAAGCGTTTGTCGTCGGTGAAGTCGGTGTTGTATTTCGGACGCCACTGTTTGATCAGCTTGCCTTCGAGCAGCAGCGCCTCGGGCTCGGACTTCACCTCGATGATGTCGAAGTCGGTGACCATCTCGATGAGCGTGCTGATCTTGGGTTGATGGCGCAGGGCGCGAGCGCGGCCGGCCTGGAAGTAGGTTGAGACGCGCTTCTTCAGGCTATTGGCCTTGCCGACGTAGATAATCCGTCCGAGCCGATCCTTCATCAGATACACGCCCGGCGTCTCGGGCAGGGCGCGCACTTTGGCTTTGAGATCAACCGGCATGATGGAAGGGGCAATTTTCGGCGGCTGGCATTTTCGATTTTTCAGGCTACGGTTCTGGTTTGGCTCACTTCATGTCCGCACCCACTCCGAACAATCCCCAGCCGCCGTCGGCTGGCAAATCTTCTCCGCGCTTCGAACTTATCACGCTCGGCGAGGAACTCCTCTTGGGTCTCACCGCCAACGGTCACCTCACGTGGATCGGCGCGCAACTCGGCCGCCGCGGCATCCTGCTCGAACGCCAGGTGACCATCACCGACGAGGCCGAAGCGATTGCGCGCCAGATCCGCGAAAGTTGGAGTCGCGCCGATATCATCATCACCACCGGCGGACTCGGGCCGACGTGCGATGACCGCACGCGCGAGATCGTCGCAGAAAGCCTCGGACAAACTCTGGTGTTCGACGACGAAATCATGCGCAGCATCGAGGAGCGCTTTGCGCGGTTGCAGCGTCCGTGCACGCCGAACAATCGCAAACAGGCGTATCGCTTCGC
>JAUXXD010000088.1 GCA_030681265.1 Candidatus Didemnitutus sp. | reverse complement strand
GGGCGGCGAGTCGTTTTATCCAGTCTGTATCCACCAGCACCCGTTCGATATCCGGGTTGCTTTTGACTTCGGCGGCCAGCGCCTCCAGAGCCTCCGGCGTGGCCTCCTTGGGGGTGAGTACCAGGGTGTGCGGCAGGGGGTTTTCCGGCAATCCCAAGGCGACTTCCGCGAGGCCGGCGGACTCCAGGCGTTGGATGCCATCAGTCTTGCTGACGAACTGGACATCGGCGACATCGACACGCTTCTTCAGGCTCGCCGCGAGGGCACGGGCTTTTGTCTCATCCACTTCCTTGAAGAAGGCGGTGACTTCAGCTTGCGGTTTGACGCCGCCGGCCGCGCGTTCCAGGTTGCCGAGCAGCACATAAAGACCGGCGGGCAGGCTGACCGCCACCCCGATCACCAGGATGGTGAACAAGGTGGCGACCGGCGCGGCGCGGAATTGCTCGGCCGCGATCTTGAGGCTGTGCAGGTGGTGGGCGAGCCAGGCTTTCATCAAACCACCTGTTTGCCGTAGGCCAGGGTGACCTTGTGGCCGCCATAGCGGTTGATCAGATCCTGGTCGTGGGTGGAAATAACCAGGGTGACGCCGACTTCGTTGAAGGCGCGGAACATGTCCATGATGTCGCGGGCATAGGCATCGTCCAGGTTGGCGGTGGGCTCGTCGGCCAGCACCAGGGCGGGACGGCTGACGATGGCGCGGGCGATGCACAGGCGCTGCATCTGGCCGCCGGACAGGCTGAAGGCGCTCTCATTGAGGCGGTCCTTCACCTCGTCCCAGAGCGCTGCGCCTTTGAGGGACTTTTCCACGACCTCGTCGAGCTCGGCCTTGCCGTTCCGGCCCGCGACCCGCAGCGAGTAGGCCACGTTCTCGTAAATGGATTTCGGGAAGGGGTTGGACTTCTGGAAGACCATGCCGATGCGCTTGCGCAGGGCGATGACCTCCAGCAGCGGATCGTAGATGCTGTGGCCGTTGACCAGAATGTCGCCTTCGTGCCGGATGCCGTCCACGAGGTCGTTCATGCGGTTGAGATTGCGCAGCAGTGTGGACTTGCCACAGCCGGACGGGCCGATGAAGGCCGTGACCTGCCGCTCGGGAATATTGAACGTAAGGTTGTGGAGCACTTTGGCGGCACCATAGTAGAAACTGAATTCTTGGATCTGGATGTAGGTCCGGTCGAACGCCGGTTGGCCGGCGGAGGAGTCGTCGGACACGGGGGCGGGCGTGATCGGAGTGTTCATGACTTTGGACGGGGCGAAGGTGGCGGCAGGCCGATCGGCAACGAGGGACATGGGAGTGATCAGAAGGTGGCGGTGCGATACTTTTTCCGCAGATGGTTGCGGATCAGGATGGCCCCGAGATTGAGGCAGACCACGAGGAGGATCAGGAGGAAAGTGGTGGCAAACACCATGGGCTTGGCGGCTTCGGAGTCAGGCGACTGGAAGCCGAGATCGTAGATATGGAAGCCGAGGTGCATGAACTTCCGTTCGAGGTGAATGAACGGGGCGATGGTGTCGAGCGGCAGCGTGGGGGCGAGTTTCACCACGCCCACGAGCATGAGAGGCGCCACCTCGCCGGCGCCGCGGGCCATCGCCAGGATCAGGCCGGTGAGGATGCCGGGCAGCGAGGCCGGCAACACGATGCGCTGGATCGTCTGCCACTTCGAGGCGCCGCAGGCGAGCGAGCCCTCGCGCGTGCCGCGCGAGACGGCGGCCAGCGCCTCCTCGGTGGCGACGATGACGACCGGCACGGTCATCAGCGCGAGCGTGAGCGCAGCCCACAGCACTCCGCCGGTGCCGAAGGTCGGCGTGGGCAGCGAGAGGCTGTAGAAGAGCTTGTCGATGGTGCCGCCCACGAGATAGACGAAAAACCCGAGACCGAAGACACCGAACACGATCGAGGGCACGCCGGCGAGATTGTTGACGGCGATGCGCACCGAGCGGACGAAAAGACCCTGCTTGGCGTATTCGCGCAGGTAGATGGCCGCGAGCACGCCGAAGGGCGTGACGGCGATGCTCATGAGCAGGGTCATTACGAAGGTGCCGAAGATGGCGGGGAAGATGCCGCCCTCGGTGTTGGCCTCGCGGGGTTCGTCCACGAGAAACTTCCAGAAACGATGGGCGAAAATCCCCGCCTTGTTGCCGAATGAAAGCCGGTTGGGATAATAGTAATCAATCAGGTCGCCGCTGGCCAGCGTGCGCTCGCTTCCGTCCATCGTGGTATAGACGATCCGATTGGCCGACTGCAGGGCGCGCAGTTCCCGGGCTTGCGCGGCGAGCCGCTCGTAGCGGGCCTGCAGCTCCGCAGTGGTGGTCACGAAGTCCGCCAGCTTGCGCTGGTCCGCCAGTGACACCGTCGGGCCCTTGTTCTCGATCGCGCGCCGTTGAAGCCGCATTTCCTCGAGCTCACGGTTGATATCGCCGATCTGGTCGCGCTCGATCTTCCGGATGGTGGCGCGGCGCTCGTTGCCTTCCTTGACCAGTCGGTCAAAGGTCGGGCCGAAGGCCGCATCGGCAGCGGTGACGGTGGAACCGTCGGCGAGTTTGAACTCCTTCGGGATGAAGATCGCGTTGCCGTATTCCAGTCGCTCGGCGACGACGATGTCGGTTGGGCGGGTCTCGGCGGCGATCTCGGCGTTGTCGATGAACTTGTAGCCGAATCCGTAGATGTCCTTGTTGCCGACGAAGAGTTGGTATTCGCGCTGCGGGGTGAGTCCCGCCTTGGCGGGATCGGCCGCGAGGGCTTGCACGGCTTTCTCCTGGGTCTTGATGATCTCGCCGCCGAAGGCGGGCGCGCTGTTCAGTCCGGCGCTGCTGCCGGCCTTGAGCTCGAGCCGCACAACAGGCTTGGGCCAGAAGACCTCCAGTCCGTTGTAGAGGATCATCCCGAGGAGGAACACGATCATGGTCAGGCCCACGGTGAGGCCCATGGATGTGATCCAGACCCAGCCTTCGCCGGCGGGCTTGATGTCACGGGAGAGGATATCCTTCTGTTGCATCGGGTCGGAAAGTAGGGTCGCCGCAGTCGGGTGGATTATTCGACCGTCTTGTAGCGGTCGCGCAGCCGCTGGCGCAGGACCTCGGCCACGGTGTTCACAAGGAAGGTCATCAGGAAGAGCATCATCGCGCCGAGGAACAGCGAGCGATAGAGCGTGCCGTGGTGCGGGGCTTCGGGCAGCTCGACCGCGATGTTGGCGGCCAGCGTGCGCATGCCGGAGAAGATGTTCCACTCCATGATGGGCGTGTTGCCCGTGGCCATCACCACGATCATCGTCTCGCCGACGGCGCGGCCGAGGCCGATCATCAGCGCGGAAAAGATGCCCGCCGAGGCGGTGGGCAGCACGATGCGGAAGGCGGTCTGCCAGCGGCTGGCACCGAGGGCGAGCGAACCCGAGCGCAGCGCCTGCGGCACGTTGGAGAGCGCGTCCTCGGCGATGGTGAAGATGATGGGGATTACGGCGAAACCCATCATGAATCCGACGACGAGGGAGTTGCGCTGCTCGAACGGCGTGCCGGTGACGGAGGGCCACCAGAGGCGGAAATCCGCGATCCGGACGCCGGTGCTGGGATCGCTCACGACAAAGACCATCCGTTCCAAAGCCGGTCCGAGCTGCCAGGCGAGGTAGCCGGTGATGAACATGATGGGGAAAAAGACGATGAACTCCCAACCCGGCGGGATGAAAAGCCGGATGCGGGGCGGCAGGCGCGCCCAGCCCCAGCCAAAGACGAGCGCGGACAACGGCACCAGCGTGACGATCAGCAGGATGGACGGCACCCGGGTTTCCAGGATCGGCGCGAGCCAGAGGGCCGCGAGGAAGCCGAGCACCACGGACGGCAGAGAGGCCATGATCTCCATCGTGGGTTTCACGATCGTTTTCACCCCGGGCCGCAGGAACTGCGAGGTGTAGGTCGCGGCGAGCAGGGCGATGGGCACCGCGAAGAGCAGGGCGTAGAGCGTGCCCTTGAGCGAGCCGATGATGAGCGGAATGAGCGAGAGCTTGGGCTCGAAGTCGTCGGATCCGCCGGTGGACTGCCAGTCGAACTTGGGCTCGGAGGCGCCCTCATACCAGAGCTTGCCGAAGAAGGCGCGGAAGCTCGACTCGGGATGCGGGTCCCGCAGCCAATAGAGGTGCAGTTTCGACTGGTCGTCCAAAAACACCATGCGGTCGTATTTGCCGCCGATGACCGCGTGGCGGATGGTGAAATCGAGGTTCTTCTGCCAGCGCACCGTCTCGGTGGTGGAAAAGATCAGCCGCGCGTGCCGCTCCGTGCCGAGCAGGAAGGCCTTGTTGCGGACACTGGCCGCCGAAACCGAGGTCGCACCCGGCTGGCTGGCAAAATGCTTGGTCTCCCCAAATTGCCGGGAGCCGACCGCAGGATCGAGATAAAGGCTGTAACCCTTCGTCTCGCCGTTGCCCGCCACGGCGACAAAGGTCACGTCACCGAAAACGTAGCGCAGGTGCGCGATGCGGGGGTCGGACAGATGGGCGAAGGGCTTGATCCGCTGGCGGACATAAAACTGGCCGCCGTCGAGGAAGAGGTAGATCAGCTCGCCTTCGGTGGTGGCGATGAGCACCGAGTCGGCCTGGCTGGCGACAAGGAACTGGTCGATCGTGCCGGCAATCAGCGGGGTGAGGTCATAGGACTGGTCTACGGTCACACGGCCGCCACCCATGAGGGTCCGGCGCTGGGCGAGCGTGACTGCGTGCAGCTCCATGCGGCCGTCCACAATCTGCTTGGCCACGACCAGCTTGCGGACCCCGGCGTCGGCATAGCCGATCATCGCCACGGGCACCCCGGGCCGGCCGATCGGCAGGAGTTCGCCGGCATTGAGCTCGGCCTCGATGGTGCGAGTATTGTCGGCTCCATAGACCGGCTTGTATTCGATATCCACGAGAGCGAACTGGCCGTCCTTCGTGCCAACGGTGAGACGCTGGTTCAGCTGGTTGTAGCGAACCGCCCCCACGCCGTGCTCGGCGGCAAACGGGATGGACTTGGTCATGACGCCACGATCCCCGACCACGTCGATGAACAGGAGATCACCATCGCCCTGCAGGGCGAAAGGCAGCTCGGACCACTCGTCGATGCCAAGGTCGAGATACTCGCCCGGCTCGATGGCAATGGCCTTCAATTCGCCGGCCTCCGCCCCGCGAAAGAGCGGCAGAATCTGGACCAGAATAAAAACAAAAATGCCGAACACGGCCACAATGACGGAGAGCCCGCCGATCTTGATGAACTCGTTCATGAACCGGTCCATCAGCAGGGTCGCCTTCGCGACTCGGAAGCGGGCGGGAACGGGTGGCGGTGACGATTTGACGGGCATGGACGTTGAGAAGGCCGGAAACGGTGGCGATTACGCGGCGCAACGGTGGGACTGACAAACCGTCTGCGTTACGATTTCGTGACAATGTGAAGGCGGGACGAGGGGAACTCGTCCCGCCCTGAAACATTGCCGACTGTGTCTGAGATGGAGACGGACGGCTTACAGGCCGGCTTTGACCTCTTCGCAGAGGGCGGCGGGCATCGGGAAGTAACCGTCCTTGGCCACGACTTCCTGACCAGCTTTGGAGAGGACGAAGGAGAGGAACTCCTTGGTCAGCTTGTCCATGGGCTTCTTCGGGTCCTTGTTCACGTAGATGTAGAGGAAACGGGCCAGCGGGTAGTCGCCGCTGAGGCAGTTCTCGGGGTTGGGCTCATAGGCCTTGCCGCCGGGCTTGGAGGCGAGGGCGATGGCGTTGACGCCGGAGGTCTTGTAGCCGATGCCGGAGTAGCCCATCGCGTAAATGTCGGAAGCCACGCCCTGCACGACGGCCGAGGAGCCGGGCTGTTCCTTCACGCGGGTGCCGTAGTCGCCGCCACCGAGGGCGACGTCCTTGTAGAACCCGTAGGTGCCGGAGGCCGAGTTGCGGCCGAAGAGTGAGATCGGACGGTTGGCGAACTCGCCGACGAGTCCGACCTCGCCCCACGTGTTGATGGGCTTGCCGCCCATGCGGTTGGTGCTCGAGAAGATCGAATCCACTTGCTGAAGGGAGAGGCTCTTCAGGGGGCTGTCCTTGTGCACATAGACCGCGAGGGCGTCGATGGAGACCTTGATCTCCAGGGGCTTGTAACCATATTTCTTCTCGAAGGCGTCGATCTCGGAGCCCTTCATGGCGCGGCTCATGGGGCCGAGCTGGGCAGTGCCCTCGATCAGGGCGACCGGGGCGGTCGAGGAACCCTTGCCCTCGATCTGGATGTTGACGTTGGGGTAGATGGCGCGGAAGCCCTCGGCCCAGAGAGTCATGAGGTTGTTCAGCGTGTCGGAGCCGATGGAGTTGAGATTGCCGGACACGCCGGAGACGGAAACGTAAGGCTTGATCGCGGGATCGACCTTGATTTGCGCGACGGCCGCGGTGGTGAACACGACGCCAGAGGCGACGAGAGTGGCAAGAGTGAACAAGATTTTCATGATGAGCGTTAGGGTTGTTTTCAGAAGTTGAGTTGGACCTGGGAACGGAAACCGAAGCTGGTGGATTCGGCCGCACCGCCGGTGATGGTGTCCTGCGAACGACCATAGACGAGGCCGGCTTGGAATTTCAAATCGTTGCCGAGCACGTAATACGTGCCGCCGATGTAGAAGTCATGGAGTTTGTCGTGCGTGCCGCCGCCGGGCGCGGAACGGACGGCGTCGGAAAGGTCGATGCCGCGACCGTCGCTGTCCACATAGCTGTAGCGGACGACGCCCTCGATCTGCTTCGAGAATTTGTAGGAGGGCTGGATCCACAAGCCCATGCTTGCGGAGTCGTGCGTGGCGCTGGCCCCGCGGTCGTTCTGGCTGCCGAGGACTTCGGCCATGAGATTGAAGTTCCCGGAGTTGATGTTGGCGTTAACGGCCCAGACGAGGAGGTCGTTGCCGGTGCCGAGCGTCTTGCCGCCCTGGTCAGGCAGGTAGCCGAGGTTGAGACCGAGGGAGTAGTCGCCGCCCTTGAACTTGTTTTTCACGCCGGCGTTCGCCCAGTAAGCGAAGTTGTTGTTGGTGGCGGTGCCGCCGAAGCCGGGGGTGGCGGTGCGCTCGGGATTGGTGAGGGCGACACCGTAGAAGAAGCTGCCATGCGTGCCATCGAGGAACAGGCCGGTGCGGTAACTGCCGGCCCCAAGACGACGGCCGTTGTTGGACTCAACGAAGTAGCGCGTCGCACCGGAGCGCTCGATGACCTTCAGGCTGCCGGAGGAGGTGTTTTCCTCGATGCCGAAGTTGACCTTGCGCAGACCGATGGTGGCCACGCGATCGGTCCAGCCCTTGTATTGGAGGATCAGCGAAGAGAAGCTTGTGTTGATGAAGTCCACTTCCATCACGCCCGACCAATCCTTGCCGAGGTCCGAGCTGAGGTTGAGTCGCGCGCGGCGAACGAAGAAGTGGTGCGACGAGGCGTTGTTGGTGCCGGAGCGGTCGGTCTCGAGACCGTCGAACTGGAGTTGCATGCGGCCGCTCAGCGAAAGCCGGGTAACGGGCTTGGTGCGGACCTGCACGTCGAGCGGAACGGACTTTTTGATATCCTCTTGGATTTTCTTCGCTTCGTCGGCCGTGAGGATGCCTTTTTGTATCAAAGCCTCGATGAGAGGTTTTGAGTCCTGCGCCTGCACGGCGGTGACGCCGCCGAGCAGCAGCACGGAGGCGGCGAGCAGCTTCGTAGTAATTCGGAACATAGGTTGTTGGATTTGCTTGGTTGGGATTTTCGCCGGGAAGTTGCCTGGCGAGGCTCACACCATAAGCGACCAATGTTACGGTTCCGTGGCGGCTGTGTGACGAAACGGGAAAGAATCAGGCGCACTCCGCGTCCTCCGGCTCTCCGCGTTGAATGGATTGGAAAATCGCAGCGCGCACACCGAACTCCGCCCCACGGTGCAGCCACAGCCGCGCCTATCCGCTCGTCTCGGCGGACTCGGCGGCAACTGCCGTGAGTTGAATCAAGCCGTTGAGCGAGTTGAAATGCTTGGTCCATTCGAAGTCATCGGCGTGGCCGCCCACAATCTGGTCGAACAACGCCTTCTTGTCCGCCTTGAGCGCCTGAATCCGCTCTTCGATCGTGCCCGCCGTCACCATGCGGTAAACGAATACGGTGTTCGTTTGACCAATGCGGTGCACGCGGTCGATCGCCTGGTCTTCCACCGCGGGATTCCACCACGGGTCGAGCAGGAAAACATAATCGGCAGCGTGCAACGTGATGCCGGTGCCCGCCGCTTTCAAACTCACCAACATCACCGCCGCACCGCTCGCGGTCTGGAACTGCTGCACCGGCTTCTGCCGGTCGAGCGTCATGCCGGTGATTTCGTAGCGCGGCAATTCCGGGTAATGCGCCGCCAGCGCACTATGCACGCGGTCGAGCAGGGAAACAAACTGCGAGAAAATCACGACCTTGTGACCGCTGCTGACGATTTCCCCCAATTTCTCGATCAGCAACTGCAGCTTGCCGGAATCGCTCAGCGGCGCGTTGAGCCACGGCAGCAAATCCGGATCGCAACAAATCTGGCGCAGCCGCGTGAGCAGCGCGAGGAAGCCGAATGATTTTTCGCGCAACGCCGTGGTGATGTCCTCGCCGAGTCGTGCCAGACCTTCGCTGCAAACACGCGCGTATTGCTCGCGTTGCACTTCGGTCAGCGGACAGAGCAAATCCATCTCGACCTTCGGCGGCAGCTCCTTCGCCACTTCGTTCTTCGTGCGGCGGAGTTTGAACGGCTCAATCTGCAACCGCAGCCGCTTCATCGTGCCTTCGCGGTCGGTATTCAACGCCGCCTCAAACGCCGCGCGCGAACCGAGCAACCCCGGCAGCAAGTAACGGAAGAGCGACCACAAATCCAGTTGGCGATTCTCCAGCGGCGTGCCGGTAAGCACGAGCCGGTGTTCCGCGCGCAACGCAAAGCACGCTTGCGTGACCTTCGCGTCGGGATTCTTGATGAACTGGCCTTCGTCGAGCACGGCGTAACCAAACTCAGTCGTGTCGAGCAACGCGCGGTGTTTGCGCAATTGCGTGTAACTGGCCAGCCAGATGACCGGCGCGGGATTCGTCGTGAAATCGTTGCTGCCCTTCAGCGTGTCGATTTTCGCTTCCGGATAAAAACGGGCGATTTCCTCGCGCCACACGGGCACGACACTGGCCGGACACACCACGATGTGCCGGTGCGTCGGCAGCGGACGCGCCATGAACAGCGCGATCACCTGCGCGGTCTTGCCCAGGCCCATTTCGTCGGCCAGCAGCCCGTGGCAGCCCGTCTCGGCGAGGTGGTGCATCCACTCGACGCCGCGGCGCTGGTAGTTGCGCAAATAGTCCGGCAACGGCGGTGGTTGCACCGGTGGCGACATCACCGATTTGCGCCACGCTTCGAGTTCCGGACCGACCGACACCTTGATGCGCTGGTCGTTGAAGAGCGAAAAAATCAAATACGGCGGCAAGGTGCCGGCGGTGTCGGCTTCCTCGAGATTCTTGCGCCATTGCAAGAGGCTTTCCCACTTCTCCGGCGCCATCGACACGATGCCGAGATCCGGCACGAGCATCGGCGCTCGGCCATGCTTGATGAATTCCGCCGCCTGCTCGTCGGTCAGCATTTTTTCGCCCGCGCGGAAAATCCACCGCAGGTTCAACGCGCCCACGTCGTTGCCACCGTTGCCCGCGCCACCGGCGGAGCGGCGCTCGGCGACGGCTTCGATCTCAATCGTGCGTGCGCCGAGTTTGAGCGAGCCGACCTTGGCATCGACTTCGAGCGCGAAATGTTTCTTCCAGTGCGGCAACACGTCGTTGAGGAAACCGGGGATGTCGCTCAACGCTTCCATGCCGTAAGCATGCGTCGTCTGGTTGTAGCGGAAGTGCGCCTTTCGCGCGTAGGTCGCCAGCGCGATAAGCTTGGCCCGTTCCGCCGCGCTCGGATGCACCGCCGTGTTGCCCAGCGCGGGGATGCGATTCTTGCCCTGCTTCCAGTAAGCCAGAAATACCAAGCCGTCGCCCGTCGCGGTAAAACTCAGCAGCAAATCACGCACCGGTCCATCGGCCTTTGGCGAGTCGGTGTCGTCGCCATTCTCGGCGCGGGCCAACTTGGCCGTCGGCATCGGTGGCATGCTGCCGCCCGGCAACTTCGACGTCATCTCGTCGGCGACGAGTTCCTCGATCTCATGCAAACCAGCTACCGCGATGGCGTTAGCCAGCAACTCGTCCGTGGTGGACGAACGCACGCGGATGGTGTCCCCGTCCCACTCGATGACGGCGTATTCCTCTTTCTTGTCGATCCGGCGGTGAATGATGGCATCGGTCGCGCCGAGCTCGATTTCGCGGATTTCGCTGTCGCGATACATCTGATGACCACGCTCAACATGCGTGTTATCAAAGAATTGCTCCCATTCCACTTCCAGTCGGCTAAACCAAAACTCCAATGATTGCGGAGTGTAGACACGCTTCGGTCCGTGGGAATTCATGCGTAGAAAAAGCCCTTCGTTAAAAAGCCGCGTGGGGCAGGAGCAATCCTAATCTTCCCCAGAAGCAAACTTCTCCGCCAACCTACTCCTCGGAGCGCAGTCGTGCCGCCGCGCCATTAACCGCGCAATGCCGCCGCGATTTCCTGCAATGTGCGCGCCGTCGCCCCGCGATTCACCGCACTCCACGCCCGCGCCGCTTTCGCCAACTGGCCGCGCCGCGCCTCGTCGCCCAACAACTCCAGCGCGACCGTCGCGAGCTCCGCCGCCGTCGCGACCTGCCGCACGGCGCCCGCGTCTGTCAACGAGCGCACAATATCGCGAAAATTACTCATCGCCGGTCCATGCAAGACCGGTTTGCCCAATGCCGCCGCCTCCACCGGCGTCTGCCCGCCATCGTGCGGCGGCAGGCTCTTGCCGACGAAGACAAGATCCGCAAGCTGCGTCAGGTTGCGCAATTCTCCCGTCGTGTCGCCCACCGCGACCTCCACGGCCGTCGTCGCCGCACCTTGCGAGCGCAGATGATAGGTGCAGCCGCGCGCGTCGAGCAACGCCCGCATTTCCTCGCGGCGCTCCGCATGACGCGGCACCAGCAACAGCGACACCGCCAACCCCCGGCCTCGCGCCGCCTGCCACGCAGCGAGCAACGACGCCTCTTCCCCCGGCCACGTCGACGAACCGAGCAACACCAAACCCGCATCCGGCAAACCGAGTTCACGCCGCAATTGCGCACGCGCCGCGGCGTCGAGTTCCGCGATCGTCACATCAAGTTTCAAATTGCCCGTCGTCGCCAAACGCTCCGACGCAAATCCGAGCGCGCGGAACCGCTGCTCGTCCCGCTGCGCCGCGCAAAGAAACCGCGTGATGCCGCGCGCCATGGCGCGCACGAGCCACTTGCCGCGCAGCGAGCGGCGAAAACTCCGGTCGGACAACCGCGCATTCACACTCAACACCGGCACGCCACGCACTTCGGCCGCGCGCACGTGCTCCGGCCAGCGTTCCCCCTCCATCAGCAAACACAAATCGGGCTGCACGCGCCGCCACGCGCGCGCACTGAACGCCCAGAAATCCAACGGAAAATACCCGATGCCAATCGTCAGCCCCGCGTATTTCTCGCGCGCCACGCGGTAGCCCGTGCTCGTCGTGGTCGTGAGGTAAATTTCGCGCCCCTCGCGTTGCAGTCCTTCGAGCAGCGGCCCGATCGCGAGGATTTCCCCCACGCTCACCGCCTGCACCCACACGCGCGCCACGCCCGCCTGCTTCGGCGGCAACGCCGGCACTTCCCCGAACCGATGCGTAAACCCCGCCGCGTAACCACCCCGCCGCCGCATCCGCCACAAGTAATAGGGCGACGCCAGCAGGAGGAGCGGCAGAAAGAGAAGTCGGTAGAGCCAGATCAAATTGGGAAAATGCTACGTCTATAATCAGACCACTGAGGCACAGCGTTCACCGAGTTTCATTCTCCGTGTTCTCCGTGTCTCCGTGGTTCAAAACTACGCGCCTTACTTACCCAATACCCAATTGAAAATCAGCGGCACCACGATGGTCGCGTCAGATTCGACGATGAACTTCGGGGTTTTCTGACCGAGTTTGCCCCACGTGATTTTCTCGTTCGGCACGGCACCGGAATAGCTGCCGTAGCTGGTGGTCGAGTCGCTGATTTGCGCGAAGTATCCCCAGAGCGGCACGCCCGTGCGGCCCAAATCCTGATGCAACATCGGCACGACGCAGATCGGAAAATCGCCGGCAATACCGCCGCCGATTTGGAAAAAGCCGATCGAGCCTTCGCCGTTGCGCAGCTTTTTCGCCGTCTTCGTATACCACGCGGCGAGCCACGTCATGTATTCGATGCCGGTCCGCACGGTGTGCACGTTCTTGATTTCGCCGGTGATGGCGCGGCCGGCATACATGTTGCCCAGCGTCGCGTCTTCCCAGCCCGGCACGATGATCGGGAGGTTCTTTTCGCACGCCGCGACCATCCACGAATTCTTCGGGTCGATCTGGTAACTCTTTTTCAACTTACCGGAACGCAGCACCCGATACATGAACTCGTGCGGGAAATACCGTTCGCCCGCCTGGTCCGCCGCGAGCCATTCCTCGGCCACGGCCGCCTCGATGCGGCGCATCGCTTCGCCTTCGGGGATGCAGGTATCGGTCACGCGGTTCATGTGGCGGCCGAGCAGTTCCTGTTCGTCCTCCGCCGTCAGATGGCGGTAGTGCGGCACGCGCTCGTAGTAATCGTGCGCGACGAGATTGAAAATGTCTTCCTCGAGATTCGCGCCGGTGCAGACGATGGCGTGAACCTTGTCCTGCCGGATCATCTCCGCGAGGCTGATGCCAAGTTCCGCCGTGGACATCGCGCCCGCGAGCGTGACGAGCATTTTGCCGCCGGCCCGCAAGTGCGCTTCGTAACCCTTCGCGGTATCGAGCAGGGCCGCCGCGTTGAAGTGGCGGTAGTTGTTGGCGATAAATTGCGACACCGGACCTTTGCGCTGCGCGAGGGCGGCATTGATATCTTCCGGACGTTTCTTCTGACGTTTGGCTTTCATTTGGTTGCGCAGTAGAAACTCCGCCCGCGACGGGGTCACGAGAAAAAACGTCCCCACCCCACCCGGCGGGAACCTTCGCCCTGCACCCGCGGTCGCTTTTGGCCTGTAACTCTCCTGCGCGGCAACACTTGCCTCCGCCCCACCTCTCTTGAAACCTCCCGCCATGCGTCTTCGTTTCGCTGCGTTCCTCCCGCTCGCCCTGCTCCCGTTTTGCGCCCTCGGGCAAGTCGCCCCGCTGCCCGCGTCCGACTTGCCCGCCGACCCCGCCGTGCGTTTCGGGCAACTCGACAACGGCCTGCGCTACGCGATCCTGCCCAACGCCGAACCCAAGGGCCGCGCCAGTCTGCGCCTCGCTTTCCGCGTCGGCTCGTTGCACGAAACCGACGACCAACGCGGCCTCGCACACTTTTTGGAACACCTCGCCTTCAACGGCAGCACGCACTTTCCGCCGGGCACGCTCGTCGAGTTTTTCCAACGTCTCGGCATGAGCTTCGGCGGCGACACCAACGCCTCCACCAGTTTCGACCGCACGATCTACCAACTCGAACTGCCCGACACCACCACCGCGACACTCGAAAAAGCCTTCACGCTCTTCGCCGATTATTGCGGCGGCCTCTTGCTGCTCGAAGACGAAATCAACAAGGAGCGCGGCATCATTCTCAGCGAAAAACGCGCGCGCGACTCCATCGAGTTCCGCCAGTTCGTCGGCGAGTTCGAATTCCTGTTGCCCGAGACGCGCTTCATCCACCGCCTGCCCATCGGCACCGAGGAAGTCATCACCACCGCGCCGCGCGAACGCTTCGTCGATTTCTACAACACGTGGTATCGCCCCGAACTCGCCTCGGTCGTCGTCGTCGGTGACTTCGATCCCGCCGTCATCGAGACGCACTTGCGGCGCGCCCTGACGCCGTTCACCGCGCGCGCCTTACCCGCGCCCGCGCCGAATCTCGGCCGCATCGACCAAGTCAACGGCGTCTCCGCCCGCCTCCTCGCCGAGCCCGAAGCATCCTCTGTGCAAGTGGCGATCCAAACCGTCACGCCCTACGCGCCCGAGCCCGACACCGCCGCCACGCGCCTCAAATACCTCCCGCGCGAACTCGCCCTGCGCATGCTCAACCGCCGTTTCGCCCTTCTCTCCAAGCAGGAGGGCGCCCCCTTCCTCTCCGGTCAGATTGGCGCCACCGAGCAATTCAAATTCTTCCGCAACGCCGCCGTCGAACTGCGTTGCCGTCCCGACCAATGGCGCGCCGCGCTCGCCGTGGCCGAACAGGAATTGCGCCGCGCGCTGCAATTCGGTTTTCAAGCCGCCGAGCTCACCGAAGCCGTCGCTGCCACGCGCAACAGTTTGGAACAAGCCGTGCGCACCGCGCCGACGCGCCGCTCCGAATCTCTCGCCGACGCGCTTTCCGACGCACTGCACGACGACGACGTCTTCACGCACCCGAGCACAGACCTCGCGCTCTACGCGCCCGCACTCACGCGCCTCACCGTCGACGACTGCCTCGCCGCCCTGCGCGAAACGTGGGACGAACGCATCGGACGCCGCCTCTTCGTCACCGGCAACCTCACGCTTTATCAACCCGAGCAACAAATCATCGCCGCCTACGAGGCCAGTCGCGCCATCGTCGTCACGCCGCCCGCCGCGATCGTCGACGCCGCGTTTGCCTACACGGATTTCGGTCCCGTCGGCGCGGTCGCCAACTCCACCACGGTGGACGATCTCGGCGTGACGCTGCTCGGGTTCCGCAACGGCGTTCGCCTCAACCTCAAGCCCACCGACTTCGAAGCCGGCCGCGTGCGCGTGAACATCCGCCTCGGTGGCGGCCGCCTCAGCGAACCCGCCGATCAACCCGCGCTCTGGTTCCTCGCCAACAACACCCTCCTCCAAGGCGGACTCGGCCAACACAGCGCCGACGACCTGCCGCGCCTCCTCGCCGGACACACCGTCGGTTCGAATTTCAGCGTCGCCGCCGACGCATTCAACTTCGCCGGCACCACCAACCGCACCGATCTCCTCCTGCAACTGCAGCTCCTCTGCGCCTTCGTCACCGATCCTGGTTTCCGTCCCGAAGCGCTACGGCAGTTTCTTCAAGGCGCGACCATGTTTTACGATCGCCTCCAGCACGTCGTCGAAGGCCCGCTCCAACTCGACGTGCCGCGCCGCCTCGCCAACGGCGACCACCGCTTCGGCCTCCCAGCCAAAACCGACATCGACACCGCCGACCTCGAACGCTTGCGCGCATGGCTCACCGCCGAATTTGCCACCGGCGCCATCGAAATCGCCATCGTCGGCGATTTCGTAGTGCACGACGCTATCGCCGCCGTCGCACGCACCTTCGGCGCCCTCCCCACCCGCACCCCGAAACCCGCCTACGAACGCGAACGCATCGTCAGCTTCCCCGCCGACCCCATCGCCGCGCAATACGTCACCACTACCGAAATCCCGAAAGCCATTGTGCAACTCTTCTGGGACGCCACCGACAGCCGCGACGCCACCGTTGCGCGCCAACTCAGTCTCCTCGCCGCCGTGCTCGACGACCGCCTCCGCGTGCGCATCCGCGAGGAGATGGGCGACACCTATTCACCCGACGCCGGCACCTCGCTCAGCGACACCTATCCCGGTTTCGGCCACATCATCGCGCAAGCCACCGTCGCCCCCGACAAAGCCCGCGCCGTCGCCGACGCCATCCGCGCCACCGCTGCCAGACTCTACGAAAACGGCATCACCGAAGAGGAACTCCTCCGCGCCAAACAGCCCGCGCTCACCGCGATCCGCCAATCGCACCGCACGAACCCCTACTGGCTCGGCAGCGTGCTCTCCTCCGCCCAAGAGCAACCACAACGCCTCGACTGGGCCCGCACCCGCCTCAGCGCCCTCGAAACCATCACCACCGCGGACCTCAACCGCCTCGCCCACCGCTTCCTCAATCCCGCCCTCGCCCACGAAATCCTCTCCCTCCCCGCCCCCAACCAGACCCCCTGAAACACCGCTCCCGCTCCTTTCCCCCTGACTCATTCTCTTTCCTCTTTCTCTTAATCTTTCTC
>JAUXXD010000083.1 GCA_030681265.1 Candidatus Didemnitutus sp. | reverse complement strand
CCACCAGCAGCCGGCGGCGGGCCCAGTCCGGCTGCGGCTCGGCCCACGCCGCCTCGATCTCCGCCACCACCGTTGCACCCAATTCAGGAAGTGTTCTTGCCATGCCCAAACTTGCCCGGTTCTTCCCGCCATGGGAAGTCTCAAAGCTACGGGGCGTTGGTATTATACCCAATCGCCCCGCAATCAGAAGAGGAAAGAAAAGGATCGGTGTGGAGCATCTCCTCACGGACTCATGATGCCCTTGTGACCGCAGAAGCGCGCTTCGGACTTCGCGATCCTGAATTCGTGCTGCGCGGCTACGTGTTTGATGGGAAGTTCCCAAGACTTGGCGTTGATTTGGGTGCCAAGTCACTCCTGCTGATACTGGCGGACTATACCGAACAGGATTTCACCAGGCGGTTTATCAACTTTCGCATGAAGTGATCCACATGCTTTCGCCGCGAGGCGTCGGACGACCCACCTATATGGAGGAGGGGCTGGCCACGCTTTTCTCTGAGCAATACACGGAAAGCGCCACGACCGTCCGGTATGGATCACCTATTGAGAGCTACACCAAAGCCCGCGATGCCGTGAGCCGATTTATGAGCGATGACGGCATTATGCGCGCGCTCCGCGCCCTTGAGCCGACCTTCTCGTCCATGACTCCGGCGATGCTGAAGAGTGCGAAGCCTGATTGCCCCGATGACCTGGCGGCCTTCCTTTGCTCAAGCTTCCAACGATAGCGACAATCTCGGTCCCTAAACGCAGGCACACAACGAGACGCACGGGACCGAATTGACCGCTGCGAACGGGCACGCGACGCCTCCGTCTTGGGAGCATGGGGAACAAAAAGGGGCGTTGCCGCCCAAAATGTTCGCCTTTTACCCCCATAGACTTGCATCATTGATTCTCCTTTTATGCTGCCCCAGCTACCATAATTTATGACGACGATCTTCAAGACCTGCCAGCCCCGCGCGGACGTGCTTAACGGCACAATCGCGGAAGCTGATTTCGCGGCCGACTTGGCCAAGGTCATTCGTGGCGTGGCGCATGAAGATTACCAAGTGCCCGCGCGGTTCTTCGCGAACACCTACCCAACCGCAGGCCTCAAAAACTTGCTCCGTCAGGTGATGGGACGACTCACCGGCAATAGCGATTCCGCCGCCGCCATCTTCCGTCTGGATACGTCTTACGGTGGCGGCAAAACGCACAGCTTAATCGCTCTGACGCATGTCGCCTCTGGCATGAAGGGCGTGACCAACTCGGGAGAATTTCTTGAGTCGAAGCTCATCCCCTCCGGCAAAGTCCGCATCGCTGCTTTCGACGGAGAAAATGCCGACCCGGCCAACGGGCGCGCAATGGGAGAAGGCGTCCTTGCGTTCACCCCTTGGGGCGAAATTGCCTATGCGCTCGCTGGAAAACAGGGCTACGAACGCCTGCGGAAGAGCGACGAATCACACACCGCTCCAGGTGCAGAAACAATCGCCGAGCTTTTTGGCCAAGAGCCCAGTCTTATCCTTCTGGACGAGCTTTCGATTTACCTGCGGAAAGTCGCCAACCTCCCAGGCGCTCGCGACCAGCTTAGCGCCTTCCTCACCTCGCTCTTCAAGGCCGTGGAGAGCAATCCGCGCGTGGCACTCGTTTACACCCTCGCCATCGGCAAAGATGGCAAGGCGGGCGACGCTTACTCCGGCGAAAACCAGTTCATCGCCGACCGCATGGCAGAGGCCGAAAGTATCTCGGCCCGCAAAGCCACTCTCCTCAATCCGACTGAGGACGACGAAACCGTGCAGGTAATTCTGCGTCGCCTTTTCGAGCGGATTGATGCCACTGCCGCAGCTCCCGTGATCGAGGCCTACCGTGCCGCCTGGCAGCAGCAAAAAGAGGCGATACCAGCCGAGGCCAATCACCCCGACACCCTCAATTCTTTCCGCGCAAGCTACCCTTTTCATCCCGAGGTGTTGGAAACCCTGACCACCAAGACCGCCACCTTGGCCAACTTTCAGCGCGTGCGCGGAATGTTGCGTCTCCTGGCTCGCACCGTGCAGCAGCTTTGGGCCGTCCGCCCCGACGATGCCACCGCGATTCACGTTCACCATGTGGACCTCGGTATGCCGGCGATCCGCGACGAGATTTTCACCAAACTCGGCCGCAGTGAGTTCAAGCCTGCCGTTAGCCATGACATTTCCGGTGGCACTGGCAATATGCCTCTCGCCCAACAGATCGACGCAAAGTCCTACAAAGGCCTCGCTCCTTACTGCACCTATGTAGCTCGCACAATTTTCCTTCATACGCTCGCCTTCAACGAACAGCTCAAAGGCATCACGGCAGAGCGCCTGCGTTTTTCCGTCCTCGCTCCCACTCTCGACCTCGGTTTCGTCGAAGACGCTCGCAAGCAGTTTCAATCTCTCTCGGCCTACCTCGACGACCGCCCCGGTGTGCCGCTGCGATTCCTCGCCGAGGCCAACCTCACGCAGATTATCCGCCGCGAGGAAGAACACATGGACAAGGCGACGGCGCGCGACGAACTCCGCGACCGCATCCGCTCCATTTTTGCAGGCTCCGTGACCGGTGCGATTTTCGAGCTGGTGCCGTTTCCGGCGGGGCCTTGGGACGTGGCCGACGATGCGGGCGACGGTCGTCCGCGCCTCGTGCTGCTTTCGCACGAAGCGATTACCGTCGGAGCCACCGTCGAAGCTGTGCCCGATCTGATTGGCCGCATCTTCGACCGTCGCGGTTCTGACGGCGGAAGCCTGCGCATCCTGCGCAATCACCTCGTATTCCTCGCCGCGGATGAGACCCGACTCGACGAGATGAACCGCGCCATGATGCGCCGTTTGGCCCTGCGCGCACTCATCAAGCCCGGTCGCATTCAGGAATTGGCGGAGCATCAACAGGGCAAGGTGCGCGAACTCGAAACCAAATCTGATTTGGAAGTGGCAACCGTCATTCAGCAGGCTTACCGCCATGTCTTTTATCCGTCGCGCCAGCGCCTCGCGGGGAGCCTCGTGGACCTGAACCACGCGGCGATTGATATTCATTCCGCTTCCGAGCGTCCCGGCACCGGTCAGCAACAGGTCATCCGTGCGCTGCGCGACAACGCCAACCAAAAGCTCCGCCTAGCAGAAGACGCCCCGGAATCTCCTGGCTACATCCGCGACCGCACGCCGCTCAAGAAGGGCCAAATCTCCACGGCTGCCTTGCGCGACGAATTTCGCAAAGACCCGGTGCTGTCCATTCACGCGAGTGACTCCGTGCTGATTCGCGCGATCAACCAAGGCATCAACCAAGGCGACTACGTGTATCGCAGTGGCGATCTCCTCTGCGGCCCCAGCGACCCGCTGCCGAGCGTGAAGATTGATGAACAGTCATTCGTCTTTACTCTCCAGTTCGCGAAGGAAAAGGGCCTGTGGCCGCGCCCGGCTCCTGCGCCGGGCGGCTCCGGTGCTCCCGGTTCACTCGTCGGCTCGGGCGTCTCTGCCCAACCGCTCACGGGTGGTGGACAAAGCATTTTTACCGGTGGCGGTGCATCTGCTGTCGCCGAGCCCGTGCCGCCGCCACCCGGTTCCATTTCGGCAGAGGGGCCGCTCAAACAGGCGCTCGGGGAACTCTGGGGCAAGTGCCGCAAGGCCCAGCTCACCCAAATCAAGGGCCTCACTCTACGCCTGTTCGATGCCACGGATGCATTCAAGATGCTCGGTTCGCTCAACGCCGAGAAGGGCTGCAAGAAGATCGTCACGCTTTCCGGC
>JAUXXD010000079.1 GCA_030681265.1 Candidatus Didemnitutus sp. | reverse complement strand
GTCGCCGGTTGGCCGTCGGCATCGGTCAGCTCGAAGAACATCGTGCGCGCCTCGGCTTGGCTCGCCAGCGAACGGACCAACGTCAGCTCCGGTGCGCGTTCGTCGGCAGGAATGAGATCGAGCACGTCGGTGGAGATTTTGCGCGCGTAGTCGATTTGCACCAACCACGCGCCGCCGAGCAGCGCCGCCACGGCGAGAATGCACCAGCCCAGGAGTTGGCGACGACGGAAGGTCATCGAAAATATTGTTTCAATTCCGCCGCGGTGAATTCCGCCGGCGGGCGCGGCGGCGCGATGAGAATCTCAATCACCTGTTTCGCCGAGCGGCGCAGTTCGATGCGATGGATCACGGCAGCGGTGCCGCTCACGGTGATGCGACCGATGCTGCGGCGCAGCGTGTCGGTGCGCGGCACGAGCGCGAGAGTCCAGTCAGCGCCGTCGCGTTGGCCGTAGAGCAGGAAGTCCGGTTCCAGCGCCGCGAATTCAAAACGCAAGATGTGCCGCAACGCATTGTGGGCGGCGGCCGCGCGCGGATCGACGGGTGGCGTTTTTTCTCCGGCGGGCGCGCGGAGCAACATGCCCTGCGCATCGAGGATGACGGTGTGATCATCCGGCACAGTATAATGAAGACTGAGACCGTGCGCGGCGGAGACACGCACTTCGCCTTGCAGTTCGATCGGCGTTTTTTTGAAGGGAAATTTTCGGCGCTCCGTGAAATCGGCCACGGTGTCGGGTTGGTGAGCGAATGCTGCAACAAGGTCGCTCCACGCCGGCGCGGCAGCGGTCAACTCATAGACAGGATTCACTAGTTCGTCTGGTTCGGCCGCTATTCCGCCGGTGCAGCTCAACCATAGCACAGCCAGCGAAGCGGCGGCGACCCGCCACTCGCGACGATGGCGGAGGAGGGCGGGCCAGCGCCAAAAAATTAATTCCACGATGAGTCGCGTGTGCAGCCAGACGAGCGTGAGGTTGTCGTGCAGGTAGTGAAAGTGGGAGACGCCACCTTCGGCGCGGGAAAAATAGCGAACCGGCGCAGCCAGATTCCGCAACGGCACGCCTGCCCACCCGAGGCGCACCGCAGCTTCCGTGTCGAAGTCATAGCGGCGTCCACCATGTCGCGAGCCGAGCGCGCGGAGCAGGGGCGCAAGGGGATAGACGCGAAAACCGAAGAGCGGATCGTCGACGCCGTCTCCCAGTAATTCGAGATATACCATGCCGACACTGAGTTTTCGACCGTGCAGACGTTCGGCAGGAATGTTGGCAGGAAAAACAGGTCGGCCCAAAACCAGCGCGTCCGGATGCTGCTGTGAGTCGTCCATGAATTGCGCGATGCTGCCCGCGGGGTGTTGGCCGTCCGCATCCATCACCAACGCGTGAGTGAAACCGCGGGCGAGCGCCGCTTGCGCACCAGCGAGCACCGCCGCGCCTTTGCCGGCATTGCGCGGGAGGAGCAGCACGGTGAGGTCCGGTTCCGTCTTCGCTAATTCGAGCACCGGTTGTTCGCTGCCGTCGGTGCTGCCATCCACCACGACCAAGACATGCGGCCAGTAGGACAACACCTCAGTCACGACTCCAAGTAGACGCGGGCCGGTGTTGAAAGTTGGCAGCAGGACAAGATGGGTGGCGAAGTTCATGGGCAAGCGGGCGTGCGAAACCACGTTTCGATCTCTGCCGCGAGTTCGGCGGTGCTGGCTGCGGTGTCGGTGGAGATCAGCGGACCTACGGTAACGTCGACGTGGGCGGGGTAGCGAGGCAACCGCCACCAAGGGGCGCCTTTGGTGAGAAGATCCGAATCGGTGGTGATGCGCACGAGTTGGATCGGCTTCCGAGCACGCCGTGCGATGAGCACGAAACCGGGTTTGAACGGCAGCAGCGATTTGTCCGGAGGCGTGCGGGTGCCTTCGGGAAAAATCACCAGCTGGTGACCGGCTGCCACTTTGGCTGCCGCCAGACGCACAAGTTCATGGCCACCGTCGCTGCACAAGTAACCGGCGCGCCGGGCGGCGGCACCGAGCACGGGATTGCGGCCGATGGCAGGCTTGAAAATGCACAAGGCCTCCGGGAGGCAGGCCAACAGGCAGGTGATGTCGATCAACGACACATGATTCGCCGCGAGCACTAGTCCGCCACGCGGCCAGTCAGCGAAGCCATGGTAGCGCACCAGCACCAACTGAGTCAGTGCGCACCACCAATGAAAAAATGTCAGGTGCCGGTGGATCAAGCTTTGGAAAAACCGTTCGGTGCGCTCCGTCGCCGGCAACCAGCCCGCCAACACGCTGAGCACGCACAGTCCGAACCCGCCTGCGGCAAAGAGCAGCAGAGTGAAATAATGGACCGGGTAGTAATAGATGTTGCGCAGTCGCATCAAGAATCAGGGCGGTGCGGCGGACGTCGCGGTGTTGAGCGGTCGAAAATTGAACCACTGGAACGGATGGGCGCGGACGAGGATTTCGAGCTGGTCGAGCACGCCTTGGAAATGCAGTCGGGCCGCGCTCGTGTTCGTGGCGCGACTGGCTGCTGGGTCCGGAGTGAAAACGGGTGACGCAAACACGTTCAATTCGTCGGTGCCCCACTTCGAAACTGCGGTGCAGAATACCACCGGACGATCGAAGAGCACGGCGAGATGATAGATGGTGAAAGGAAACAACCGGAGCGCGCCGAGAAAATGAAACGGCTCGGACTTTGCGCTGAATTCCGTCCGGTCGCATTTCAAGGCGAGCGAGTCGCCGGCTTCGATAGCGGTCTTCAGATCAAAGAGCAGGGTGGCCGGGTCGTTGATCCAGAGGAAAGAAACTTGTCCGGCAAAACGCCGCCCAAGATGTTCGGTGTCGTCGGAGTTGCCGACCATTTGTCGAATGATCGAGACGCGCCGACCCCGCGCGCCGAGCAGGTAGCCGAGTAAATCGGAGCCGCCGAAATGAAACGTGCCGAAAAGCGCGGGCCGATCGGAAGCCAACAGATTCTCGAACTCCGCTTCGTTTTCCGCCGCCAACACACACGGCACGGCGACGCCACGTCCCGCCCGGAGTTTGAGCATCAGGCTATCCGCAAATGCAAAAAAATGCCGCCACACTTCGACGAGCGTTTCGGGCCGTCCCAGCACGACCGCGAGATAGGCGCGTGAATGCGCACGTTGCACCGGCATCGTAGCGACACCGACCCAAGTGCCAGCCATCAGCACCGGTCGAAAAAACCAACGCGGCCACCAGCGCTCTGCCCATAACAGGAAGCCGTAGCCCCAGCTCGGGCCGGGATTGCGCGGAAGTTGGGCGGTAGTGTTCACCGCCAGACGAGGCTCCAGTCGCCTCCCGCACCGGACCAGCGCAACGGCTGTCGGTCGGCGAGGTTGGTCGTGAATTTTTCCAGAGTCGGGCACAGCTCATCGGCGGCGGTTCCCGGAGTGAAAGTGAGATGGGCCGCGGCACCTTCCGCGCGACGAGTGAGCAGAGCGGCGAAGGCAAACGAACGAGCCGACGCGCAGTCGTGTTCCACCATCCAAGTGCCGCGCTCTTCACCGCCGACCAACATCACGAGATCTGCTGGTTCCAGCAGAGCGGTGAGCAAAGCCTGCTCCACGAGACGCGCGCGCCCGGCGAGCGGCCAGAGTCGCGCGATGGGTTGTTGGCGACCAATGAGAACTTGTTGCACGCTGCTCGGATGGATTGACGATTGGAAAAGCAACGGACTCGCAGCCGGAAAACTCCGCAGAAAATCCTCCAGCGCGTGTGACTCGGCAAATGTCGTAGCCAGCACCACGGCGTCCGCCGGTGCGAGGGAAGCGCCATCAAGCACGGAGCCAACGAGCAACCCGAGGTGCGTCATCCTTCGCAGAGCAGTGCGCGGAAATTTTTCTGCGAGGCGCGTGCGCGCGGCGGCCGCGGTTTCTTCATCGGCGGGCAATTCGACGAGCACGTGATGGAGGTAACGCTCAATCATGAGTGAGAAGCATCGCGGCGTGCGCGCCGCCAAATGCGTTGCTGGTGAGGATCGCGCCGTCGAAGGCCGCGCTGACAAAATTCACAAGCGAGACGGTGTCGGTGAAACTTTGTGTGGAGCCACCGACTGTGCCCGGAATGCGACCGCCGCGGATTGCGGCGTGAGCAACGGCGAGCTCGACCAGTCCGCAACTGCCGAGGGTGTGACCGAGGCTGCCCTTCCAGCCGGTGAGTGGTGAGTCGGGGAATTGTCGCGCGAAGGCTTCGGCTTCGAGTCGTCCGGCTTCGAGCGTGCCGGTGCCGTGGCCCTTTACCCAAAGTCGGCGGCCACCGCTGACAGCAGCGATCGCAGCGGCACAAGTGGCGAAACCCGCGCCATCCGGCTGGTTGCTGGTGGCGTGATACATTTCGTTGTGCAACGCATGCGCGGCGAGTTGGACCGGCGCGGCTTTGCGCGTGAGCACGGCAAAGGCGGCGCCATCGCCGAGGCCGATGGATCCCGACTCCGCGCGAGCATAGGGCGCGGGCCAGCCGCTGTTCAGAATTTTCAGACTGTGGAATCCGCCAGCGACAAAGGGACTGACGAAATCAAAGGAGAACACCAACACGCGATCGGCGACTCCGGCGTGCAACAGTCGCGCCGCGTGCGCGAGACCGAGGTGCGCCGTGACACAGGCGTGCGAGAAAATTGTGACGTGTTCGCCCCAACCGAATTCAGCGCGAAGTAGTGCGACCGCGGCGAACGGCGTGCCATGGGAAAGGTGGCGCGGATCGGCGTCACGGGTGAAGGCGTAAAGACTGCCCACGCCGAAATTACTGCTCGTAACAATCACTGGAGAACGCGCCGAGCCCCACGCAGCTTCGGGAATTCCAGCGGTCATCCGGTGCAGCGCGGGCAGCCAGCGCGGCGACAAGGTTTCATCCATCGGACCCGTCAGTGCGAGCGGCACGAGATCGCCGCCGTCGCGCCCGAGCACGGACGAGAGCGCGAGAGCGCGCCGGCCGGCCAGCAGAGCGATAGTTGTCGCCGCCGCATCGCCGAAAGGCGTGAGGCAGTCGCAGGCTGTGAGACCGACGGGAAGTTGATCAGCCGGAGCAGACATGAATGGACCGACTCAGGCTGCCGCCACGTGCGAACGGATGTAGGTGGCGAGCGTGTTGACACTGGCCAGCGCGGAGCGCGAAGCCTCGCTGGTGCCGATTTTGACGCCGTATTCCTTTTCGACCGCGAGCACGAGTTCGAGGGCGTCGAGTGAGTCGAGGGCGAATTGCGCCGATCCGATCAGTGGTTCGTTATCGGGGATGTCGGCGGGGGAGACGTCCTCAAGTTTGAGCGTGGCGATGATCAGCGTTTTGAGTTCGAGCGTAAGCGAGTCGTTCATGGGAATGATCAGGTTGGGCGGCGGAGGACGTGGCAGACATTGCTGCCGCCGAAACCGCTGCTGTTGTTGAGGACGAGACCCGGGGCCTCATCGAGAGTGGTGCGGGGCAGATCGAGTCCATCGCAGATGGGATCTAATTCCGTGAGATGTGCAGCGCCGGGAATGAATCCGCCATCGACAGCGAGCGCACAGAAGGCGGCCTCCATTGCACCGGCGAGGGAAAGGCCGTGACCGGTCAGTGCCTTGGTGCTGCTGACGCGCGGCTCGGCCCCTGCGGCGGTGAATACGGCGTGCAAGGCGAGCGCTTCGGAACGATCTCCCGCGACCGTGGAAGTGGCGTGGGCATTGACGTAGCCGATGTCGGAGGCGTTCACTTGCGCATCAGCGAGGGCGCGCTGCATCGCGCGGCGCAGGCCGGCACCTTCGGGATGCGAGACAGCGACACTGTGGCCATCACTCGCCTGACCCCAGCCAATGAGTTCGGCGTAGATGCGGGCGCCGCGGCGGCGGGCGAGGTCTGCATCTTCAATAATGAGTGCGACGGAACCGCCGGTGCCGACAAAGCCGTCGCGCTGCCGATCGAAAGGGCGCGAGGCCGTGGCCGGATCGGAGTTGGAAGAGAGGGCGCGCAGACTGGAAAACGAAATGATGCTTTCGGCGGACAAATCTTCGGCGCCGACAACCAACATACGTTGCTGCCGACCGAGGCGAATTTCGTCCATGGCGTAGCCGAGCGCGTGGCTCGACGACGCACACGCGGAAACAAAGCCGCAGACCGCGCCGGCAATTTTATAGTGCGCTGCGAGGTTGAAATTCAAAGTGCCGGCGATGGAGGAGACGATGCCCATCGGGTTGCCGCGTTCACCGCGGGTCTCGTGCATCTGGTTGAGAAAACTGTGGAGCAAGAACGGCGAACCGGCGGAAGCGCAGAACAAGCCGGTGGTCCCGTCGGTCAGCTCGGCCGGATCCAATCCGGCATCAGCGAGGGCTTGTTGCAGGGCGCAGAACGCATAGACGCCGTGCGGCGCGAGCCCGCGCAGCAATTCGCGGTCGACGGAGAATTTATCCGGCCAACGCCAGTCGCGCCAACTGGGCGTCGGAAAGGAAAAACCTTTGAGCGTGCCGGCGACTTTGACCGGCAGAGCGGGGTTGTTGAAGAATTCGATCGGTTCGAAACCGTGGCGCAACTCGCCCAAACTGCGCTGCACAGTGGCACGATCCTGACCGATGCTGGTGATGAAACCCAGCCCGGTGATGACAGGTAGCGGCGACATGGGATGATTCAGCGAACTAGAATTCCAGAAACTTTGGTGCGGATAAAACCACGCAGGTCATCCAGTGTGCCGACTTGGACGATCTCTTCGTTGGAAATCGAAATGCCGAACAAATCTTCCGCAAAAAACACCACCTCAGTGATGGCAAGGGAATCAAAGCCCATGCCTTCGATCAGCTTAGTGTTGCCGGGCAATTCCGCCAGCGGTTGGGCGGGCGTCTTGGGGATGAAGTCTTCGAGGATGGCGAGCAGCACGATGTCCAATGCCGCTGGGTCGCGGTCGGCCTGAAACCGGACGAAGGCCGCGCGAGCCGTCTCCGGCAAGTGCCGGATGCTTTCCGATTGAAAATCTTTGGCGGTAGTGACGGAGGCAATTGGGACGGACGTGTTCATAGGCGGAGTGGGTCGGCCTTGATGGCGGAATATTCGCTGAAAAGTCCTAGGGCGACGTCCCGCCGGACTGCGATGAGCCCGGCGGTCTCAAGTGCGCACAGCACGGTGGCGGGCGGCACGCAGGCATCCATCGTCTCCCAATAGTAAAGCATCATGTCGCGCGCTTCGTCACTGCGGGTAAAGAGTCGGGTGAGCCACGGGTAAACCAGACCGAACCACAGGCGGAAGAAAAACGCGGCGCATCGGCCGGTGGGTTTGGTGACTTCGAGAATGAGGAGCTTGCCGCCGGGTTTGAGGACGCGGTGAAATTCGCGAAAAGTGCCATCGAGACTAGTCACATGCCGGAGCGCGTAACCCATGGTGAGAAAATCATAAGCGTTGTCGGCCAACGGCATGGCCTCGGCGCGACCTTGGACGAAATGCGCGGTGAGCTTGGTCCGCGCGACGGCCAGCATGCCGGCGCTGGGATCGAGGCAGGTGATGTGTTTTGCCGTGTGCAGAATTTTCGCGGCCTCCACCGCGACCAAGCCTGTGCCGCAGGCCACATCGAGCAGATGATCGCCGGCAATCAAGCCGTGTTGGAGCAGGATCCGGCGGCGATAGGAAGCACCGGTGCCGAGAAACCCCCAATTCACCACCTTGTCGTATTGCGCCGCGCCCCGGTTGAAGAGCCCGTCAACGAAGGCAGGCTTTGCCTCGGGTGAGGCATAGCGAGCGGACAGAGTGGGATGGGGAAGCATGGCGTGACGAAGCGTCGGATCACTCCGGCGGGCGGCGAAGGTCGTGAATTTTGGAGGTGGATTTGGTCTCTCGCCTCTCAACCATACCAAAAAAAATCGGGCAATGGCATGGGGTGAAACCCAACCATGCGCTCTGTTGGGTTCGTGGCCGTAACGCAAAATAAACGCCTCCTCATGGATTCGACGAGCGTCCGTCACTGCCGCGTGGCAGAGACTACGATTTGCCACGCAGCCTATCAGTGGGCCAACACCCCATGGTAGTGGACTCTGCGCAACGCTATCCTCTGGGTGTTAAATTAGTCGGCCAATCGGTCCGGCGCAATTCCCCGCACAAGTTCCACCACCCAACTTATGGCTCATATCATCCTCGCACTTTTCCTCATCGTTTTCGGTCTGAATCTCCTGTTCGGATTGTCCATCCCGCACTGGGTTACTGGTGTGCTCGCGCTCGGCGCGGGAGTGATGTTTCTGGCGGAACGTTTCGGAGTTCGCGTCACCAAGAAAAAATAGTCGTGTGATCGTCGCCGTCGGCCGTGCTCCCGCTTGCTCGAGCGGCGAACTTACCGTGAACACCCCATGGCGGCGGAACGATCAGCAGGCTATCTTGCGCGGATGAAATTCCCTCGTTCCTCCCCGGTGCTGCTTTTACTCGCGACCCTGTTCGCCCTCGCGTTCACGGGGTGCCAGACTTCCCGTGGATTCGGCAAGGACGTAGAAAATCTCGGCAACAAAATTCAGGATAAATCCAAGTAATCCGCCGTGAGCGCAGGGGATGGCACCCGCTTGCGCGTCGGCCTATTTTTTAACCGAAGTTTTCCGCAGCTCGGATAACGCGAGTTCCGTCTCCGCTAACTTCGCTTGAGTCGCATCGGCCCGGTTGCGGGTTTCGATCAATTGAGCTTGTAGCTGGACGGTGTCGGCCCTGGCTTTGGTCAACTGGACCTGCATCACGGTCGTCTGGGCTTGCGCGACCTCGACCTCGCCCAGTCGTTTGAGCGAAGCCACCTTTGCTTCCTCCATCTGCACTTGATAGCCGGTGGCGATCACGCGGGATTTGTCCAAAAGAATCTGGGTGTCGGCGGCGATCGCTTTGCTTTTCACGGACTCCGCCTTGGCGGAAGTAGCGACGGCTTTGGCTTCGTCCACCTGCACTTGCTGGCGGGCTGCCGCGAGTTTCGTTTCATCCAAAGCTGTTTGTAGCTTGATGGTGTGGGCTTCAACCTGCACCGCGTGGTTTTTGTTTTGTTGGAGAGTGGCTTCGAGAGTGTTCACCTTCTCCCACAGGAAGAATGAGCTGAGCAGGAAAACGGTGGCCAACATTCCCAAGATGATGACTGGTGCGCGACTTTGGGAGGGGGCTGGTGGAGGCACCGGAGCGGCCTTCGCGGCGGGGTTGGTCTCGACTGCGGGCTGGGCCGGGGTGGAGGGTTTCGGCGCGCTGGCGATTGCTGGCGGCGTGGCACCCGCGGGGGGAAGATTGGTGGGCGCAGGAGTGTTACTCATAAAGTTGAAAATATACCTCGGAACGGGTCTCGCCAATGGGGTGAAACCCGTGCGGTGACTGCTATCGCTCAGGCACTGGCGATGCGCAGAGGACCGGACGAACGGATGGGTTCAAAGCACACGAACGGGGAGGCGTCGGCCTTGGACTCGGGGTAGGACTTGCACAGCAACAAACGAAGGTTGGTGCGCGCCCGCGCGATGCGGCTTTTCACTGTGCCAATTTGGATGCCCAGCATCCGACCGATTTTGCCGTAGGAGTGCTGTTGCACATTGCGCAGAATGAGAATCTCGCGCTGGCTGGCGGGCAACTCGTCCATGCACCCGGCGACAATTGCAGAAAATTCGCCCGTCACGGCCTCGTGCGCGGGACTCGGTGCTTCGCTCGCGATGATCTCGGCAATGGTGGCTTGGTTGCTCTCACCGAAGGTCGCATCGAGCGATTGGCTCACATGGCGACGACGGCGGAAGTGATACCAGTAGCGGTTGCGGGAAAGATTAAGGGTGATCAGGTAGAGCCAGGACGCGAGGGACGCGTCGCCACGGAAGCGGGCGAGTCCGCGGTGCGCGCGGATAAAAGTATCCTGCGAAATTTCCTCTGCGTCAGCACGGTTGCGCAAGAGTCCCATTGCAACGTGCAGCATTTTCGTCCGGTAGCGGGTTACGATTTCGACGAACGCGCTTTCGTCACCAGCCTTGAACCGGTGAATTAACCCGGCGTCTACGCGAGCAGCTTCGCGCGTCGCGGCACAGCGGGCCGTGTGTTCGGCGGACGAGGCAGGGGATATTTTTAGAGCGACCATAAGAGTGCCGCCAGCTTACTCGCAATCAGCACGGGGAAAAATGGGGTGTAATGCTATGCCGCTGGGCTCACAACATCGGCGACAACGGCCGCAGCGCCGCTTCGGCAAATTTCTGTCGGAATGGCCGCCGGGCAAACATGCGCGGATCGATCTCGCGGCTGAGTTTGAAATCGCGCTCGAGCAAATCCGCCAACTCCGTGTTGTGGGCTGGCGAGTGGAAAAGCAGATTGAGTTCGAAATTCAAACGCAGCGAACGGTAGTCGAGGTTGGCCGATCCAATCATGGCCCAGCGCGCGTCAGCCACCACGACTTTTGCATGATGGATGCCAGCGTGATATTCAAAGAGACGCACTCCGGCGGTGAGCAATTCGTGGTAGTAGGAGCGACCGACGGTCACCAGTCCCGGGTGATCACTGTGCGTCGAGATGAGCAGCCGCACATCGATTCCACGGCTGGCGGCGAGTTCAAGTGCGGTGAGCACGATATCGTCGGGCACAAAATATCCCGCGGCAATCCACACGCGGTCGCTCGCGCCGTTGAGGAGACTGACGAGCGTTTTGCAAATGGGTTCGTTCGGGCGGTCCGGTCCGCCCAGCACGATATGCACGGGCAGGCAGGGCCGGTTGGGCGTTTCAGGAAAATAGACGGGTGCGTTGATTTTTTCACCGGTGGCAAAAAACCAGTCGTCAACAAAAACTTCTTGAAGCGCACTCGCGACGGAGCCGGTGACTTCTACTTGCACGTCGCGCCAAGCGCCGAGCTCAGCGGCGCGTTCCTCCTGCTCCATGCCGATGTTCATGCCACCGACAAACGCGATTGTGCCGTCGATAATCTGCAGTTTGCGGTGGTTGCGCAGATTCATGAAGAAGCGCAGCCGCATGGGGTCGAGGCTTTGGAACCAGGAAAATGAACCGCCGGCCGCGGTAAACTCGGCCAGTAATTTCTTTGGCAGCCCGCGCGTGCCGACGCCGTCGAGCAGCAGGCGGACAACGACACCGCGCCGTGCGGCCTCGATCAAGAGCTGAAAAAAACGCGTTCCCGTGACATCGTCCTGCCAAATATAAAATTCGATATGAACGTGGTGCACGGCCTCGCGGAGGCGTTGCGCGAGGGCGGGGTAGAATTCTTTCGCGTTGCTCAGAATGCGGATTGATTCCGCGGAACTGACCGGAAGTTGATTGATGCGCGAGAGCAGTTGCAAAAAGTGTCGATCGCGTTGAGAAAGCGACTGCAGCAGCCCCGCAGTGGCCGGATCAGTCGCACCGTCTGGGCTACGCTGGCGCGAAACGCGCGCGGAAAAAATATTACGCCGCTTCAAACGCAGGCGCTTCAAGCGGTCGGTGCCGAACAGAAAAAACCCGACCGCTCCGAGCAGCGGGATAAAAAGGATCGCCCACAACCAAGCCAAGGTCGCGGCGGGGCGTTTCTTGAGCAGCAGCAAGTGGGGAATGAATCCCCACGTGGCCAAATAGCAGGCGAGCAGCCATTGCATGCTGGCGGGCATAAGCGGGTGCCGCTCCGTCAGGCGCGGGTAATCGGTCGGTGTGTAGTGGTGCGGCCGCGCACGGCACCGAATACCACGGGTCCCCAACTCAGCAATTTGGCTAGTAAGCCGCCGCGGGGAGCAACAGCTCGTTTTAATAGCAAGGCGAGCGGCACGACTGCGAGAGGCGCAAACGATGCGAAGCGGCGCCAATGGGCCAGCATCCGGTCCAACCACGCGACGGGTTGCAGCATGCGAGAGGCGGCCACGACACACGCGATGCGCTGGCGCGCGATGCGTCGTTGGAGGGCGGCCTTGTGAGCACCGAGTTCGATCAATTCCCTCTGCGGATACACGCGCGGTCCTCCCCGAGTTCCTGCAAGGTGGCGACGAAGGGCTTGGGCTGGCGGGCGAGGAAACGACGGAGCAAGACGACGATCGCGATGAGCGCGCCTGCGTAAAGCAACGTGAGCCCACCGAGCACGGCGAGTCGGGAACTTTCCCCACAATAATAAACCAGAGTCAGGCTGGCGAAGGTGAGCATCATCATGCCCGCGAAAACCGCCGCGCTGATCCAAACGAAGGTCTGAATCAGGCGGAATTTTTCCTCCTGCAACTCGACTGAAATCAGCGTAACCCGGTCCTGCAACGTGGCGAGTAAGGTGTCGCCCAGCACATGGAAAGAACCGAGCAAGCCTGTCGGAGAAGAAGTGCTATTTTCCATTACGACGGAGTTACTGGCCGGAGCGGCGGCCAACCAACAGACCGACGAGCAGACCCACGCCGGCGGCGATAGCGATCGATTGGTAGGGATTGGCGCGAATGGCCACGTCGGTGCATTTCGCACCGGCGGTAATATTAGTCTTTGCGCTTTCGTAGCATTCACCGACGCGTTCCTGCGCGGCGGCGTAGCGCGTGCGGAGTGCGTCCATGGCGTCACCGGTGTGTTCCGACACGGAGGCTTCCATCATTTTTTCCGCGTCGATGACGAGGGTGCGGAGATCGTTGAGCAAATCGGCGGGCGTTTGCGGTGCGGACGCGGAGCGGTTTTTCATGAGGATATTGAGCGAGGTGGTTGTCAGATCCGGCAGGCGGGATTGCCGCTGGATAGTGCTGCCACCAGTCCGAGCATACCTGTTGGATTGGTGGGGCGCTATGGGGTGTTCAGGGCAGCCGTGGTCAAGTTGACCAAAAGGTGATGAAGAACAGCGCGAAGCGATAGACCTGCAGTGAAAGCGTGAAAATGATCGCCATCGCCAGAGCCCGGGCCGCGGTCTGCCAAGCGGGTTCTGCCGTGTAAACCAAACGGCTCGCACGGAAAAGATAGAGCGTCATCAACACGAGACTTACTCCGATGACGCTGTCGCTCACCGCGCTCGCCGATGGAAAGACATCGACGGACCGCAGGAGGCGCACCACGAGATTCGTTAGCGCCAGGGTCGCGCAAATGAGGAGCATCCAGAACGCGCCGAAGTGAAGCGAGAAGACGAGGTGCGCGGAGTAATGCCTCCGTTGCCGCCAGTGCAGCGCCAGCACCGCGAGCGAGAATAGCGGCACGACGAGAATGACCAGGGATTTAGCCAGTGTGGTCGCCGCCGGGTTGAAGGTGACCGCGTAGACTTCCGCCGTCACCGAGCGGGCGACCAGACGTGGAGCAACCCACGCCTCCGCGATGGTGTGGTGCCAGGTGTAATGCAGCTGCGTGTTGAGATCTGTCGTGAGCGTGTTCGAACCAATCAACGGGTGGAGCAGGAAAAAAATCAGGTTGGCGATCAGGAATAACTGCAGCGGCGGGATGTAGGGCTTGCGCTTGCCATGCAGATAATCGGCGGTGAGCCGGCCCGGCCGGGTGAGGAGACAACGCACTGACAGGAAAATCTTTCCGTCCGCGTGGGTGAAGGCTTCAAACAGGTGCTCAAAAAAACGTCGCAACGTATGGTCAGCAGGAGCCAGGCGTTTCTCGCCGCAATGGGCGCAGAATTGAGCTATCTGGGGTTCAGCGCAGTTCGCGCAGCGCCTGGCAGGTTGGGGCATGGGAATAGTAAAGGCCGTCATGCGGACGGCCTTTGGAAAGTTGGAAGCGGAGAAGGCCTCAGGTCTTCATGATGTTCCGGCTGGCGGGCCGGTATTTGATGGGGCTTTTGCCTCCCTTGGGTTTCGCCGCGCGTTTTGTAGTAGCGGTCATGCGACCGCCTCGGGATACTTTAGCCATGGTATTTTCTCTCTGTGGTTGGATGGAGGATGTTCTGTTTCTGGGCGCATGATGGCTGAATAGTTCGTTCTCTACTAGGAGGTCTAACCCTACAACGCCGCCGGGTGCCATCTGCGTAAAATTGCTTTCCGGCAAATCGGGCAGACAACTTAGCGCAACGTCCTCCGATGGGAAACGAGCACGCGCGGAATCGAGGAGAAAGAAGGCCCGTCATTTTGCTAACATCGGCGGATGTTCGCCAGTTCGTTGAGCGTGTTTTCGAGTCTTCCCTCGGACACCTCGCGTATAATCCTTTTCCGCCCAACCTTTCTCTGCTACTATCAGCGCGAATAAAATGTGCGAAACTTGCCGGATGCTAGCCCCGTAGAGCGTAGTTCGAATCACTAGCTAATATATGAAATCATACATAGCCGGGGGCATCGCATTGGCTCTCATCTGCGCAGCTTCGGTCAAATTTTGGCAATCGAGCCCCCTTGGGCCTGTCCTTCAGCACCAACCTGACTCGGCATGTCCAGAGGCAACCGCCACGATTGATCAGTTGGGCCGCCCAGTGCCTCTGAGAGATGTGATCTTCCATGGGCTGGGACAGGGTGGGCGTCTTGAGTTGTGTTCCGCGTGGCAGATTGATTCGGGGGAAAGGGTATTGGATGAATTTCGCAACTGGGTTTTGCGTTACGTCGCTGCCCCGATCGGGGAGCGAGACAGTCGCCTCGCGGAAGGCGTGCAACTGGCGCAACAGCGCCGAATGCTCATGCAGGCCCTGATTCGCACTGATCCAGAAATTGCCCTGGCATTAACAGTCCCACTGGATCTGCGCCGACAGTTGCCAGATGTGCGATCTCTCGGGACTCGAAGCGATCAACGCGCTCGCCATCCGCTACCGCAAGGCCGGCAAGACGCTGCACCTGCGTCACCTTTCGCCCGATTGCCGCCTCATGCTTGCGAATGCCGGCAACCTCGTCGACGTTGAGGTCATGGACGACGATCCCCACTACACGGTAGCACGGATCTGATCTCTCCCAAGGAAGCTGAGAGTCCAACACAGAAAACGAATCGCGGTCACATGGTGGCGACGCAGATTTCCGTTGAGCGAAAATTCTGAAAATAAAAACACTTCAACCCGTTAGGATTGAGGTGTCGAAATGGTGTCCGCGACCAGGGCGACGCGCACGCCGAGTCGGTCGCGTCGGATTCGCTTAGTCGGATTTGCCGCCGCGGAGCACGCCGGCTGCACCGACGATGGTGGCTACGATTCCACCGAGCAGCATCCAGATGGTCTCGTCAGTTGGTGAGCCGGTGAAGAATCGGGTGAAACGTCCGCTGAGCGAATCGTTGGCGCTGACGCCGTAGATGATGAGGATAATGCCGCCGACGAGCAGCGCGAGGGAGATGGCTTTGTTCATGTTGTTTTCAGGTTGGATTGTTGGAGAATCAGCTCAGTTGGTTTTTGCTTTTTGGTGACAATTTCGGCTCGCGGCTTTTGGGCGGCAGCTTCCTGCGGGGCCAATGGCTGTTGCGTTGATTGATGTGGAGAAAAGATGCGCCGGTGGGGCGTCAGGATTGGTTGTGACTTGGCGAGAGAGGGCGGGTGGGCCAAGGGGCTCGGCGCACAACGGCGGTCTGGTTGAACGGGATTTTGGCAGGCCGAGAGACTTGGCGGGCCGGATGAGCGCCTTGCGTCCGAGGGGGCGATTTTTAATGGAAGGAGTCATGGAGCGCAGTCGTCGTCGATTGATCGATTGGTCGAAAAAAAGCGGGGTCGCCCGAAGGCGGCCCCGCCGTTGAGTGATTCGAGAGACTCGCTCTCAGTTAGGCTTTCACGGTCATCTTGTTGGTGACCGAATTCACGCCGCGGACATCCTTGGCAAGTTTTGTGACGAGTGAGCGCTCAGCATCAGAAGCGGCTTCACCGGTGACGAGGACGATACCATCGGAGGTCACGACCTTCGTTTTGACGGCACTGGTGGCCTTGTGGGTGAGCAGAGCATACTTGACCTGGCTGGTGATGGACGCGTCGTCGATCTTTTCGCCGATCGAAGGCTTGTCGGTGATAACGAGCTCATTGCGCACCGACTTCACGCCGTCGATTTCCTTGGCGTAGATTTCGGTGAGTTCCTTCTGCGCGACATTGTCGGCGGTGCCGCTGAGGGTGACGACGCCTTCCTTGACCTCGACCTTCGTGTTCATGGCGCTGACATTGCCTTTCACGAGCAGGCGGCTGCGGATTTTGAGAGCCATCCAACCGTCGGATTTTTCGGGGAAGGTTGGCTCGACCTTAATGTCGTTCTTGACGCTGACGACGCCGGGAAGGTTTTCCACAGTGTCGGCGGCGAGGGCGCGGTCGTCCTTGTCTTGGACGGTGCCGGTGAGCGTGACGACGCCGCCATTAGCTTTCACCTTCACTTTGTCTTCGAGAACGGTGCGGTAGTTGTAGGAGGACTTGGCGGCATCTTCGATCTTGCGATCGGTGGCGGGAGTAGCGAGCAGCGCGAGCGGGCAAGCGACGAGGAGGAACAATATAGGCAGGTTTGTGAGTTTCATAATTGAGAGACAGAGAATACTCACTCTGGGGATTGATCGCTATGGGGCGTTGTCCTACTTGTGGAGTGGCCCAACAAAAACCCCCGCCAGTGAAGGCGAGGGTTGCAAGGCTGGTCCGTGAGGAAAATTGCTTAGAAGCGGACCGCGAAGCCGGCGCGCCACTCGTTCAGGACGCGAGTTGAGCCACCGCTTTCCGCGGTCACCGCGGTGTAGAGGACGGCGTTGGGTGAAATGACCACATCCACGCCG
The DNA here is from genome assembly GCA_030681265.1 of Candidatus Didemnitutus sp. Lineage (GTDB taxonomy): Bacteria > Verrucomicrobiota > Verrucomicrobiia > Opitutales > Opitutaceae > Didemnitutus. Next base: position 4,410 of record JAUXXD010000079.1, on the reverse strand, counting down.
GCGCTAAAAATCCCAGTGTCGCCCGGCGCTCGGCGGGTGGCGACGGCGTAGTTGACGTTGCCAAACGCGGCATTGATGCCGCGCGAGTCGTTGGAGAATTCGTGGAGCCACGCGGCGCGAATGTGCGGTTGCAGGATGCCGAATTTTACGCGGGCTTCCACGCCAAGTTGGGAGCGCAGCGAACGGGCGGACTGACTGCCGACCGTGGCGTTATAGGCACCGGCACCCTGTTCGGTAAAACCGTTGGCCGACCAGCGGCTCCACAGCAAGCCGGCGAACGGCGAGAGACTGACGATGCCGGAATTCAGATGTTTGCCGGCGGTGATACCGGTCGTCCATTGGTGTCCTTTGTTAGAGGAGGTGGCGACGGCAGCTGTGCCGGGGAAAACAATTGAGCGAGTGCTTTCGTAGCGGTTGAAACCGTAAGCGACCATCGCTTCGACAAACAACGGGCCGTCCGCCCAACCGGCGCGCAAGCCGAGCGTCTTTTCCTTCACCGTCGTTTGGCTGCCGACCGAACCGAGGCCGGAGGTTGACTTGCCGTAGGCGAAGTAGGCGCCGAGATTAGTGTTGCCTTGGACGGCACCGTTGCCGCCGACCAGGCCCGAGTTGGTGGTGTAGCGACTGGAGCCGACATCGGCGTCGGCAAGGGAGCGACCGCGACGTTGGCCGCCTTCAAAATAGAATCGGTCATGGCCGCCAACGGCACTGTTTTGGCGCAGGAGATGATCCGCAAGCGAGGTCGAGTTCGCGAAGGCGATGTCGGACCAGACTTGGTAACCCTGCGGAGATAGCGCATTGAGCACGACAGGGAACTGCCCCGGGAGTGGCACGCCATTAAGTGTGGTTGTCAGGGTGGGCACGCCTTGAGCGGCGGTGCCGATCACGCCTTGGTTGGGGGTGGTGGCAAAGCCGGCGAACGGCAGTTGTCTAAACGCGACTGTCGCACTTGTCGGCGTGTAGGTCACATTGACCGCAGTAGCGGCACTGCCAGTGACATTGGTGGCAAAGGTGCCGAAGGTGCCGGTCACGCCGCCGGGGGCCGTGAGGAAGATAAAGGATTGGCCGATCGGGTTGTAGCCGCCGAGTGTGTTAACCTGCAACGCGCCCGCGAGGGAGGCGGAGCCGCTGACCGCGAGGCGATCGAACGACGAAAGTGAGGCGATCTCAATGAGGAGACTGCCAGTGGCGGACTGGGTAAAGTTGCCGGTCACATTGATCGTGCCGGGCGAGGTGCCGGGGCTTACCGTGCCGTTGTTGACGAGGTTGCCCGTGATCGTGCCGCTGCCGCCGAGCAGCGCACCCGCAGAGACGGTGGTTCGTCCGAGGCCGGTGTTAAAAAATAGCGAGCCAGCCTGAACGTCGACGGCGGAGGTGGTCGTATTGGCCATCGTGAGGGCGCCCGTGCCCCGTTTCTGGATCGTGCCGCCGCCCGTGACGCTGCCGCCGAAAGTCGTGCTCGCGGATTGGTCGAAGACCAGCGTGCTGTTGTTGTTCAGCACGACGCCGCGATTTGCGGGAAGACTGGCGGTGGTGGCGACCAGTGTGCCCCCATTTACCACGGTGCCGCCCGCATAGGTATTCGCACCGGTGACGGTGAGCACGCCGGCGCCCGATTTGACGACTCCGCCGGAGCCGGAGATCACGCCGCCGAAAGTGCCGGTGGTCGATTGCTCTAAGGTCAGCGTGCTGGAGTTCAGTGCGACCGCTTGATTTGTCGGAAGCGTGAAACTGTTGGCGATAAGGGTGCCGTTATTGATGATCGTGCCCCCCGTGTAGGTGTTGGCGCCGGTGAGAGTCACCGTGGCGGTGTTGATTGTGAGGGACGCAGGGCCGGAGCCGTTGGCGGAAACACCGTCGATCGTTAGCGTGGTAGTGGGATAAGTCGTGCCCGGGACCAAGACCACTGCGGAGAGACCCGGCGTGAATGCACCGTTCTGGCTGAGGATCACATTGCCGGTGAAGAGCACGGGCGGGATAACTGGGGGTGGAATCGGCACTAATTGACCAAGCCCATCGTAAACCAGCCCACCATCATAGTCGCCGCCAGAGGGACCACCGAGCGGGTTGAGGGAGCCGGGACCGGCGAAAGAAACGCCAGCCAGCGCGAGTGCGCGGACGCCGCCGCTGCCGAGGGTCGTGGTGATGCCGGTGAATGAGATGCTGGCGCCGGCCAGATAATTGCCGAGAACCGTGTTGTTGTCGCCGATGTTGATGGAGGTGCCGGCGTTCCAATAAAGACCGAGGTCACTGCCGCCGTTGGTGCCCAAATTGGTGAACGTAATGGTCGAATTTGCCGCGGTGGTGAGGCTGGTCGCAATATTGAAAACCCAGGCGACCCCGTTTTGGAAATTGGCATCGAGCACGATCGCGCCGGTCTGAATGGCGGCCCCGCCGAATGTATAGACGCCGGCTCCGAGCGGAGCCAAGGTGCCGAGGTCCAGATTGCTCAGAATGTTAGCCGGAACGATCGGCATGGCGAAGAGGGCGTTCTGAGCGGTGATGAGGTCGGCCCGCGCCTGGCCAGTGGCCCCGCCGGTCGAGATGATGGCAGCGGGCAACCCGCTTAAGGTGAGGCCGGAAACCACCGCTGGCGGAAAGCCCGTGATGTTGGAAGTCGCGCCCGGAGAAAGGCCGACGTTGCCGTTGACGATGGCATTAGGTCCGGGCCCGCCGATGCTGATGGCCGTGCCGCCCAGAATGGCGTAGTCAACATTGGAAAGTAGGACTTGCGCAGACCCGATAGTCGAAACGCAAAGAATCGTGACGATGGGCACGACGGTTGAAAAGAAACTGCGCTGGGTGTTCATACCTCCATCATAGACAGCGCACGCTTCCTGTTACTATGGGTCATTACCCTACTGCTGGGATCTCAAGCGGAATTGGGAATTTTTCTACAGTTCCACTTCGACACGATGGAAGCGCTTTGCGACGAGTTGGTGGGAGACGACGGCGTCGCGCATGCTGAGCGGCAGGGCAATGTTGCTCCCGCACGAGGGGAGAAAACAAGGTCCCAGTTGCTGGCGGCTAACGCAGCAGGTCGCCGAGCGGCGCTGAAAACTCACCGGGCGCAATCCGCGGGTATCCCGTGAACACCCCATATCGCGACGCCGTGAAGGCGCGTAAGCTCCGACAGCGAATCACTGCCTTCTGCCGCGCATCGCACCATACTCTATATGAAAAATCTCCATCATTTTGCTGAGCCTACTGACCGTCACTCTCATAAAACGCGACACAGATTAAGCCACCAGCTTTTCGCAGTAGCCGCTCTCGCACTTTCTATGACTGTCCTTCATGCAGATCCTGTGGGCGGCCAGGTAGTCGCGGGCACGGGCAGCATCACGCAAACCGGCTCTACCACTAATATCACGCAGACGAGCCCGAACCTGTCGCTCAACTGGACCACGTTCAATATCGCGCCAAGCGAGACGGTGAATTTTCTGCAGCCTTCGGCCTCGGCTATCGCGGTTAACCGCATCTTCGACACCAACGGCACGCAAATCCTCGGGCAGCTGAACGCCAACGGCCAAGTCTATTTGCTCAACCCGAACGGCGTCTTGTTCGCACCGGGCGCGCAGGTCAATGTCGCGGGTTTGGTCGCATCCACGTTGGACTTGAATGACGCCAGCCTGCAGACCAATCAAAGAATTTTTAGCGGTGCGGGCACGGGCAGCATCGTCAATCAAGGCACAATCACCGCGGCGCCAGGCGGCTCGGTTGCGCTGCTGGGTCAGCACGTCCGCAATGAGGGCGTCATCACTGCGCAGCTCGGCACCGTAGCGCTGGGAGCGGGCAGTGCCGCCACCTTGACGTTTGCCGGCAACAATCTCGTGCAGCTGCAAGTTGGCGAGAGTGTGCTGAACAATTTGGCCGCCAACGGCGGATTGATCCGGGCCGACGGCGGCATGGTTTTCATGACCGCGGGGGCCAAAGACGCTCTGCTGGCGAGCGTGGTGAACAATACTGGCGTGATCGAAGCGCGCACCGTGGAAAATCGCCAAGGCACTATCCTCCTGCTCGGCAGCATGACTGCTGGAACCGCTCAAGTCGGCGGCACCTTGGATGCATCGGCGCCAGACGGCGGCAACGGTGGTTTCATTGAAACCTCGGCCGCGCAAGTTCAGGTGGCCGAGCTCACGCGCGTGACGACCCATTCCGCCGCTGGCCAGAGCGGCCTCTGGCTGATCGATCCCGCCGACTTCACCATCGCCGCGGCGGGTGGTAATATTTCGGGCACGACCCTCAGCACCAGTCTGACTGGGTCGAGCGTCCTCATTCAAAGCAGCTCCGGCACCCCCGGCGGCAATGGTGACATCAATGTTAACGACGCCGTCAGCTGGAGCGCAAACTCGCTCACCCTGACCGCCGCTCGTGACATCAATATCAATGCCGTGATGTCCGCATCTGGCT
>JAUXXD010000066.1 GCA_030681265.1 Candidatus Didemnitutus sp. | reverse complement strand
CGTGGTGGCGGGCAACGCGGCCAGCGTGCGCAAGCGCAATAGCGCCTGAATCAAACTCGTTTTGCCCGAGCCGTTCGGTCCGATGAGCAAGTTGAATGCTCCCAAACGCACCGTCGCACAGCGCAGCGCCTTGAAGTTCTCGAAATGCACCTCGGCAATCATGGCGCGATACTACCGGTGCTCGGTCCGCACGCAAACGAATCGCGCCAGCAATTCGCCGAGGCGCCGTGTGCACTGCGGCGGATTCTTCCACCTACGCGACGGCCACATTTCAATGATGGGCGTGGGCGGTGCCCTCGGCGCGCGCCTTTTGGTGCGCCTCCACGAGCCCCTTCTCCTGATCGGCCGGCAACTCCTTGTAGTGACTGAATCGCTCACTGTAGAGCCCGCGACCGCCGGTCAACGAACGCAGCGCCGTGCCGTAATGGTTGAGTTGCGCCGCGGGCACTTCCGCGCGGATCACCTGCAAACGACCCGCGACATCCATGCCGAGGATATGACCGCGCCGTCCCGAAAGATCGCCGACAACGCGTCCGACGAATTCCTCCGGCAACTTGATCTCGAGTTGATGAATCGGTTCCAGCACGACGGGTCGCGCTTCTTGAAACGCTTCGCGAAACGCAAAGTAACCCGCGATTTGAAACGCGATGTCCTTCGAGTCCACCGGGTGCATCTTGCCGCCGTAGAAATCAATTTTCACATCGGTCACCCGGTAGCCGGCGTGAATGCCTTCACTTGCCGCGTTCTTCAAACCCTTTTCGACCGAAGGCACAAAGACGCGATCGACGTCCTGCCCGACGAGCGATTGCGAGAAGACGATCCCGCTGTCGCGGGGCCCCGGCGAGATGCGCAACCAAACTTCGGCAAATTGCCCCGCGCCGCCGGTCTGTTTCTTGTGGCGATAACGGGCTTCCGCCCCGGCTCGAATTGTTTCGCGATAGCGAATCTTCGGCGGTTCCAGCGACACATCGACTTTGTAGCGCCGCTTCAGGCGCTCGAAGAGCACATCGAGGTGCAACTCACCTTGCGCAGAAATGATGAATTGGTGCAGCTCCGCGTCGGTGTGATAAGTGAAAGCCGGATCCTCTTCGTGCAGTGCCGCGAGTCCGGTCGCGAGTCGGTCTTCGTCGCCCGGTGCGTTGAGTCGCAGCGCCGCGTGCGTGTAGGGCGTCGGATATTCCAGCTTGGGCAACGCCACCGTGTGACGCGCGTCGCACAGCGTGTTGCCCGTGTGCGTGTCGCGCAATTTGACTGCGGCGCCCATGTCGCCCGCGCGCAATTCGTCCACCGGCGTGCGCAACTTGCCGTTTAACCGATACAGTTGCCCGATGCGCTCCGCCACGCGGCGCCCGCTGTTGTGCAATTCCATGCCGGGTTTAATGCCGCCCGAGTAAACGCGGAAAATAGAGATGTCGCCGCTTTGCGCATCGGTCAGCGTTTTGAACACAAACGCCACCGGCTCGCTACCATCGAGGCGCACCAGCACGGGTGAGCCGGTGGCCGTGGCGACCGCACCCACCGTTTCGCGATCCACCGGCGAGGAACCGTATTTGGCAATGAAATCCAGCAAGCGCGCCACCCAGACGTTCGTCTCGCCAGCGGTGCACAGCAGCGGAATGAAAACCTGATTCTGCAGCGCCGGATGAATTCCCGTGCGCATGACCTCATCGGACAAGCCGCCTTCGTCGAAATATTTTTGCAACAGCGTATCGTCGCTCTCCGCGATGTGTTCGATCAGTGCTTTGTGGAGCTCGTCCACCTTGTCCTTCCACTCGCCGGTAGCCGCCTCTTCGGTGTATTTCCCGGAACGATCAGTGGCGTAACTGACGACTTCGCTGCGCAACACATCGAGCACTTGATGAAAGCCGGGGCCGGAGTCGATCGGCACCTGCATCGGGAAAACCTGTTGGCCAAAGTGATCGCGGATTTCAGCGAGCCGCGCGTCAAAGTCGCACTTTTCCTTGTCGAGTCCGTTGAGCACCAGCACGCGCGGGATGCCCAACTGGCCCGCGTATTCCCACATCATGTCCGTGCCGACGCCGACGCCGTGGTTGGCATTGACCACGACGAGCGCAAAATCCGCCACGTGCAACGCGTTGATCGCTTCGCTCGCAAAGTCGAGGTAGCCGGGCGTATCGATAAAATTCAAACGCCGCCCCTGCCATTCGCAGTGGAGCGGCGTTCCGTGAATCGAAATGTGCCGCTGTTGTTCGCCGACGTGATAATCGGCCACGGTGTTGCCTTGGGCAATGGTGCCCATGCGGTGAATCGCTCCACTGCAGAAGAGCATCGCTTCGGCGAGCGTTGTTTTGCCCGCCGTGGCATGTCCCACGATGGCGAAGTTGCGGATATCTCCCGGTTGGTTGCCATTCATCGCAGTAAGTCTCCTTGGGGTTGCGGCCACCCCACGTGGGAGGCCGTTGGGTTTGTCTGCCCAAACTAGCCGCGGGCGCCGGAGGGTAAAGCCCGTTCCCCGCGCATTCTTTGCCAGAGTCTAACCGTCAATTCCCCGGCGTCAGAAAATCCGCCAATTTCGATTCCGCCAACCGCGCGAAGAACGCCGTTGGATCCGGTCGGCCCAGTGTTCCGCGAATCGCGCCCGTGTCGCGCATCTTCGCAAAACCAAGTTCATCCTTCGTGCCATCGAGCGCCTTCAACCGTGCCAACGTCTGCTCCACTTTGCCACGTGCCCCGAGTTGGTAGGTCAGCCGCAACGGATGCTCGAACAACGGCTTGCCGGCGACATGCGTCAACGTCCCGCGTGCGGTCAGGCGCACCTCGGGTGACAGCAAGCTGAGTTCCTCGATCTTGAAATTAAAATTTTCCTCCCGCGTGGCGCGGATCAGCATCTGGTCAAACGGCAACTCACCCAACGTCAGCGCCAGTTGATCAATTTGGTAGGCTTGGCCCGCGACCTTCTCGGCGGTTTCTTTGACTTTGTTGGTGCCGAAAAGCGAACCGAGCGCTGCGCCAATTTCCACCGCGCGCGTGGCCGTCGAAACTTTTGCCGACGTGCGCTGCAAGCCGCGAAAAACGCCCTGCCTACTCGACAACTGAAATTGTCCGCGCGTGCGTTCCAGCGTAGCCGCGACCGTTTCGCCATCACCTTTGAAACCACCACTCACCGTAAACATGCCTTCGAGCACCGGCGGGCGGCCCGGTTCGAACGCCTTCAGCAGCGCGCCGACATCGAACTCCGTCAGCGAAAACTTTCCGTCCAACGCGTAAGGACGCGGGCCCGCGCCAAAATGCAACTCCGCTTGCGCTTCGAGCCGACCCTTCTCGCTCATCGTCGCTTCCACTTTGGTCAATTGCGCCTGAGTCGGAGTGAGCACTAACCCGGCGGTGAATCCGTGCATCGACCAATCCTGGCCGTGCGCCACCGATTTCAAATCCAAGCGGACCTCACCCTGCCAGCCCGCCCAGAGGGGTTTTCCATCAGCGACAACCGGCCCAACGGGCGCAGGTGCCGCAGGGGCACTCGTGTTCGTCGTCGCAGTCGTCGACTGAGTCAGCGCCGCGAGTCCCAATGCATCCGCTAATTCTAAATGTTCACTCGTGAGTTTCGCCTGAAACTGCCAACCCACCGCGGCGGGTTGCGCGTGTGCCGTGAACGCTAAATCGGAACGACGGCCCAAGCGATCAAGCAGCACCGCGGCTTCGCTCGTCAACTTACCGTCAGCCCCACGCAGGCCGCGCCACTGCACATTCGCAACCGGCAACGCCAAATTGCCTTCGCGCGCCACCAAACCGTTAAACGTCGTGCGCGCCTCGGCCTGCACGGTCTGGCCGAGTAACACTGCGCGCAGTTCGCCTGCCGCGCGACCGGCACTGAGCGCGCGCAAGCCCGCCAGCGCCGGTTGGCCACTGAGCGCAATTAGTTCCAAATGGTAATTTAGGGTCGCCCGCACTCCGTCCTGCGGTGTCGCCATCACCTCGGCGTTAAACGTCGCCAATTCCCGGCCGGTCGCATCGCGCAATGAAGTCGCACCGTCCGAGATTTTCCAATTTGTGAGCGACTCAAATTCCGCCGTCGGCCAGGTTTCGATCCGCACGCCCTCGATGGCTGCCGCAGCGCCCGCGCCCCACCCGACCCCGTTCCATTGCACGGCACTCCCCGGTCGCACCAACACGCGCGCGCCATGCGCCGCCATCGTGAAGGTGCCCGCATTGAGTCGTCCCGCCACCGGCATTTTTGCCGCCACGATCGGCCACGCTTGCAGATCGATCGGACCGTAGGAAACACGGCAGAATTCGCGTTCGGTCGTGCCCTGTGGCACCAATTGCCGCGTGTGCAAATCAATGGCAAACGGTGCCTCCGTCACACCGGCAAACACTCGTGTCTTGTCCCCGCGGCGCATGTCGCCGCGCAGTGCGACGACTTCCAGCCGTCCCGGCGTGATCCGTAACTCCGTCGCTCCGCCCAATTGCACATGCCCGAGCGGCAAGTAGGGTTCCAGCAAGTGCGGCAGGTCGGCCTCAACACTGCCCAATACATGCAGCGAGAGGGGCATGCCGCGCAGCGGCACCGCCAAACTCAAATCCCCGCGAATCGTATCCCCGGCACTCGTGCGCAGGGCGAACTCACCGAATTCGACGCGCAGGTCGTCCGGTTTTATCGTCGCCAGGATACCTAGCGTCAGGTCCGCGCGCTCGAGTAAGAATTGTCCGTCGCGCACGAGGTTGATGCCGGTTGCCCGCAGCGGCACAATCGTGCGGATGCGCAACAACTCCGGATCGCCGACGACGACAAATTCGCCGCTCACCCGCTCCCCGGAAAGATCCACGTCCGTCACAAACGGTCTCACCCACGCCAATGGCAAACCGTGCAACTTGAGCCGCGCCACTTCGCCCGCGCTACCGCCGCCAAACTGCATCGCATACTGCACGCGATGCAGTGCCACCGGACGCAGCGTCTCGAATTCGAGCACCGGTTGCTCTCCGTCAACGCGCAGATCGAATTTGTTGATCGTGCTCACGCCCCTCACCTCCGCGAGGTCGAACGCTGCGCCGATGCGCAACGCGCCAAATGGACGCAGTTTGGGGTCAATCCTTTCGAGGGCCGACGCTTCCGCCTCCAACGTGCCCGCCACCGCCACCGCGCCCGTATCAAGGCGCACACCGAATTTACCAGCGCCCGCCGCGAGGAATTTCGGCAATGCACCACCGAGAAAGAATGGCTCCAATTGAGCGTGGTTGGCTTGCACACGCCATTCGCCGGTGAACACGCTGCCATCAATCGGCGCCGTCGCTTCGATCTTCAGGAGATTGGCCGCCATGCCTTCCTGCACAGTTTCAACCGTGAGCGCGTAGCGGCTCGCCTCGGCACTGTCACCCATTGTGGCGGTAAGATTGAGTTGGTGCTGTTTGGGGATTTTCGGGCCAATCGCATCCACGCTGATCTTTAGCCCGACCTGATCGAAGCGACGCTCCAATGTTTGGCGCAGTTGCAACGAACCTGTCACATGCAACGCCGTCACCGCCGCGCCGCGCTGGTTATTTGCAATGGTCGTTTCGAAAATAAATCCGCCCTCCTGACCGGGCGCAATTTTCCCACCACTCAATTGAAACTCCGCCGGTAAGGCGGGGTGTCCTGCGGGACTGGGCAGCAACACGCGCCCCCGCAACGCCACCTCGCCCACGACGATGGGCCACGGCAGTCGCGTGCGTAACAACGCGCCTGGCGTCGCCGCCGGGGCCGTCGCTGCGCCCGCGCGCGCTTCACCTTCCGACAGGCGCGACACGTCAAATTCCCACTCGGTCGCGTCAACGCGCGCAATGCTCACGCGACGATGCCGCACGAATTCCCAGAGCGAATACTCCACCACCACCTGACCTGCGCGTGCACTCATGCCTGCCGCGCGAAAAGACACGCCGCGCAACTCCGCGCGTGTCGGCCCCACGGATAAATACGCGAACTCCACCTGCGGACTGCCGGGGCCCGCCAAGGCGCGCCGCACCGCCCATTGCTGCACCGCTGGCGTTAGCCCCAAACCAACCACCAACGCGGTCAAGGCGACCAAGGCGGCCAGGGCGAGCAACAAGCGACGGGGTAACTTCATCGGTAAACGAGCGTGAGGGTAGAAAGGAGGATCACTTTTTTGGGCGTAAAAATGCCGCGTTGCGAGAACAACGCGGCAAAGAATTTTTGAACGTTTTGCTTAGCGACTGGCCGCGAGCTCGGCATCTGGCCAACCCATCGCGCGGCGCACCGTCGCGCTCGCGACATTAAAGCGGTAATACGCCTCCAGTTGGTTGAGTCGCGCCGTGGTCAAATCCGTGCGCGCTTGCAGCACGTCGAGCTGGGTCGCGGTGCCGGCGGAATAGCGCGCATCGGCGAGTCGCACGGCTTCCTCGGCTTGCTCGACCACCCGCTGCGAGGCGCCGGCCAGTTCCGTCGCTTCCTGCAATGACGAGAGCGCGCGGCGGACTTCGACCGAGACGGCGAGCTCGGCCTCTTGCGTGGAAAGACGCGATTGTTCCAACGCGGACCGTGCTTGCCCGATGCGGCCCTTGGTGGCGCGACCATCGAAGATGGCCCACGAGGATTGCAGGCCAACCGTCCACCCGTCGCGCGCGTCGCTAAAGCTGTTCGAACCGGGCGCCTTCCGCCAATCGTAGCTGCCGACGAGTGCGACATCGGGATAAAGTGCGGCACGGCGGGCGGCGACCGTGCGGTCGGCCGAATCTTCCAACCGGCGCAACCGTTGCAAATCCGGGCGGCGCGCCTTGGCCGACGCGAGCGCGGCACCAAGTTCGTATTCGACGGGTGTGAAGGCCAGCGTGCCGACGAACTCCGGGATGCGACCGACATTCGCGGTGTCGCTGGTGGTGAAGCCGAGCGATTGGCGCAGCTCTTCGATCCCCAAGCGGTAGTTGTTGCGCGCGGTGATGAGGGGAGGCTGCGCGTTGGCGAGCGCGACCTCGGCGCGCAGGACTTCGAAATTGGAAACCGTGCCCGCTTCATAGCGGTTGCGCACATCCTGCAATTGGCGGCGCAGCAGCTCGACGTTCTGCTCCTGCACCTTGATGCGTTCGCGGGTCACGAGCACGTTGTAGAACCGCGTGCGCACTTCCAACAGCGCCTGATCAATCACGGTCTGCAGTTGCAACGTCGCCGCTTCGAGCGCGAGTTGCTGGCTTTGCACGGAGGCTTTCACCCCGCCGGCGGAGTAAAGCGTCTGCCGCGCGGTGATGCCGAGCGACCAACTGCGGTCGTCGCCTGACGACGAAATCTCCCGGTCCAAACGCGAATACGCCGCCGTCGACGTGACGCTGGGAATCTCGCGCGCTTTCACTTCGAGCACGATGCCTTCCTGTTGGCGGATGCGTTCCTTCGCTTGGCGGATGGCGAAATTGTTATCGAGCGCGAACGCGAGCGCGTAAGCGAGATTGAGTTCCTCCGGCACGGCGTAGTCAGGATCGGCCTGTCCGTCGGGTTGGAACGGCGGCGTCTGGGCCACGGCCCCGTGAGCGAGGGTGAGGCTCGCCAGAACGACGCAGGTGAAGCGCTTGAATGAGTTCATGAAAAAAGGAGTGTTATTGGACAGAAGCGGGTTGCGCAATCTCCGCTTGCGGCGGCGGATTCCCGCCCGACTCAGCCGAGCGGTCGCGGGCGATCAACATGTAGAAAGCGGGCACGACGAAGAGGGTAAAGATCGTGCCCACCGCCATGCCGACGACGAGCACCCAGCCGATCGAATTACGCGCGGCGGCACCGGGACCGGTGACGAAGATGAGCATCATGTGACCGAAGACGGTCGCGGCGGACGTCATCAAAATCGGACGCAGACGTGTCGCGGCGGCGCGGCGGATCGCTTCGCGCTTCGGCACGCCTTCTTCTTGCAGCGAGTTGGCGAACTCGACGATGAGGATGCCGTTCTTGGCGATCAAACCGACGAGCGTGATCAGACCGATTTGTGAGTAGATGTTGAGCGACGTCTGCCAGAGGAAGATCGGCAACATCGCACCGAAAAACGCCAGTGGCACCGAGCCGAGGAGAATGATGAACGGATCGCGGAAGCTGTTAAACTGCGCCGCGAGCACGAGGAAAATCAGGAGCAGCGCGAGCACGGCGGCCTGCCAAAGCGCATTGCCTTCGTTGCGGAGTTGGCGCGACTGGCCGCCGTAATCGATCGAATAACCCGCGGGCAAAATCTCCGCCGCCTTTGCTTCAAGTTTCTTCAACGCGTTGTCGATGCTCGGGCCGACGCCCGTGATCTTGACCGAGTTGAGTTGCTGGAAGCGGTTCAAGGTGCGCGGCTGGACCGTCTCTTTGAGCGTCGCGATCGTCGAGAGCGGGATCAACTGACCGGCTGGGCCGCGCACGTGGTAGTTGAGCAATTGGTCGGCGTTGAGGCGCTGACCGCGTTCCACCTGCGGGATAACGCGGTAGCTGCGGCCGTCGTTGATGAAGCGATTGACGTAGCCGCCACCCAACATCGCCCCGAGATCGCGCGCGACGTCGCTCAAGCTCAGGCCCATCGACGCGACCTTCTCCTTATCGATCTCAATTTCCACCTGCGGCAAATCAAATTTCAAATCGCTGTCCGCAAAATAGAAAACGGGCTCGGCATTCGGCGGATTCGCTTCGCCGTTGGCGTAGAGTGTCAATTTTTCAGCGAACTCCTGGATCTCTTGGTGGCTCGCGGTCGAGCGGATGACGAACTCGATCGGCATCGAACCGCCCGACGGCAACGGCTCCGGCGTGGTGATGATGACATTCATCCCGGGCACGGCATTGGCGGGACCTTGCAATGATTGCTCAATTTCCAACGAAGAGCGTTTCCGCTCCGACCATGGCTTTAAGATGATGCCGGCGAAGCCAAAATTTGCGCCGGTGATTTGAAACGACTGTTCATACTCCGGCACGCTCTCGAACATCTTTTGCACCTCACCCGCGAAGATGACGTTTTGATCAATCGTCGCCGTCGGCGAAGGCAGGAGAATACTGAAAACGACGCCTTGGTCTTCCTTCGGCGCGAGTTCCTTCGTCGCGAACATGAGGAACACCGGTAAAAGTAGCGTCAGCATCGTGCCAACCGACAAAACATAGGGTATCCCATTGTAGCGTTTGCCCAATAGGACATCGTAAACGAGGGTCAAAATCGCAATGAGAACAGACACGGCAAGAAGCGCGCCTCCAGCGGGAAGCGCGGCTTCCCAGAGCCCCGCCCAGCCAAATTGGAATCCGAAAATCGCCAGCGCGATTGGCCAAAAAGGCAGCCAGGCAATCAAGGACCAGAGCAAAATTGACAAACGAACTCCGCTTTTCGCGCCACCACCAATCATCGCGCCGATCACGCGCTCGTAGGCGTTGCGCAGGCGGTCGAACAGATGGTTGATTGTGCCGGTGAGACCGCGTTCTTCCGCTTCGTGGCCTTGCAACAAATACGCACTCATCATCGGTGACAACGTCAGCGCCACGAATCCGGACACCGCCACGGCACCGGCGAGCGTGAAGGCAAATTCGCGGAATAACGCGCCCGTGAGACCGCCTTGAAATCCGATCGGCGCGTAAACCGCGGCGAGCGTGATCGTCATTGAAATAACCGGCCCGACCAACTCGCGCGCACCGAGAATGGCGGCATCGAACGGCGCTTTGCCCTCGCGAATATGTCGCTCGATATTTTCGACGACGACGATGGCATCGTCCACCACGATTCCGACCGCGAGCACGATGGCGAGGAGCGTGAGTAGATTGATGGTGAAGCCCATCAAGAGCATGATGAACAGCGCCCCAATCAGCGAGAGTGGCATCGCGACAATCGGAATGAGCACGGAACGCAGCGAGCCCATGAAAAGAAAGATGACCACCATGACGATGAGCAGCGTCTCCATCAGCGTGCGCAGAATTTCGCTCAGTGCATCTTCGATGTATTTCGACGCATCGTAGGCGATCGTCGCCTGCAGGCCGACCGGCAGCGCGCGTTGAATCTCCGGCATGGTGTCGCGCACGCGCTTCACCACTTCGACCGTGCTTTCCGACGGCAGCACCCAGATGCCCATGAAGGTCGCGGTCTGGCCACCGAAACGGACTTCTTCATTGTAACTCTCGGCGCCGAGTTCGACGTCGGCCACATCGGCGAGGCGGATAATCGCCCCATTTTTCTCCGCCACGATCAGATCGCGGAATTCCTCCACGCTTTTGAGATCGGTGTTGGCGATGAGCGAGACGGAAAGCATCGAGCCCTTGGTGGAGCCCACGGCGGCGAGCGCGTTGTTGGCCTGCAAGGCTTGGCGGACTTCCGCGGGACTGAGGCCGCGCGCGGCGAGCTCGTTGGGCTTTAGCCACACGCGCATCGCAAAAACACGGCCCCCGAGCACGTCAGCTTTTTGCACACCCTTCACCGCGGAAAGGCGCGGTTGCACCATGCGGTTGAGGTAATCCGTGATCTGATTCTGATCGAGCGTGTCAGAGTAGAAACTCAGATACATCGACGCAAACTGGTTATCCGCCGTTTCGACACTGATGCTCGGCGCTTCGGATTCCGGCGGGAGTTCACTGCGCACTTGATCGATCTTCGCACTGATCTGGGCCAGTGCGGCATTCGTGTCGTAGTTGAGCCGCAGGTAAACCTTGATGGAGCTAAAGCCGGCGCGGCTTTCCGACTCCACGTAGTCGATGCCATCGGCGCTGGCGATAACGCGTTCGAGTTGCGTCGTGATGTAGCCGCGCACCGTGTCGGCGCTGGCCCCGAAGTAGACGGTGTTGACGTTGACCACCGCGCTGTCGCTGCGCGGATACTGGCGGGTGTTGAGCTTCTGGTAAGCGACGATCCCGAAGACGAGGATGACGATGTTGACCACGAGCGCGATGACGGGCTTGCGGACAAAGAGGTCGGTAAAACTTTTCGAGACCATGGAGGAAAGAGTGGAGGAGCGGGTCGGTGGAGCGGCGAATCCGCCGACGAGGAATCCCTCGTGGACGCATTCCCGCGGCTCAAGTTACTCAGGTGTTTTTCGGCGAGGGTGTGGGATTGCTGGTCGGTTGCACGACATTGTTCACTTGCACGTGAGCACCGTTGCGCAATTTGAACACGCCTGCGGTCACGACTTGTTCGCCGGGTTTGACCCCGTTCACTGCGACCATATCGCCGCGCGTCGCGCCGAGTTTGACGAATTGCTGGCGCGCACCGAGGTATTCCTTGCCCGCTGCATCTTTCATCATTTCGACGATGTAAACCGAGTTGCCGTAGGACGCATAGGCGATCGCCGTGGCGGGCACGACGACGAGATCGTCGCTCGCGGGCAACTCCACTTCGATGTGCGCGAACATGCCGGGACGCAGCGTCTCCTGCGGGTTGGCAATGGTCGCTTGGACGACAATGTTGCGCGTGGCGGCATCGACTTCGGAGTTGATGGCGGTGAGACGGGCGGCAAATGGTTTCGCAAACGCATCGATGGAGACATTCACCGTTTGGCCGAGAGCGAGTGCCGGCAACTGGCGCTGCGGCACGCTGAAGTTGACGAAAATCGGATCGAGGTTTTGCAGGGGCAGCAGCGGTTGGCCGCGACCGACGAACTGACCGACGTTGACCAAGCGGATGCCGACGCGGCCGGCGAACGGCGCGCGCACCTGCTTCTTCGCGATTTGCGCCTTCAGCGCGGCGACAGACGCGAGTGCTTGTTGGGCGGCGGCGCTGGCGGCATCGTAGTCGGATTTGGCGATGGCTTGGCGGCCCCACAATTCCTGAGCTCGCTCGAGATTGATGCGGGTCAGTTCGGCGCTGGCTTCGCTGGCGCGCAAATTGGCCAATTCCACCGAGGTATCGAGTTCGATAAGCAAATCACCCGCTTGCACGGCCGTGCCGCTGTCGGCGGCGATTTTCATGATCGTGCCGTCGGCATCCGCGCTGATGGTGACGCCCTGCACCGGTGCGAGCGTGCCAATCGATTTAAGCGTCGGCTTCCAGTTGACGGCTTGGGCTGCCAAGGTCGCGACCGACATCGGCGGCACGGAATGGTCCATGCCAGACATGGCTTTAAGTTGGGCCACTTTAACGGCGCCGAGTGTCAGCACGAGCACGGCAAATCCGGCGAAGGCGATAAGGAATTTCTTGAGCATGGGTGGATGGAAATGGGTGGGTGGGTGCGTTACCGGCCTGCTGCGGTGGATTGCGCGGGGGAGGAGTTGAGCGTGGCGGCGTTTTGAATGACTTTGTTGAGCAAGGTCACGAGTGTCTTGCGCTCCGTTTGCGAGAGCGGCGCCATGAGACTCGCCATCAACTGGAAATGCCCCGGCAATAATTTTTCGAGAAAGGCATGCGCCTTGGGCGTGAGGCAGACGCGCATCATGCGCCGGTCGTTTGCATCGACAGTGCGACTGACGAAACCGTCGCGCTCCAACGTATCAACGAGACCCGTCATCGTGGCGCGCGTGACGCGGGTTTGATCGGCCAACTCCGCCGGCGTCATCGCGCCGGTGCCGCCACAGTCGTCGCAATTCTGCGCGAGCAACATCAGCACGCCGAATCGTCCGTGGGAAATGTTGTGCGCCGTCAAGTTGCGCTCCATCGCGACAAACGCCTCGTCACCCGCCCGCAACAGATGCAGGAACGCCTCGCACGCCGAAGGATTGAGCTCCGGAAAACGCTTCGAGGCCTCGATGAGGCACTCGTAACGCGGCAGGTCTTTGATGAGCAAGTGAGGCATGAATTTCGCAGTAAGTTAACTAGTAAGGAAGCTAACCGTTAGGCGCCTAACTGTTTTCCGCAAGTGCGTTCTCGGAAAACTTTGGTGGGCGCAAAAAAAGCCGGCCCCGCATGGGGCCGGCAGAAATTTGCGAATAGCGTCGACGGGTTACAGCGCTTGCGCGGCAGCGACAACGGCCTCGGTGGTGATGCCGAGTTCCTTCATCGCAATGTTGCCGGGGGCGCTAAGACCGAAGCGGTCGATGCCGATGACTTTGCCATCGAGTCCGACATACTGGTGCCAAAGGTTGGACACGCCGGCCTCGATCGCGACGCGCTTGCGGCAAGACGGCGGCAAGACGGAGTCGCGGTAACTTTGCGGTTGCGCATCAAAACGCGCGAACGACGGCACCGAAACCACGCGGACACCCGCACCGAGTTGCTTCGCGGCGGCGACGGCCCATTGCAGTTCGCTGCCGCATGAGAGCAGAATGTGCGTGAGCGGGGCTGTTTCCTGCACCGCGACGTAACCGCCGAGCAACACGCCATCGCGACGCGTTTGCGCCGGGATCTCGTTGAGGTTAGCGACGGCTTGGCGCGAGAGCGCGAGCAGCGTGGGGCCGGTGACATTTTCCAGTGCGGCGGCAAAAGCGCCGGCGGTTTCTTCCGGATCGGCCGGACGAATGACGTCGAGATTCGGAATCACACGCAGACCGGAAACGGTTTCGACCGGTTGGTGGGTCGGGCCGTCTTCGCCCACGCCGACGGAATCGTGCGTGTAGATGTAGACGACGGGCAATTTCGAGAGCGCGGCGAGGCGCATCGAGGGACGCGAGTAATCAGCGAACACGAGGAACGTCGCGCATGAAGTGCGGAAGATGCCGTCGTAGGCCACGCCGTTGTTGATCGCGGCCATGCCGTGTTCACGGATGCCGTAGCGCAAGTTGCGTCCGGCGCGGTTGGTGGCGTCAAAATCTTTGTCGCTGGCGATATAGTTGAGCGTCGAACCGTGCAAATCCGCCGAACCCGAGATGAGCAGCGGGAGGGCCGCAGCGATGGGTTGCAACACGTCGCGGCCGGCGGCGCGCGTGGCGAGCTTGGCGTCAGCGGGGAACACCGGAATCTGCGCGAGCAATTGCTGCGCGCTCGGTGCGGCGCTGGCGGAATCGAGCAACGCGGCCTTGTCGGGATTCGCGGCGCGCCAGGCGTTGTAGGTCTTGCGCCACTTGTTGTAACCGCGCTTGAGGCGCTTCTTGTGGGCGGCGAAATAGTCGCGCACGGCCGGGCTGACGTAGAAATGTTCCTCAGGCAAACCGAGGCCCTTGCGGGCGCTGTCGGAAAACTTCGCCCCACCCTCGCCGTGGCCCTTGGAGGTGCCAGCGACTTCGGGAATGCCGCGACCGATCTCGGTCTTGGCGATGATCAATTGCGGGCGACCGGTCTTGGCGCGCTTGGCTTTATTGATCGCTTTGAGAATCGCGGCGAGGTCGTGACCGTCGGTGAGCGTTTGCACATCCCAACCGATCGCCTTGAAGCGCGCGGCGGTGTTTTCGCTCTGCGTTTTGTCCGCCATGGCGTCGAGCGTGACGTCGTTGGCATCGTAAATGAGGATGAGGTTATCGAGACCTTGGTGACCGGCGAAACTGCAGGCTTCCATCGCGACGCCTTCCTGCATGCAACCGTCGCCCGCGAGACAGACGACGTGATGATCAAAAATCGCGTGCGCGGCGGTGTTGAAGCGGGCTTCGGCCATCTTGCCGGAAAGCGCAAAACCGACGGCGTTGCCGATACCTTGGCCGAGCGGACCAGTGGTGCACTCGACGCCGGGCGTCTCGTGAAACTCGGGGTGACCGGGCGTCTTGCTGTGGAGGACGCGGAAATTCTTCACGTCATCGAGCGAAAGGTCGTAGCCGCTCAGATGCAGCCACGTGTAGAGGAACATCGAACCATGACCGGCGGAGAGCACGAAGCGGTCGCGGTTGAGCCAGCGGGGTTGGTCGGGATTGTGGACCAAAGCGTGACCGTAGAGGACTGCGCCGATTTCGGCGGCCCCGAGGGGCAGGCCCAAGTGACCGGAAGAACATTTATGGACGGCGTCGATGGCCAAGCCACGTGCCTGGGCGCTGGCTTGAGTGAGGAGTTCGGAGTTCAGTTTCATGAATTGGGAAAAGTGGAACCCCGATTAAGCCGGAGCGAAGCGACGCGTGCAAAAGTCTTTTTCGTCATGACTGCAAAAATGATGATTATGACTGTGACCGGAGCGCCCTTGAGCGTGTGGGAGCGAGCTTGCTCGCGAGTGACCGCACCGTTGTCGGTGGCCACGAATTTGACCCGGCGATTTCCGTAAAACAAAAAAGCGAGCCGGGCAGGCTCGCTTCGTGAGTGGTCGGTGAAGACGACTTAGGCTTTCGCCTTCTCGTATTTCTTCACCTTGACGGCCATCGCAGCCTTACCCTTGCGGTCGCGCAAGAAGTAGAGGCGGGCGCGGACGTTCTCGGAGTTGCGCTCGATTTCGACCTTCTCGACGTTGGGCGAGTTGACCGGAAACACTTTCTCGACGCCCTCGCCGTAGCTGATGCGACGGACGGTGAACGTCTGGTGGATGCCGCTGCCCTTGAGGGCGATGACAACACCGGCGAAAACTTGGACGCGCTCTTTGTCGCCTTCGCGGACCTTCGTGTGAACACGGACGCCGTCGCCCACTTTGCAGGGGGCTTTGGCGTGCTTCACCTGATGCGCGGTGATTTCTTTGATAATCGGATTCATGGCTGTTTTTTCAGTAAATCGGGACGAATTTGAGCGGTTTTTTCCAACTGCTGCGCGTGCCGCCACTTCTCGATTTCACCGTGGTTGCCCTGGAGGAGCACTTCGGGAACGGACATGCCGCGGTAAACGGCGGGACGCGTGTAATTGGGAAAGTCGAGCAAGTTGCGGGTGAAACTTTCGCTGGTCAATGACTTTTCTTCACCGAGCACACCGGGAATAAAACGAGCGAGCGCATCGATCACCACAGCCGCCGCCAACGTGCCGTTCGTGAGCACGTAATCGCCGATGCTGATCTCCTCATCGATCACCGAATCGCGCACGCGCTGGTCGATCCCTTCGTAATGGCCGCTGAGGAAGATAAGGTGTTGCTCCTGCGCGAGCTGCTCGGCTCGTGCCGACGTGAAGGGCACGCCGTCGGGCGTCAGATAAATGCGACGGCAACCGGGGGTTTGCACCGCTTCGATCGCGGCGAAGATCGGCTCGCACTTCATCACCATGCCCGCGCCGCCGCCGAACGGACGGTCGTCGGTGGTTTTGTGTTTATCCGTGGACCAATCGCGAAGGTTGCGCACGGCAACATCGAGCAACTTCGCTTCGCGCGCACGACCGAGCATGCTTTCGGCGAGGAAGCCGTCGAGCATGGCGGGAAAAAGCGTGAGGACGTCGATGCGCACGAAAACCGATTTACCACAGAGATGCAGAGACTCGGAGAAAAATATGGAAAAACAAAAAACCCCGGATCGCTCCGAGGTTTCAGTAAAGACCTTTACGCCTCCGCGCCTCTGCGGTTCAGAGGATTGAAATTTTCTCAGGCGGTGGCAGTCGCGGCGCGCTTGGTGCGCTTCACGAGTGAACGAACGGTGTCGGACGGTGTGGCACCCTTGGAGACCCAGTAATCGTAGCGGTCGAGCTTGATGCTGAGCGGGTTGCCCTTCGCGTTCGGATTGTAGGCGCCGAGGTATTCGACGGCGTCGCCATCACGGCGCGAACGGGCTTCGCTGACGGCCACACGGTAGTGCGGCTCGTTCTTGGTGCCGAAGCGGGAAAGACGGATCTTGAGTGCCATTTGGTAGTGCTAGAGGTGCTGTGCTAAGAGCGGTGGTTGATTGGAAAAAGGAAAGAACAGTCGGAAACCGCTTTCGCTTGTCAAGCCCCTACTCCCATTTCGGCCAATCTGCGCCCGCTCACCACCCCGCCCCGTCGTTTTTCTTAACGTTGCTCGGCGGCGTGTAAGTGATCGGCTGGCCGGTCTTGATCTGGCGCTCGTAGTCGCGCAGGCAGTCGATAGCCGGACGCGCCAACAGCAAGATCGCGATCAAATTGAGCCAAGCCATCAGCCCCACGCCGATATCGCCGAGTGCCCACGCCATTTCCGCCGTGTGCGAACTGCCGTAATAGACCACCACCACGAAAACCGCCCGCAGCACGTTGAGCATCCACAGCTGCGTCGCCTGCTTCTTTAAATAGGCCAGACAGGTCTCCGCGTAGTAGTAATAGGCCATGATCGTAGTGAACGCGAAAAAGAACAACGCGATGGCCACGAAGCCTTTGCCAAAACCGGGCAACACGCTGTCCACCGCCGCTTGCGTGTAGGCAGGGCCGACTTCGAGGCCGGGCACGCCTTCGCGGAGCACGGCACCCGCGCTATCGACGACGTTGTAGCTGCCGGTCAGCAAAATCATGAACGCCGTCGCGCTGCAGATAAACCACGTGTCGAAATACACCGAAAACGCCTGCACCAGCCCCTGCTCGGCCGGATGCTTCACTTCCGCCGCCGCCGCCGCCATCGGCGCCGTGCCTTGGCCGGCCTCGTTGGAATACACGCCGCGCTTCACGCCCCACGCCACGGCTTGACCCACGATGCCGCCAAACGCCGCACCGCCGCCGAACGCGCTCTTCACGATCAGCGCAAACACCGCCGGCACTTCGGCAATGTGTGTCGCGAGCACGATCAACGCGATCAGCATGTAACCGATTGCCATGAACGGCACCACCAGTTGCGCCGTCGCACTGATGCGTTTCGTGCCGCCGAAAATGATCACCGCAATCAAACCCGCCACACCCGCGCCCGTCACCCAACGAGGCAGATCAAACGCCGTTTCCATCGCCGCGCTGATGCTGTTGGCCTGCACATTCGGCATGAACAACCCCGACGCAATCAACGTCACCGCCGCGAACAGCACCGCATACCACTTCAGCTTCAGCCCGCGCTCGATGTAGTAAGCCGGACCGCCGCGAAACTGGCCGTTGATTTCCTCTTTGTAGATCTGCGCCAGCGTCGCTTCGACAAACGCCGAGCCCGCGCCGACAAACGCGATCACCCACATCCAGAAAATTGCACCCGGCCCGCCAAACGCGATCGCCGTCGCCACGCCCGCGATGTTGCCCGTGCCCACGCGCCCCGACACCGCCAGCGCAAACGCCTGGAACGACGACACGCCGCGGTCAGACGCCGACGAACTGAACAACAACCGCGCCGACCGCACGAAATGCCGCACCTGCGGGAAACGCGTGCGGATCGAGAAATACAAACCTGCGCCGAGACACAGGTAAATGAGCGCAGGACTCCAGATGAGTCCGTTCAGGGTATTGATGGCGGATTCCACGGCCGCGGATCAAGACCGAGCCGACGTGCCGCTGCACGCCTTAAGTTGCGCGCGCCACGACGCGTTTGACGCGCGACGGCTGTCCCGCACTGACGCCTGCATCACACTGACATTGGTTCGTCGGTAGAGCGAACCTACCACGATAGTGGCGGAGTGGAAAAGTGATCAGTCTCAAGATTGCGGCGGAAGTGCAGGCATTCCGTGAACACGAATTGACCTGCCAAGGCAAACGAGCCAGAAGATCGCTGCGGGCCGCAACTAACTTCTTCAAAATCTCGCAAAGCAAAATGCGAAAGTCCTATTCTATGCCCTACGGAAGCAATCATGCGCTTCGCTGGGGAGGCGCGAATCCGACCCTTCTGAAAAGACCCTTCAGTCAACGCGGATAGAATCGATCCGACCAGCGCAAATCTACCAATTACCACTATGAACCCCCTCGCAGCAGAAGAAAACGCCATCTGGGCCTTCGACCTAGGCAAGGCATCTATTGGCGAAGCGGTTCGCAACGCCCAGCAATTTTTGCACGCTGCCAGCCACTTGATCCCGGCTGAGTTGGCCCAGCGCGGGCCAGCCACGTCTCCCGGCACACCCGCCAGTCTCTATCGGGCAATGAAAACCCGCGAGGCGCACAGAGCCAGAGAAGATCGCCTGCGAGAAATTTGCGCTGAGGCCAGCCTAGAGGTGTTGGACTCCAAGCGAGTTGCCCGCAATACGACCACCAAGCTCTGGGAGCTCGAGCGGAACGCCGACCCACGTCTGACCCGGGAATTTCCGCCGCGCAACGGCCCCGACAAAGACACTTGCTTCACCTCGTGCCTGCTCCGGATCAAGCTGCTGCAAGGTGAGCAGCTCGAACCGTGGCAGGTGTTCAAAGCGTTGCACTCCGCCATCCAGCGGCGTGGCTACGACTCCAAGCCGGCGTGGATCAGCTCGCAAACAGTCGAGCGCCACGAAAAGAACGACGAGGACATGGTCACGGCCCAACGGATGAATGCCTATCGCGACGTGTTGGAGCAAATGGCTCCGGGCGCTGATAAGTTTCATTATCCCTGTTACCTCGACGCCTATCGCATGGGATTGTGGAATCCGGGCCAGCCGCATGCCGTCAAGCTGCGTATCGACCATCATACGGAGCCCGCACGCAACCGAGGCGATGAAGGCGCGATCGTTGCGCCACGCGAAAGGGTGATCGCCGAATGCCGCGCACTGTTGGAGGCCGCGGCAAAACAGTTCCCGAAGCTGGCCGGGCGCGCAGATGAAATCATTTTCGGCCGCGGCGGTGTGCCTTACGCTTCGCATGATCCCAAGCTCCGCCAACAGCTCGGGCTGCGCCAAGGCGGGGCCGGCGACTGGGCGGGCGTGCTCGGTCAGAAGGTGCCGCGCTTCGACAACCGTATCATCGCAAAGTGCGCCCTCATCCCGAGGCTGAATGTGTGCAAGGCCGAGGTTCGCCACGACGCCAACAAGAACCCCATTGCCGAATCGCTGCTTCCGTCCGAAGTCACTTTTCTTCTCAAGTTGAAAAACGCCCGAGTGGAACGTGGCACGGGAGAGTCCGGCGGTCTTTCCGCCGGCGAGATCAATCGTATTTTTACCGACCCCGCGCGCGCGCCTGAAAAATTGTCTTTTACCGAGACCCAGTGGAAAAAACTATGCGCGAAATTCGAGGCTAGACCGGCAACAGGCCACGAGTTGATCGCCGAGCCCCGCTCCGGCGGGCGCAGCCGGCTATCCCGACCAGCACTGCGGATTCTCAAGGATTTGATTTTGTCCGGACGCACGCCGCCCGAACAACATACGCGCGAACTCGCCAAACTGAACGGCAATACTGAACCACATCGCGGGCTCGTCGAGGGTGACTTGGATTTCCTGAAACGCATGGGTGCGACTTGGGACGGTATTCACGTGCCCGACCAACAACACGACACCTTGCTCGTCATGCGGGAACGCGAAGGCCGCGAGGCGGCGATCCGCAAACTCATCGGCGGGGTCAACGATCCCATCGTGCGGCACCGGCTCGAAACCTTCTGGCGGCGGGTGCAGGCCTTGGAGGAGAAATTCGGCAAACCCGGCCAGGTGGCAATCGAGTTTGTGCGCACGGATTTCATGGGCGACAAAGCGAAGCGGGAGCTAGCGCTTTTCCAAAAGAAACGCGAAACCGCGCGCAAGGAGGCGCGGGCGAATGCCAAGGAAGTCAACGCGGCATCGCGCTCCGCTTCGACCAAACTGGAATTGCTCAAAGAACAAGGCGGCATCTGCCTCTACACTGGCGCCGGCCTCGCGCCGACCTCGGTTGAGGATTTGGAGATCGAACATATTGTGCCGCGCAGCCAAGGCGGGCCCGACGCGATGCTGAACTATGTCGTCACCACCAAGACTACGAACGACGCCAAGGACAACCGCACGCCTTACCAGTGGTTCGCCGCACAGGGCTTCGCTGGATGGGTTGCATATTTGCAACGCGTCAACGAGCGGGCCACCTCCCTGCGCACGAAAAAAGTAAAGCTGCTGACCTCGCCGGAAGCCGCCGAATTGGTGGACCGTTACACGGCACTCGCCGAGACTGCGTGGATCGCGAAACTGTCGCAAACGCTCGTCGCGCTGCACTTCGGCTGGCCGATTCGTTCGGAGTTGGGCGAGCGGCGCATCACCATCGTCAACGGCGGGCTCACCGCCCGCATCCGACGCCGTTATCGGCTGAACAGCCTGCTCAACCCGTGCCCCGAGGGCACGGACCCGCTCGATTGGGAAGAACAGTGTGAGAAAAACCGGGACGACGACCGCCATCACGCGCTCGACGCCATGGTGATCAGCTTCGTGCCTAGCTGGGCGCGCGACCCGAAGAAGGCAGGATTTTTCCGGATGCCGGACAATGTCTCCCGAGAAACTTTTGCCGAGACACTGGCTAAGGTCTTTGCCTCGCCTCTGGCCTACAAGAAACCCGCACTCGCTGCGACGGCCTATGCCATGCGACGTGGGGAGAAAGGCGCACCCATTATTGTCCAGCGATTGTCACTGGCGGATCTCGCACAAAAGCCCGCTGGCGCACCGGGCAAAACAGTTTTCGACTTAGGTTATCTGCGCAAACAGGCAGTGCGCATCCGCGACCCACGGGCCCATAGAATCGTAGCCGACTTTGCCGCACAGGAAATCGACGAAGCTGTCTGGGCGGAGTTTTGCAAACAAGTGACCCTGCCCCGAAAAGACGGCAGCCCCGGCTCGCGAATCAAGAAAGTCAGCGTCTTTGTCGGGGATCCAACCGAATACAAAGACTTGTCCAAAGACCGCACGGGCTCCTACCGCAAAGCACTCAAGGAACACCGCGGCCAATTCGTTTTCCGCAACCTGGCTGGAAAAGCAGGAGCCTGCCCCGTGTATGCCTTCGAGGCGATCCACCAAGTGCACCAACGCTTGGCGACGGAAGGGTTGACGCCTTTGATGTTCCTGCAAAGCGGCTGTCTGGTGCAAACCTCGATGCCGGCGGCGCACGAAAAACAACCGCTTCCTGCTGGAACTTATCAAATTAATTCCGTGCGTGCCAACACCAATGCCGCCTTGCACATCACGAAAACAAGCTACGTCCAACTAACGGCCCAAGACGGCACAACCTACGTCGCCAAACCAAAACCTGGCCAGCGAAGCCTGCCGCTGTATTCTTTGGAAGCACTGCTCGCCGCCGGACTGAAACCGGCAAACTAGCACCGACTCCCCCATGAGCTACCATGTCCTCCATGTTCTACAATCGTTCTGCACACTGACGAAGGATCGCGGATTCATTGTCTGCAAGGGGCAGGATAATTTCGAGAAGCGGCTGCCGCATGCCGATCTCCGTGCCGTGATTGTCGCCGCGCGCGGGGTCAACCTCTCCTCCTCCTTCGTCTCCGCTGTGCTGGAGTCCAACGCCGTCATCCTGCACTGCAACGAAAACTATCAGCCCAACGGCATCACTGCGCCGCTGCCACGGGTGATCGACCGCAACGCCTTCCTGCGGCAGGCCAGCCGGCCGAAGATGCTCAACGAGCGGCTTTGGGGGACTCTGCTGCGAGGCAAAACAGTCAACCAGCAGCGCGTGCTTGAATTACAGCAACACCCGAGCCCCCACCTTGCCTACGCGCTCGAAAACGATGTGCTCGACGAAAGCAACTGCGCCCGGAGGTATTGGCAGCTGTATTTCCCCGCCATCGGGTGGGTATCCACCAAGCGCGAGCGTCGCGACGGAGAGTCGCCGCCCAATCAGATGCTCAACTATGGCTACGCCGTGCTGTCGGCTCTCTGCCACCGCAGCCTGCTCGTGCATGGGCTGACTCCGTTACTGGGTGTCAAGCATACGACCCGCTACAAGGCCGACCCCCTCGTCTATGATTTGATGGAGCCCTTCCGCCCGATCGTCGACCTCATGCTGGCCGAGTTCATGATCGGAGAAGACGTGGCGTTCCGGCTCTGGGCACGCAAGGTCGGGGCTGAGTTGCGCGAGCGCCGGGTCAAGCACGAGCGCTATTCCATGAAGTTGATGGATGCCATCGACGCCTCTGCCAGTTCGCTGGCGCGCAGTTATGCGGAAAATACCGCCAAACCGTTCTGGGTCCCGGAACTGTAAGCTCAGTCCCTTTCGCATGGGCTGGGTCATGGTCATGTTTGATCTGCCGGTCATGACCGACGAAGAACGTCGGGCCGCAACACGTTTTCGCAAACAGCTCCTCGACGACGGATACTTGATGATCCAGTTCTCGGTGTATGCGCGCCCGTGCGTCACTTATGAAGCTCTGGACACACACACACGGGTGTTAGGAAAAATTGTGCCCGAGGCCGGCAATGTCCGGGTGATGTTTTTCACCGATGCACAATGGGCGCGTGCCTATACTGTGATTGGCCCGAATTACGCGCAGGGGAATCGTGAACTGGACCCTGCGATGCCGAAGCAAGTCGAGTTCTGGTAACAGCAAAGTGCCAGCCGGACGTGCGAGGCAGAGGTCCGGCTGGCGCTTTATCAGTTAAGACTTCACCCCCCTGAGAGTTCGGACTCAACTAGCGGTAAGTATTTCAAAAAGAACGCGACCGGCAAGTCTTAGTGTGCCCGACTTCTCAGGGGGGTGAAGTCGAAACCGCTTGCGCGCTAGGCCCGCATCGTTGGTAGTGTGCCCGACTTCTCAGGGGGGTGAAGTCGAAACTTCTCTTACGATTGCCCACGGGCGAGGCCGGAGTGTGCCCGACTTCTCAGGGGGGTGAAGTCGAAACGGCGGGACCGGAATACCGTCACGTCGTATAGTGTGCCCGACTTCTCAGGGGGGTGAAGTCGAAACAGGTATTCGCGCAGTTCCTTTTTCATTCGAAGTGTGCCCGACTTCTCAGGGGGGTGAAGTCGAAACCCGGAGTTTGACCTGGTCGAGCGTCGGATCAGTGTGCCCGACTTCTCAGGGGGGTGAAGTCGAAACCTTGTTGATGAGGGCGGCCGTGGGTGC
>JAUXXD010000052.1 GCA_030681265.1 Candidatus Didemnitutus sp. | reverse complement strand
CGCCTTCGCCGATTTCTTCCGCTCACCGCGCGCCAAACACAAAGCGCATAAGCGCTCTCGCGGCGGCGAACCTCACTCGTGACCGGGCTTGTTCAACCAGCGTCCCGATTCGCGCTACGGCGAATCAGAACGCTCTGAGATCGGCCTTCTTCTGCGAAAAACTGTCAGCTAAAAATGACATATTCTTGTCGGCGCTTCATGCTGTATCCGCTCTCGCCAAAAACAGAAATGAAAATGTCCGTAAGCTCTTGGATGAACTTTTGATTCTCGCCCGCGTCTGGTGTCCATGAAGAAACAAATACCTCAGCCTTGCCGTCTTTGATCGTAAAAATCGCAACTAGATACTTCTCTTTGGAATCATCCTTGAAAAATCGCGACTCGTAATCGCGGTAGTAGTGAAGCCACGAAGGATTCGCTCGTTCGGGAAGATTCAGCGTCAGCCGATAGTCAGTGCACAGCTTCGTGAAGCGCTCGCGAAGTTCCGACATCTGCCCGGGAGACGGGATCTGGGCATGCACACTATTTTCGCTCGGAACTCGAAACTCACTGAAAATCGGTGTCGTGGTGCAGCCAGGCAATAACACGAGGACAAGAATCGCGACTAGGTTCTTCATCTTTCTGCCGATCGTTCAGTGATGAGCCATGGCGGTGCGCTGCACCGCCATTGGCTCTGGACGCTTGTTCGGCTCGCAGGTTTTCATGGAGCGCCCAAATCTTCTTGGGCAGTAAGAACTCCTTCAAAGCCTCGCCTAATGAAACGGATATTCTTTCTGTATTTTCCAGGCGGGGTTTCAACGGCGTAACCCATGGACCAGAATCCTCCTTTGGACCGTCTAATCATCCAGTCAGAGCCAAGCGCCTCGTCTTCGACATCTTTTCTCTTGGGTGATAAGTCTGGAATGTATGCGACAATTCCCTGCTCTGTGCTAAACCAGCGTTTAACCTGAACGACATCGCCAAGCATGACTTCAATATCCGTGTTCCAGTAGTATAGGCCTGATGTCTTCATCTTTGCCGAACAGTAAATTCACCGGAACTGGGTTCCGCTTTTCATGGTTTGTAAAACTCGACTGATGTCAGCGGTTAAAGTCATGCAGCGCAACGATTGATTTTATTGGGTTCCGCTTTACGAGGGTGATTTTTACCCGCGTAAAGCCGAACTCGTTTTTACATAGGCGTCCGTGACGTATTGGCTCAGAACTTGAAGCTGGCGCTGACTTGGAAGACGGCGGAGACGATGGCGTAGGCGATGAAGGCGACGAAACTAAATGCAAAGAGGAGCACGCCGCTGGAGATCATTTGGGTGATGAGTTGAATCTGGCGCGTGAGTTCTTCCTGGAACGAGGTCGCGATGGCGCGGAGGCTGGGGCCGAGTTGGCCGGTGCTTTCGCCGACGGCGAGGCGGTCGATCACGAGGGGCGGAAAACAATTTGTGCGCGCGAGTGATTGGGAGAGGCTCTCGCCTTCGAGCACGCGGTCGGTGGCGGCGCGGAAGGCGTCGCGCAACGAGGTGTTGGCGATGGTGCGTTCGGTCATGCGGAGCGCCTCGGCGGTGGTGACGCCGTTTTCGAGGAGCACGGCGAGGGTGGAGCTGAAGTTGTGAATCGTGGAGGAAGTGACGAAGCGTCCGGCGAAGGGGACGGTGAGCACCCATTGGTCGGTGAGTTCGCGTCCGCGCGCGGAGCGGCGCCAGCGCCAGAAGAAGATGGCGGTGAGGGCGGTGGCGATGACGACGAAGAGGCCGTAGTGGAGGATAAAATCGGAGAGGCCGACGAGCAGGCGCGTGGCCCACGGGAGTTTGCCGCCGAGTGAGGCGAGGAGTGTCTGGAGGCGCGGCAGGAGGAAGAAGATGAAGAACAGGATCACGCCGAGGGCGACGACGCAGATGAAGAGCGGGTAGGCGAGCGCGGTGGCGATGGTGCGGCGCATCTCGCGTTGCACGGTGTAATGTTGGATGAGCCGCTGCAGAACTTCGCGTAAGTTGCCGGTGGCTTCACCGGCGGCGAGGAGGTTGACGGAGTGGCCGTCGAAGACTTGGGGGAATGATTCGAGGGCTTGCGAGAGCGGGAGGCCTTCGCTGAGGCGATCCCAGAGGGCGGCGCAGAGGGCGCGGAGGCGCGGCTCTTGCAAACGCTGGCCGAGGAGACGCACGGCTTCGCCGGCGGGCATGCCGCTGCCGATCAATTCGGCGAGCGCTTGCAGAAACGGAAGCTGCAACTCGGGCGTGAATTTGCCGGAGGCTTTGGGCGCGGCGGGTTCGCTGAAACTGAAAGTGGGTTTGTCGGACTTCGATTTGGCGGACGGCGTGGAGACGGCTTCTTCGAGACGGAGTGGTTGGAGGCCGCGCGCGGCGAGGAGGCGGGCGGCGTCCTTGCGGCTGGGGGCGTCGAGCGTGGCTTGGATGCTCTGGCCGGTGGCGGAGCGGGCCGTGTAGACAAAGCGGGGCATGGGGGCAGAAGCGAGTCGTGAGTAGCGAGTAGCGGGTAGTGAGTAGCGAGGGGGAGAATCGCGAGCAAGCTCGCTCCCACGGGGAGGAGGCGGAAGCGGGGAGCGAGAAGCGAGAAGCGGGGAGTGAGTAGCGAGGGGGGGAATCGCGAGCTAGCTCGCTCCCACGGGGGTGTTATTTTTCCAGGGCGGTGATGACGCGGAGGACTTCGTCGAGGGTGGTGTGGCCGGCGGTGATTTTGGCCCAGCCGGATTGCTGGAGGGTGCGCATGCCTTGTTCGCGCGCGGCTTTGGCGAGGGTGCGGGTGGATTCGCGTTGCACGATGAGGTCGTGCACGGATTCGTCGGGCTTAAAAATTTCGAAGAGGCCGATGCGGCCGCGGTAGCCGGTGTTGCGGCAGCGTTCGCAACCGACGGGGTGCGGCACGTCGGTGACGCCGTCGGCGAGGGAAGGGTCGAGGCCGAGGATGGCGAGGGTGTCGCGGAGTTTGATCTGGCTGATGGGCGTGCGGCCGGCGCAATCGGTGCAGAGGCGGCGCACGAGGCGTTGCGCGATGACGAGTTCGATGGCGGAGGCGACGAGGAAGGGTTCGATGCCCATATCGACGAGGCGCGTGATGGCGCCGGGGGCGTCGTTGGTGTGCAACGTGGAGAAAACCAAGTGACCGGTGAGCGAGGCGCGGATGGCGATGTCGGCGGTTTCGCGGTCGCGAATTTCGCCGACCATGATGACGTCGGGGTCCTGGCGGAGCACGTGGCGCAGGGCGCTGGCGAAGCTGAGGCCGATCTCGGGGCGCACCTGCATCTGGTTCGCGCCGGGGACTTCGTATTCGATGGGGTCTTCGACGGTGACGATGCGCAGATCGGTGGAGTTGATTTTGCGCAGAAAGGCGTTGAGCGAAGTCGATTTGCCGGAACCGGTGGGGCCGGTGACGAGAATGATGCCGTGCGGGTATTCGAGGACCTTGATGATTTGCGCCTGCTCGTCGGCGTCCATGCCGAGGCGGTCCATCGTGTAGGCTTCCTTCTTCTGGTTGAGGAGGCGCAAGCTCACGCTCTCGGCGTAGATGGTGGGGATGGTGGAGACGCGGATATCGAGGACGTTGTCGCCGGCGCGGAAGTTGATGCGGCCGTCCTGCGGGAGGCGTTTCTCGGAGATGTTGAGGCGCGCCATGATTTTGAGGCGCGAGATAATGGCGTCCTGGTAACGCAGGAGATTTTCCGGCACGGGCACGGGAACGAGGAGGCCGTCGACGCGGTAACGGATGCGGAGTTGGCCTTCCTGCGGTTCGAAATGGATGTCGGTCGCGCCGTCGTCGATGGCTTGGCCGATGATGTCGCGCACGAAACGCACGACGGCGGCATCGGCGTCGGCTTCGATGTTGAGGGATTGGCCGCTGGCGAATTGGTCGGGCTCGTCGTCGTCTTCGATGGAGCCGGCGCCGACGCCGTAGTTTTCGATCACGAGTTGGCGGAGGCGGTCGGCGGGGGCGAGGTGCCAGCGAATGGGGCGGGCGGTGAAGAGGGCGAGCCAGTCGCGCATCTCGTCGTCGGGCGGCCACGCGGTGGCGAAGTTAAGTGGCGTGGCGTTGGTAACGGCGTCGGCGGCGGGGGTGTCGTCGGTGCGGAGCGGGAGAATCTGATAATCGTGCACGAGCCGGGCGGGAAAAATCGCGACGCTGTCGGTGTCGGCGGTGAGCGCGGGAGCGATGGGCAGGCCGGTCGCTGCGGCGAGAAATGGGAGGACGGTGCCGGGCGCGAGGTTGCGGAAGACGGCGAGTAATTCCTGGCGCTCGCTGCGGGGGGCTTCGAGGAGTTGGCGCAACTGGTCCGCGTCGGGCCAATCGCGCAGGAAGTCAGGCGTCGCGACGAGGGGGGCGGACATGATCAGTGCGACGCGGGAGGTTGGCGCAACGCTTTGTAGATGCGCTCGCGTTGCTCGGCGGGCAGGGCGTCCACCTGTTCCATGGCGGGGGCGTTATCGAGCGAGGAGTTGGCGAGCACGGTGGGGCGGAGGAAGAAGACGAGGTCGGTGCGGGTGTCTTCGCTGGAGCGTGAGCCGAGGAGGTCGCCGAGGATCGGGATTGGGCCGAGGCGGCTGGAGCTCTTGCTCTTTGAGGTGCGTTGCAGGCCGCCGAGGACGATGATCTCGCCGCTCTTCACGCTGACGAAGGATTCGGTGGTGCGGCGGCCGATGCGCGGCTGCGGGTTGCCGTCGATGGTGATGTCGCCGAGGATGTCGTTCACTTCCTGTTTGATTTCGAGTTGCACGGAGCCGTCGTTGCCGATGAGCGGTTTGACGGAGAGTTGGATGCCGATGTCTTTTGAGGAAACGGTGGAGCGGTAACCGGAACCGACGTTGGCGTTGACGCCGCTGCTGGAGGAATCGTTGAGGTAACTACTGATGACGGGCCGCTGTTCGCCGACGAAGAGTTTTCCTTCTTTGTTGTGCGTCGTGATGATGTTGGGCTGCGAGAGGATGGTGGCGTTGTTTTTCAGCGGTGTGGTCGAGAGGGAGATGAGCGCGGCGAGGTCGGTGGTGCCCGCGAGGTTGGTGGTGCGGGTGCCGTCGCTGACGGAGAAGCCGGCGCCGCCGCCGGAGAAGCCGACGAGTTTGTCGCCTTGGATTTTCAGACCGAGGGCGCTGATGCCGGATTGGGAATTACTGCCGAGGGAGACTTCGGCGATGACGACTTCGATGCGAACTTGCGCGAGGAGGATGTCGATTTTTTCGACGAGTTCGCGGATGAGCCGGAGGTCGTCGACGGTGCCGGAGACGACGATGGAGTTGCTGCGCTCTTCGGGGAGAATGGTGAGGAGCGTGCTGAATTGATTGGAAGGTTCGCTGCCGCCGACGCTGGCGAAGGCGTTGGTGTTGGCGGGGAGGCCCGGCGTGGGCGGCGTGGCGGCGGCGGGCACGCCGGGGTTGCGGTTGGATTCCTGGCCGGCGGTGCGGGCGGCGTTGTTTTGCCCGGCGACGAGTTGGCTGAGGATGGAGGCGACGTCCTTTGATGCGGCGTGTTTAAGGTAGATGACTTCGTTGCGCGTGTTGGGGTCGGATTTGACGTCGAGGCGCGCGATGAGTTCGTCGAAGAAGGGGAGTTGGCGCGAGTCGGAGATGACGATGAGCTGGTTGGTGCGATCGTCGGCGTTGAAGGAAGTGGTGGAGCCGAGCTGGGTTTGGAGCGGGCCGGAGAGAATGGTGCGCATCTTGTTCACCACCTCGCTGGCCTTGGCGAAGAGTAGCGTGTAGAACTTTGGCGTCATGCCGTTGAGCGTGGGCTGGTCGAGGCGGCTGATGAGGACTTCGATGCGCTGGAGGTTGCTGATGGAGTCGGTGATGAGCGCGGCGTTGGCTTTTTCGAAGATGACGGGGGCGCTGCCGGTGTTGGCGCTGAGGAGTTGGGAAACCTGCGGCATGAACTCGCCGACGCGAAGGAAGTTGAGTTGAAAAATTTTGCTGGCGAGACGGCCGCTGGCGGGAAGTTCGAGGGTGGAGCCTTCGATGAGCTCGGGTGCTTCGGATTTGGCGACGTTGAGCGCGGTGACTTTGAGGAAGCGATCGCCGAGCGGCGTGAGGGCGATGCCGTTGAGGTTGAGGAGCGTCTCGATGGCGCGGATGGCTTCGCTGCGCGTGACGGATTCGCGGAGGTTGACCGTGATGGTGGAAGCGGGGAGGCCTTGGGGGCGCAGGAGGGTTTTGCCGGTGAGGCGCTCGAGCAAGGCGAGGACTTGGTCGATGCTCTCATCGCGCAACACGAGCGGGCCGATGGCCGGCTCGGCGGGATTGGACAAATCGGCGGGCAGGGGCGTGGGAGGTCCGACTTGGGCAGGCGCGGCGGAGGCGGCCAGCGCGAGCAGGAGGACGAGAGGAGCGACGAAAAGGCGGGAAAGGGGAAACTTCATGCAGGGAGGCGCAAGCGCCGGGAAAGAAACTAAGACGAGGGCCGCGGGGAAAAGTTGCGGGGTGGACAGAGTGAAGGAGAAGCGGGGCGCGAGGCAAGTAGTTGTGAGTGAGTAGCGGGAAGTGAGTAGTGGGTAGCCCATTCGACAGGCTCAGGGCTGGCTCATTCGCCGGTTCGGCAGGCTCACAGCGGGCAGGTTCGGCGGGTTCACCGCAGGCAAGCTCAGGGCGGGCGGGCAGTGAGTCGGAAGGATTGCGAGCCAACTCGCTCCCACGGGGAGGAAGCTGGGAGCGGAGGGCGGCGGGCGCGGAGGCGGGAGGAGCGGGGTGTGAATTGGGGTGACGTGTGACGAGATTGATGAGTGGGGGCGGGTTGGGATTGCGCCGGATAGATTCACTATTACTAGTCGTGGCCTAACTATATGTCCGCAAGAATGCTGCTGTCGGTGCGCTTGATGATGCTCGTGGGAGCGATGTTGGGCAATTTTGTGACGGCGCAGGCAACGACCGTGGTGCCGCCGGAGTTCACGGAGTTGGTCAACGGTTCTGACTACGTCGTGCGCGCCAAAGTGCTCAGCCTGACGTATGAGACGCGTGTGCAGGAAGGACAGACGCTGATTTTTACGAGGATCGAATTTGAAACAATCGAAGTGATCGCGGGCGCGCCGCCGTCGCCGCTGGTGTTGACGATGCTCGGCGGCAAGTTCGGCGACACGGAAATGACCGTGGCAGGCGCGCCGCAATTTCGCGTGGGCGAAGAGGATATTTTATTCGTTGAGGGGAATGGCCGAAATTTTCACCCGCTCTACGCGGTGATGCACGGACGTTATCCGGTGCAACGCGAACCCGACACGAATCGCGAATACATCACGCGCAGCAACGGCGTGCCGTTGGCCGACGTGGCGGAAGTGGTGTTGCCGATGGCGGAAGGGCCAATGGCTGCGATGTTGCGCCAGCGGCAGTCGCCCGCGACGGCACTGACGCCGGAAGAATTTGTCACCCAAATAAAACAAACCCGGGCCGGGGAAAGCACGAGTAATGCGAAATAATTTTTTGACGGCGGGCGTGTTGCTCGCAGTGCTCGTGACTGGTCCGGTCGCGCGGGCGTATGATATTATCCGCGCAGAATTGACGCCGTTCGAAGTGCGCATCGTGAAGTGGCTGCCGGGCGTGATCCCGATGCAAATCAAGTTGGGCACGGCGGCGGTATTGCAAGATGGCACAAACCACAGCACGAGCGTGTTAGAAGCCATGAATGACTGGAATGCCGTGATCGGCAGAGTGCAGTTTGAGGGCACGATTGCCGCCGCGGGGGTGGGAGGCGGAAGCACGAATGGGATTAATGAGATCTTTTTTTCCAACACGGTTTATGGCACGGCATTTGGCAGCAATACCATTGCGGTAATGTTGTCGTCCCGCAGCATGACGTTGGAGACGGACGGCACTTTCCGGCGCACGCAAGCAGACATCATTTTCAACTCGGCGCGGCTCTGGAATTCGTATCGCGGCGCCACGCAGTCAGGCCTGACGGATATCCGCCGCGTGGCGTTGCACGAACTCGGCCACGTGCTCGGACTCGATCACCCGGATGACGTGAGTCAGTCGGTCAACGCCGTCATGAATAGCACCATCAGCAACATCGATAGTCTGCAGCGCGATGACCGGGAAGGTGCGCAATTTCTCTACCAGCCGCCCGGTCCGATCGTGCGCCCCGTCAACGATGATTTTGCCGACGCCATAGCGCTGACGCTGACCGAAGATGCCGTGCAAGGAACGATTGTCAGCACCAACGCCACCAAGGAGCCCGGTGAACCTAACCACGTGACCACACGGGTCGGCGGCGCGTCAGTTTGGTGGCAATGGACGGCGATCGAAAATGGCGACCTCACTGCGTCGACGCCGGGGACGACGTTTGATACGCAACTCGCGGTTTACACCGGCAGCGCGGTGGACGCCCTGAACTTGATCGCGTCGCACGATGACATTTCGGTTTCATTCAATCGGACGAGCACCGCGACTTTTGCGGTGAACAGTGGCACAACGTATCATATCGCGGTCGATGGTCGTGAAGGTGAATCAGGCACGGTGAAGTTGAATCTTAATTTTAAGTCGGCGATTCCGCGAATCACCACGCAGCCGGTCAACCGCCGGATTCAGGAATTTCAGTCGACTACCTTTTTTGTGGCCGCGGTGGGGGCGCCCCCATTGACCTATCAGTGGCAATACCGCTCTGTTGGCGGCGAGTGGTCAAATCTGCCTGATGGCTCCGGTGTCGCGGGGACGACGGCAGCCTTGCTTAACCTCACCGCGGTCACACGCGCGCGGGCTGGCGAGTATCGCTGTCTGGTCAGCACCGCACGAGGGGCAGCTGCGAGCGCGGCCGCGACTTTGATCGTCGATATGGCCTCGCCGAAGATTGTGACCCAGCCGCAGTCGCAAACGGTGGCTCGGGGTGGCACGGCGACGCTCACCGCTGTCGTCAGCGGGAGTGAGCCGATGATTTTTCGATGGCAGAAGACAACCGGGAACCAAGTGATTGCCGGGGCAACGTCCGCGACTCTCGTCATCCCAAATATTCAATTTAGTGACCAAGACAGTTACCGACTCACTGTCACGAATGAGGCGGGTTCAATCACCAGCAATTATACATGGTTGACCGTGATTGATCTGCCGCAAATCGCCACGCAACCCAAGGGCCAGACGGTATTTCGCACGACGCCGTTTTGGCTCGCGGTGAGTCTTGGTTCGGGTGGGTCGGTCACTTATCAATGGTTCAGAAACGGAGCACCCATTGCTGGGGCGACATCCAGCGAATACTCCGTGGCAAGCGCGGAAGAGGCGCACGCGGGTTCCTACACGGTTGCGGTGACCAATGTGGCGGGCACAACTCTGAGTGACGCCGCAGAAATCGAGGTGATTGCGTTGCCGCCGCCCCAAAATATCAGGATCGGGAGTAACCCTACGGTTCCGTTGGGAGTAGATATTTCGATTGGCATTACCGCCTCGCAAACTTGGGGTCCATCGCTGAGCTATCAATGGTATCGCAACGGAGTAGCGATCCCCGGAGCGACGTTGTCTTACTACTCGGCAAGTAATGCCACGGTGGCGAGTTTCGGAGAATACTACGTCACAATCACGAACGCGTCAGGGACGGGGGTTAGTAACACGCAGTCGATCAGTTATCGGCATCCCCGCTTCAATGAAAGTTCCGCACAGTATTGGGTGGCGGCACAAGAGGTCGATGGGGTGGTGTATTTCTTCTTCCAAGACACGCCGCGCGTGACCCGCTACGATCTGGCCTCTGAAACTTGGTTGTCGACGTGGACACTGCCATCCGCGCCGAGGGCGGTTGCCTTTGCCACTGACGCCATTTACGTCGCCAGCGCGACGGAAGTGGTGCGTTACTCGCGAGAGTTGCTGAATCCAACCAGCCTCTTGGCCTTGGCCGACATCAGAAGCCTGCTGGTGCGCGGCGAGCAATTGTTAGTCGCTGCAGGAAATAATTCTCCAGCGAACTACCGGACGATCAACAGGCAGACGGGACAACAGATCAGCACCTTGGCCATGTATGGTGGGGCGTCAAATGGCGCGGCTTACAGTCAAATTGACCAAGGAATTTATTTCATTAACACGAATTCTTCATCGGCAAGGTTAGAGCGCTTGGTCTGGCGGGAAGATGGCACCTTTGGTTCGTATGTTACAGTGACGGATTTATCCCGTTCTCTCAATGGGCGGCAGGCTTTTGTGGTGCGAAATGGATCCTTGGGTGATTGATAACGGTGGAGGGATTTTCCATACGGATACTCACTCACTCTACAGCGGACTCGGCGGTGCGTTTGATCACGTGCTGGAGGTTGCTGATGGTGGATGGGTATTGGTTCGCGCGGGTCAATTGGCGCGATTTGATGCGGCGGGGAAAGAAAGTGGTATGACGAACTTCGCGATCAGCGCGCAGTTTATTGCGCTGAAGGGTCAGTCAGTCATCGGGTTTGCCCGGCCCACGGCTGCGGGCACGCTGCCGAGTGTGCAAAAGCTCGCGTTAGCCGCAGTGCAACCATCACCGCTGGCGGCAAGCTTCGATCCGCGGAATCGAGCGCTGTGGTCGCCGGAGATTACCACGGATGGCATTGGTAATCTCTATATCTACTCGAAACTGGATCGGGCGGTCGTGCGTTGGTCGGTTTACGAGGGCCGCTATCTGGCGACCGTGCCGTTGCGTGGCTCGCCGGATTGGGTGGCCATGTCTCCCGCGCACCAGGCGCTCTTTTATGAACAACGCGGCGTATTGTTGCGCAAGAGCGTGATTACTGAGTTGGGCAAAGTCGGAGCCGACGCACCTTTCTTCAGTTCTTTCCTGCTGGTGCAGGGGCTGCACGCGGCGGACCGACACCTCTTTGCTAATGATCAGACTTGGGGGCACTTCGCGCTTTCGCCCTTGGGCAAGCCCCAGCATTGGGGTTCCACTACCAGTTATTCGCGCCAATTCGTGTGGAGCGAAAGAGCGCGACGGATGCTTTTTTATGCCAATTTCTCCCCGAGCAGCCTAACCACCCACACGATTTCATCATCGGGCCAAATCCTCGCCACACTTGGGAGCAATTCTGACACTGAACTCATGGGTTGGTTGCCGATGCGTTTGTCACCCGACGGCCAGCGCGCATCCCTCGGTTCCGGGCAAATTTACGATGTGGTGTCGCTGAAACGTCTCGCGAAATTGCCGCGGGTTTTCACCGACACTGCTTGGACGACGGATAAATTGAACACGGTTCGCGCCGTGGCCGGTGGAGCGGAATTGCAAACTTGGAATACCAATTCCGGCAACTACACCACGGAACGCACCACGCTATTTTCCGGCTACCCAGTGGCTCTCTTCCAAGTGCCGGGCGAGCGTCTCACGCTCGTGACGACCTTAGCGGGCATTTTGAGTTTTCGACTGATTGACCCAACAACCCATGCGGTGATTGATCCTGCGATTTTTACCGGTGCGCCCGAAGTGTTGCGGCAACCGCAATCAACTTCCGTGGTGCCCGGAGAACCGGCGACTTTTGCCGTCGCGGCGCGCGGCGGCGCGAATCCAAGTTACCGCTGGCGGCGCAACGGCGTGCCGTTGTCCGACAACACCAATTATTCGGGCACCACCGGTGCTGTGCTCACGTTGCTCTCCGCCAACATCGCCGATGAAGGCGACTACGACGTCGTGATCACGAACGGGGCGGGCAACACGACCTCGGTGCGGGCGCAATTGTGGTTTAGCCAGCTCGCCCAAACAATCGATTTTCCAGTGTTGAACGATCGCCCGGTGACCTCGGATCCGTTCTCGCTCATCGCTACCGCTACTTCGGGTTTGCTGGTGGACTATTCCGTGGTGAGTGGCCCGGCGACGATCAACAACAACATCGTTACCCTCACGAGCCTCGGCGTGGTCACCATCCGCGCGACCCAGATCGGCAACGCGTTGTATGCCGGTGCGGCGAGCGTCACGCAGAGCTTTCAGGCGCGGCAGTCCTATACCCATTGGCTGGCGCAAAGTTTCACTTTCGAGCAGAGACTCGATCTGTCCCGCACAGGATCGTTGGCGGATTTCGACGGGGATGGCGTGAGCAACTTGATGGAATACGCCCTCGGTCGGAACCCCAAGATTGTCGATCTAAGCGTCCTCCCGGCAGTAGCCGCGGCAGAGGTGACGTGGGAATTTACTTACACGCGTCCAGCCGACCGCGATGATCTCACCTACCAAGTCGAACAATCGACGAACTTGCTTTCTTGGACAACCGACGGCGTCACGCACATACGCGTCACGACGGGGACGACGGAAACCTGGCGGGCGACCGTGCCGCGCGATCCGAATTCGCCCGCACCGCACTTCTTCCGGCTGAAAATTACGCAGCACTAATATGCGTGGATGCGGGATTTTTCCGGCTGGCTGCCCGGTGGAAAAACTGCCGGAGTCTCGCGCAACCCACTTGCTCGACGCATGTCCGTGAATTCCTTGTGCACATGATTTTTTCAAAGACTGCCCGCGTTTGTTTGATCGTTGTCGCCGCTCTGTTGAGCGCAGCCACAACGGCGCAAGCCACCACCGTGGTGCCGCCGGAGTTCACGGAGTTGGTCAACGGCTCCGATTATGTCGTGCGCGCCAAGGTGCGCAGTCTCAGCTACGAGGCGCGGCAACACGAAGGACGTGAAATCATCTTCACGCACATCGAACTCGAAGTGACGGAAGTGATCGTCGGCACGCCGCCGACGCCGCTGGTGCTGACGATGCTCGGCGGCCGCGTTGGGGACTCGGTCATGACCGTCGAAGGCGTGCCGAAATTTGTCGTCGGCGAGGAGGAGATTTTCTTTGTGGCGGGAAATGGCGTTAATTTCTATCCGACCTACGCGGTGATGCATGG
Source organism: Candidatus Didemnitutus sp. (assembly GCA_030681265.1). GTDB lineage: Bacteria > Verrucomicrobiota > Verrucomicrobiia > Opitutales > Opitutaceae > Didemnitutus. Next base: position 22,263 of record JAUXXD010000052.1, on the reverse strand, counting down.
CCGCTATCCGGTGCGCAAAGACAAGGCGACCGGCCGTGAATACATCACGCGCACCAACGGCGTGCCGCTGAGCGACGTCGCCGAAGTGGCGGCGCCGATGCCGTCGGACGCCGTCGCGCAGGCGATGCGCCGCCTCCGCAAATCGGGCGATGCGTTGTCGCCGGTTGATTTTGTGCAACAGATCAAACAGGCGCGCGTGGCCCGAGGTCTAATCCATGAGCGCTAAGCTGTGGCGCGGGAGCATCTGCTGCGCGGTGCTGGCGTGGGCGACCAGCGGGCAGGGCTACGAAATCATTCGCGACGGCAGTGAAGCTGCGGCGGTGAAATTTGGCCCCGGCTCGATCACGATGCAGATCAAGCTGGGCACGACGCCGCTCCTATCCGACGGCTCGAATTACAGCACCAGTGTGCAGGAAGCGATGCAGCAGTGGAATGCCTGGCTTGGCGCCTCGCAATTCAGCGGCGTGATCGCCGCAGCGGGCGATGGCGGCGACCGCAACGGCATCAACGAAATGTTTTTCTCCTCCACGACCTACGGCCAATCTTTCGGTGCGAACACGCTCGCCGTCGCAATCTCCTATCGCGCCAGCACCCTCGAAAGCGATGGCAGTTACCGTCGCACGCAGGCCGATGTGATTTTTAACATCGCACGCACGTGGGATTCCTATCGCGGGGCCACGCGGTCGGCGACGGATCTCCGCCGTGTCGCGCTGCACGAACTCGGCCACGTGCTCGGCCTCGATCACCCGGACGAATCCGGTCAAGCCGGCTCGCCCATCATGAACAGCTTCATCTCGAGCGTGGACAGCTTGCAGCAAGACGACATTGACGGAGCGCAATACCTCTACGGCGCACCCGCGCCGGTGGTGCGTCCGGCGAACGACGATTTTGTCGACGCGCAGTTGGTCACCTTGGTCAACCACTCCGCCCAAGTCACCGGGCGCAGCACGAGCGCCACCAAGGAAGTCGGTGAACCCAACCACGCGCCAAACGAAATCGGCGGCCCTTCCGTGTGGTGGAAAATTGTCGCGCCGTCGAACGGCAGTCTGACCGTCGCAACAGCCGGCACGAAATTTGACACCATGCTCGGCGCTTACACCGGCACGGCAGTCAACGCACTGACCCAACTCGCCGCGAATGATGATATCGTCACGCCGGCCGAAGACCCTTCGCCGACCCGGCCACGCACCAGCGCGGTGACGATTCCGGTCAACGCCTACCTCACCTATTATTTCGCCGTGGATGGCTGGGATCGGGAATCTGGCTCGATCATTTTGTCGTTCGCTCACTCGCCCAGCGGACAACCAGTGGCGCAGACGATCACGTTTGGCGCATTGTCCGACCGCCCCTTCAACAGCACCGCAATTCCGCTCTCGGCGACCGCGAGTTCTACATTACCAGTCAGCTACAGTATTGTCTCCGGCCCCGCGACGATCGCGGGCACCAACCTCACATTGACCGGCACGGGCACGGTGGTGGTGCGCGCCGCGCAAGTCGGCGACGCCAACTACCACGCCGCACCGGCGGTCGACCGCAGCTTTGTCGTCACACCGAATTTTGACTCGTGGAATCTTGATCATTTCAACGCGCCAGAGCGGGCCAACGCGAGCATCAGTGGCCCAACGGTCGACCCCGATGGCGATGGTTTGAGCAATCTCGTGGAATACGCCCTCGGGTTGAATCCGCGCGTAGCGAACGCCGGCGCCGCGGGGAGCACCGCCCGCACGGAGACCGAGTGGACCTTTACTTATACGCGGCCCGCTGAGCGCGGCGATGTGCTTTACGCCGTCGAGGCCTCGACTGATCTAACGACCTGGAGCACCGCTGGGGTCACGCACACCCGCACCGCGACGGGGGCGACCGAAACTTGGCGAGCCTCCGTGCCGGTGAGTGCTTCCGGGAATTTATTTTTCCGCCTCCGAGTGACGCGGTAATTGGCCCAAGCGGATCAAGGCTTTACGGCGCAAGTTACTGGCGACAAGCTCGCGACTAATGCCACGTTAATGGTGCGGCCCGCGCACTTGGTTACCCCCTTTCTCCTATGAAACATCGTCTGTCGTTCCTCGTGTTTTTCGCTTTGGTTATCGTGGGATGGTTGGTGGTGCGGCATTGGCCGACAGAGGAAAACAACTCCGTGGACACGGCGATGCGTGGCAGCAGTCAATCCGTCGCGGCGGTTGCGGAACCGACGCCCCACTCTCGGTCAGCGACGACGTATCCCGCGGTGGCAATTGCCGCAACAGCGACCGGTGATTCCCGCGCCGTGATTGGCGCGGGGTGGGCAACCACGGAGCAACCGGAGTTCCGTGCTTTTCAGGATTGGACATCGCGCTACTTGGCGGCGCCGACGGCGGAACGGGCCGCGTTGCACGAAGAAGGTGTTCGTTTGGCACAAGCGCGCCGCGCGGTGTTGGCGGATCTCATTCGCACTGATCCGCGGGCCGCGTTGATGGCGGCCGTGCCGATGGTGGTGCGGCAGGATTTGCCGACAGAAATTACGGCGTGGCTCGAAACACGCATCTCCGGCGACGGTGAGTTGGCGCTCAACGGCGTCACGCCGGAACCCGGCCATGTCGTGACCGAGCCGATGTTTCGTGCCGCGTTGATCGGGCGGGAAGAGTATCGCGCTTATGTTTATGGCCGGCGAGCGCTGCAGGACACGATTCCCTATGCGACGTTGAGCGGCATCGCGATTGACCGGGCGTTGGCGGTGAGTGATTCACCGTTGCGCCTGCTCGAAGAGGGCGAGCGCGTCAGTGCACAGGGCGCAGCCGGGACTTGGGCCACCTGTGCGCAAGCGCACACGGCGGCGCCGGTGGCGGTGCAGTATGGCGACAAGGTGGAGTTCGTTTGCGTGGAGCATCTGGTGCAGCTGGAGCAATTTCTCATGGCGTGCGAATTGCATGGCGACACCGGACACACGGCGGCGGACAGCCAGCCGGGCACCAGCGGCGTGAGCAACCGCCCCGCCCAATCGTGGACGCATGGCCCGAAGAAAATTTTAATTATCCGCATCGATTTTTCCGATCTCGTCGGCACCCCCAAACTCGGCACATCGTCCACGGAGATCACGGAGGATTTCGCCATCAATCTTTTCAACGAGCCCAACGGCATCCGCGATTTTTTTGCCACCAACAGTTACGGCAAATCCACGCTCGCGCTGGCGGCGACAGTGGCGGGCGATTCGCCGGATGTGACGCAAGTGTTGCGCGTGCCGTCGACGGCGGCGAGTTACGCGAGTAATGCAGCGAACACGTTATTGCATAGCGATGCGCGAACGGTGGCGACGGCGGCCGGTTATGATCTGGCGGCCTACGATCGCATCGGGGTGGTGTTTTCGCGGCTTTCCGCGCTGCCGGGTTCACAGATAACTTACGGCGGCTTGGGGAATATCACGGGGAAGAATTTTTGGATCAACGGCAGCTACAATTTCCGCGTCGTCGCCCATGAGGTGGGCCATACCTACGGTTTGCGGCACGCCAATCTCTGGCTGGTCAACGATGGCGATCCGATTTCGGCGGGCGGCACTTCGATCGAGTATGGCGACATCTTTGATCTGATGGGCGATGGCAATGAATTCTCCAGTGAATTCAGTCATTGGAACAAAAGCATTTTGCAGTGGATTCCCGACACAGGAGTGACGTTGGCCGCGGCACCGGGGACTTATCGCATTTATCGTTTCGACGCGGCCGCCGCGAATTTGGCGAACGCGCGCGCGCTCAAAATCGTGCGCGACAATACGCGTGATTACTGGATTGGTTACCGCCGCGGCTCAGGGGCGACGTCGCTCGATGGCGGCGCTTACGTGCTCTGGGGCTACAATACCAATCAAGAGAGCGACCTGCTTGATATGACGACGCCGGGGGCAAACGTGAGCGATGCCGGTCTCGCGATCGGTGTGACTTTTACGGATGCCGTGGCGGGAATCACGATTCGTCCGGTCGCGCAGGGTGGCAGTGGGGCGGAAGAATATCTCGACGTGGCAGTCGGCCTGCAACCGATTGTGCAATGGAGCCGGGCCAGCTGGCTCGCGGCGGAGCAAAATGGCACGGTCACTCTCACGCTCGTGCGCTCGCGCAATGCGGTGGGTGCGCTTTCGGTTAACTACGCGACGGTTGCCGGCACGGCGACGAGTCCGGCCGATTTTGCGGCCCAAAGCGGCACGATCACTTGGCACGACGGCGACAGCAGCAATAAGACGATCACGATCACGCTCGTGGCCGACGGGATTTTTGAAGGCACGGAAAATTTCACGGTCACGCTCAGCGGTGTCACGGGTGGGCTGCTCGGACCGAATAATCTGGCGACGGTGACAATTGTGGATCCGGGCGTGCGGGACACTGAATTTGCGTCCGATTTTATCAACAGCACGGTGGGGAAACTCCTGCCGCTACCGGATGGCAGTATCGTGCTCGGAGGATTTTTTAGTCAGGTGCAGGATGCGCAGTTTGCGGTCTACAATCGCGGTGGCGTCACGCGCCTGCTGGCCAATGGCACGCTCGATGCCGCGTTCGCGGCGGGCGGAGGGGCCGAGACCGGCGCGATCTATGACCTCGCGCGGCAACCTGACGGCCGGATTCTCGCCGTCGGTTCGTTCACTGATTTCAGCGGCGTGGCGCGCAATCGCATCGTGCGGCTCCTCGCTGACGGGGGCGTCGATCCGAGTTTCAATCCCGGCACCGGTGCCAACAACACCGTGCGTGCCGTGCTCGTGCTGCCGGATGGCAAGATCATCGTCGGCGGCAGTTTCACGACCTTCAATGACACGCCGCGGGAATATCTCGCGCGCCTCAATGCCGACGGCTCGCTCGATTCAAGTTTCATCGGTCCGAATTTTGGCGGCGATAGTGGTTGGCGGGTGGAGTCGCTGGCGTTGCAGCCGGACGGAAAATTATTGGTCGGCGGCAGTTTTTATTTCTCGGGGGCAAACTTTAAGGCCGGTCTTTGCCGCGTGGAAACTACCGGGGCATTGGATGCGACCTTTAGCGGCGTGGTGGCGGGCGCGCATCTAGACGGCAGCACGAGCGACATCCGCACGGTGCGCCAGATCGTGGTCGAACCGGACGGCCGCCTTTTGATCGTGGGCAATTTCACCGCGTTCAACAACACGCCGCGCGGCGGCGTGGCGCGCCTCTCCGCCACCGGTGCGCTGGACAGCAGTTTCGCACTGACCACCAATGGAGAAGTTAACGCGATTCTGCGATTGCCGGACGGAAATGTTTTGCTCGGCGGAACGTTTACGACGGTGTCCGGCGTGAGTGCTTCTCGTGTGGCGTTGCTCTCTGCGACGGGAACAGTGAACACGAGTTTCGCCGCAGCGGGAGGCCACGGTTCGACGGTGGATGCTCTCGTGTTCTTGCCGAATGGTCGTGTCGTGTTGGCGGGCGATGTCGCCTCGTTCCAAGGCGCTTCGCCCAACCGCCCCGTGTGGCAATTCTTCAGTTCGCTCGCGGGCGGTGGAGATGTGATGCAGTTTGCGAGTGCCACCGCGAACGGCGCGGAAGGCACGACGGTGCAACTCGGGGTGACGCGCACCGGGCCGGGGCTCGGCGCGCAGATGGTTGGTTACTCCACGGTCGCCGGTTCGGCGACGGCAGCGGATTTCACCCCGACGAGCGGCGTGCTCACGTGGGCCGACGGAGACTTGGCGACGAAGTTCATTTCCGTGCCGCTCACCACGGATGCGTTGAGCGAGGGGGCGGAAACTTTCTCCGTGAATTTGGGACAACCCTTGATCGGCGGGGCGACGCTCGGCGCGACGCAACAAGTCGTGGTAACAATCAACGATGTTCTCGCCGGAAGTTTCGCCGCGTTTCGCCAGACGCATTTTACCGCTGGTGAATTGGCCGACGCGGCGATCAGCGGCGCGGCGGCGGACCCGGATGCCGATGGCTTGACCAATCTCATGGAGTTCGCGCTCGGTTTGAATCCGCGCGTGGCGTCGGTGGCGAATTTGCCCGTGGTGAGCCGCACCGGCGAGGAATGGGTCTTCACTTACACGCGACCGGCGGAACGCACCGGCATCACGTATGCGGTGGAGACTTCGACGGCGTTGACCAGTTGGAGCACCAGCGGAGTGACGCATGTGCGCACGGCGACGGGCGCCACGGAAACGTGGCGCGCGAGTGTGCCGCTCAGCGCGGGCGACAAAGTATTTTTCCGCCTCAAGGTCGAACAGCCCTAGTTGCTAATGGAGGATTAATTTGGGTGACGCTGCGACGCGAGACGCGTTGAGTAGCTGACGTTTCACTCATGGGCACCCACGACATTTGGCCACTTTGGTTTCGGCAGCTCAGTGTGCAGCAGGATTATTTTTGGTTCCTGAGTTTACTGGGATGGGGCATTGCCGCCACTCTCTGGTGGTGGCATCCGCGTCGGGCGACCACCTGGATCTGGCTGCCGTGGGTGGCGGGCGTCGGTGTGCTCGGCGCGATGATTCAGTTCGGCATCTACAACCAGCCGTTTGATTTTTTTCACAGCCGGCTGATTCCGGGGACGATTGAAAATTACAAACCGGCGTTGATCGAACCGCATGTGCTCGGCGATTGGTTGCACGGTGGGTTGCTCGCGGCGATGGGGGCTGGGTGGGGATGGCGGGCGGCGGTGCAGGCGGGCGCGCCGCGGTGGCGCTGGGTTGCCGTGGTGCTCGCCGGCGCGGCGGCGTCGTGGCACCTCGCGAGTGAGGCGGGGGCCGGCGATGTGTTGGCGGCGTGGGCGCTAGTGACGGCGGCGGCGCTGGGATGGCGTATTCGCGGGGACCGGCGCGCGCTGCTTGCCTTGCTCGCAGCGGCGACGGTGCCGGTCTTTGCGACGGTCGGTCCGTTGGCATTGCTGCTCGGCGAAGCACAACGCATGGAGCCACCGAATCCAATGGGGCTGACGGCAGCGCTGGTGCACACGGTGGTGGCGGCGGCGACGGTGTTGGCGCTGCTCGGCGGCGTGCTCGGATCGAAATCACTGGTGGCGGGATTGTATTTATGGCGTGAGTGGCGACGGCCGTTGCTGTTCGCGTTGGTGTGGCTGGTGGTGGGGCTGGGCTTTGCGCACCAAACCGGCCGCGACAATCGGCGCGAGTTGCACGAGAACCGGCTGCGCACGGCGGCGGCGCGCGCGGCGTTGTTTGACCGCGAGGTGTTGAAACTTTTCGAACAACCACTGCCGCGCATCGAAGGAGTGGAGTGGGCGACGCGCGGCGAATTGCTCCGCCTCCCGCCGGATTCAGTGGAGCTGACGCGGCAGATCACCCGCGTGCTCAATCGCGAGCAACGCGCCACGCCCTACATGAAGGCGGCGCATCTGGTGGTGGTGAAGGAAGGCTGGTTGATCGCCGTGGCGAGCAGCCGGCCGACGCAGGGACGGGAGACGATGGAGTTGCTGCGCCGGGCCACGCCGCAGGACCAGGCGGATTGGGACGCGGCGCGCAACGTGATCGAGGCGTCGCCGGTGCCGGAGATCGGGCAACCGTATTTCTGCCGCGCGGCGATCACGGCAGAGGACGAGCGGATGCTGGGCTGGCTGGAGTTTGAACAGGTGGAATTTTTCCAAAGCCTGGAGCGCAAATGGCGGTCGGGTCCGCTGACGGTGACGGCGCTGGGTTTGATTTTGGGGGCGACGCTGTTGTTTCAACGCCGCGCCGCGCGCGACCGCGAGGCGGCGCTGCGGGCGGCGGCGGTGCATGCGGAGTCGAACCGGATGAAGTCGGTCTTTCTCGCGACGGTGAGCCACGAGTTGCGCACGCCGCTGCAGAGTGTGCTCGGTTACAGCGATCTATTGCGGCAACGCCTCGCGGGCGACGCGCAGGCGGAGCAATGGCTCGGCGCGGTGCAACAGCACGGGGAGTTGATGACGCGACTGGTCAACGACCTGATCGACCTCGGCTCCGTCGAGGCGGGCACGTTCCGGCTCGCACCGCGCGTGGAGAATCCCGGCGCGCTCGCCCAACAGGTGGTGGAAGGGTTGCGCCACCGGGCGGAAGCCAAGGGACTGGCGCTCACCTGCGCCATCGCCCCGGGCGTGCCGGCGCAGGTGTTGCTTGATGGCACCCGCTGGCGGCAGGTGGTCTTCAATCTCGTGGGCAATGCGGTGAAATTCACCGACACCGGCAGTGTCGCTGTCGCGCTCACGGCGGAGTTGCTGGCGCCGGCAGAGTGGCGGCTGGAACTCCGGGTGACGGATACGGGGCCGGGGATTCCGGCGGAAGCGCGGCCGCAATTATTCACGGCGTTTACGCGACTCGCACACACGGCGCACAAGGAAGGGGCCGGTCTGGGTCTGGCGCTCAGTGCGGCGTTCTGCCGTGCGATGGGCGGTGTGCTTACGGTGCGGAGCGACGGGCGGAGCGGCACGGAGTTTCGGGCGACGGTCCGGTTGTCCGCCGGGCATGCGGACGCTTTGCCCATCGCGACCAAGGCGGCCGCGGGTCTGGCGCAGCGGCACGTGTTGGTCGTGGACGACAATCCGTTGGTGCGCGAATTGTTCGCGACGATTTTGCGGGCGAGCGACGCGCGGTGCACCGTAGCCAGTAATGATGCGGAAGCGTGCGCGGCGTTGCGCGACGGGAGTATCGATACGGTGATTCTCGATATCGCTCTGCCCGGTGAATCGGGTATTGAGTTGGCGCCGAAGTTGCGCGCGATGCGGGCGGGGTTGCACATTGTCGGGGCGAGTGCGCACGCTGGGGCGGAGGAGCGGTCTGCGGCACTGGCGGCGGGGATGGACGATTTTCTGACCAAGCCGGTGGCGCGGGAGGAATTACTCGCGGCGTTGGCGTTGCCAGCGGCGCCGGAGACGACGACATCGTTGTGGCGCGAGGCGCTTGCGACGCAGTTTTGCGAGGAGTTGCCGGCGGTGACGCAGCGGGTCGAACAAGCGATGCGCGCGGGTGAGTGGCGGCAAATGCGCGCGGCCGCGCACTATCTGGCCAACAGCGCGGCGGCGGTGGGCGATGATGAGTTACTCGCGGCGTGCGACGCACTGGCGGGCGCGGCGGAGCAACAGAACACGACGGCGGCGCAGCGCAGTTGGGCACAATGCGCGGCGGAGCTTGCGCGTTGGCGAAAACTGACCTGAGTATGGCGGGGCAATGGCGGTGGTTCGCCCGCGAATCGTCATTTCGTTTTCCACGATGAGTATGCAAATTCTATTGATCGACGATCATCCGCTCTTTCGCGCGGGCGTGGCGGCGGCGTTGCGCAGCGTGGCGGATTTCACGGTGTGCGCCGAAACCGGTGACGCTGGCGAGGCCCGCTCGCTCGTGGCCCAGCATCGGCCCGACGTGGCCGTCGTGGACCTGATGTTGCAGGAAGAGGACGGCTTGCAACTGGTGCGGGAGCTGCGGCGCGATTTCGCCGGGTTGCGCATTGTGGTGTTGTCGATGCTCGATGAGGCGGCCTATGCGCCAAAGGCGTTGCGGGCGGGTGCGGATATTTTTCTTTCGAAACGGCAGGGGCCGGAAGCGATCGTCGGGGCGGTGCGCCAAGTGATGAGCAGGGCAACATCGGCGGCAGCGACACCGCTGGTGCCGGCGAGCGAAGTTGCGACGCTGAGCGAGCGCGAACTGCAGGTGTTTCGCGAATTGGGACTCGGACGTTCGACGCAGGAAATCGCGGCGGCCTTTGGCGTGAGCGTGAAGACGGTCGAGTCGCATCGCGAAAGCATCAAGCTGAAGCTGGCTCTGCCGCACGCGAACGCATTGGTGGCCCGCGCGGCGAATTGGGTGCGCAGGCAGGGCTTGGCGCGTTAGGCGAGCGGGAGGGCGGCGGCGCGCAACCGCCGCGACCGCTCGCGGACTTGGCTCGCTGGAAACATGGCGCGCACGGCATCCGCTCGGCTCGCCGTCGTCCGCATTTTTTCGCTCCCGAATTGCCCGCCCGTCAGGTTGCCGCCGTCGCGAGATGGCCGGTGGCAGTGCGCCGCAATTGTGCGAAGCAACTCTAATTGCAATCAATGCGGCTTATTAGAGGTCGTCACGGGAAAATTATTTTGATAGGTGAAATTCATGAATGCATCTCGTTTGTTGGTGTATTGCGTCATGGGATTCATCACGTCGGTTGCCTCAATGCAGGCGGTGCCGCAGGTAGTGATCGTGCCGGCGACACTGGCGGTAAACAGCACCAACAGCGCGATGATTCAGATCACGGGCCTGAATGCCCCCGGCAATACGGTGCTGGTGGAGCGGTTTCTCGACGTGAATGGCAACGGCGTGATCGATGGCGCCGATGCGTTGGTGCAAAGTTCGCTCGTTACCGATGGCCCCGCGCCCCAAATCGGGGGGCAGCGCAATCGCCATATCCCGGCCGACGAAGACGCGACCGCCAATGCGGAAATCAACACGCCAATCTCGCTCAGCGCCACGGCAGAATTGGGACGGCTGGTGGGTAGTTACTTGGTGCGCGTGTCGAGTCCGACGGCGCAGTTCGCAGCCGTGACCGCACCGTTCGCCCTCACCGCGACCAGTGATGGCCAATCGATCTCTGGCACGATCACGAGCAACGGCACGACGCCCGTGCCCCATGCGATGGTCGGGCTCTTGGTATTGATGGGCGACGACGACGAATTTCTCTGGGGCACGGTCGCCGACGCGAACGGGCAATACACGATCAGCGCACCGGCGGGCGAATACCTCGTTATCCCAGTCGCCAGCGGCTACGTGGTCAACTTCGAGAATTTACCACAGATCACATTGACGAACAACCAAGTGGCCACGGCGAACATTACGATGACGCCGACGACCCGCACGATTTCCGGCAAGGTGGCGAACAGCGCCAATCCGGCGGTTGGCCTGCCCGGGGTCCAGTTGTTTGTTCAATCGATGGACGGACTTTTCACTATCGCCTTCACCGATGCGGCGGGCAATTTCTCCTTCGGCGCCACGGCCGCGGCCCATGAAATTGAGACCTCGGAGAAATCGCTGGCGCTGCTCGGCTACGTGTCAACCAACGCCTCGACGCTGGCCGACGCCACCGCGGGAAACGTCACGAACCTCGCGATCAATTTCAGTCCCGTCACCGCGTTGATTTACGGGGTGGTGGCCAATAGCGCGCAAGTGCCGCTCGCGAATGTCGGCGTGTGGGCCAACGATGGTCAAAACACCTACAATCTCTACACCAACACCGATGCGAACGGCGCCTATATGCTCGGGGCACTCGCGGGGAATTGGCAGGTTGGCGTCGATCAAGATGCGCCGGCACTCGCGGGGCTCGTGCCGCCACCGCACACGAGCGTATCGCTCAGCACCGGGCAGGCGGGCGAGGCGAATTTCGTAGCACTGGCCGCTAGCGCGCATTTCCAAGGCACCGTGACTAACAACGGAGTGCCCGTCGCCAACGTGCGCGTCGGTGCCTCACTCCAGTCCAGCAACACCAATCTGTTCCTCCAGGCCACCACCGACGCCAACGGCAACTACAACCTTGGCGTGCTCGCCGGCACGTGGCATCTCGCTCTAGAAAACAACTCCGCGGCCAGCAACAATCTCGTCAGCTCGTCGCGCACGGAAGTCATCGCCAACAACCAAACGCGCACCGGCATCAACCTTCCCGTGGTCACCGGCACCGGCACCATCCGCGGCCAAGTGACCGGTGCGAACGCGACCCCCATCACCTCCGGCAATGTTTACGCCTACACCAACCTGAACGGAGTGGGTTACAACGTCGGTGCCCAACTGGACGATTTCGGCAATTACAGTTTTCCCGTGATCAACGGCAGTTGGACCGTCGGAGTGAACGCGAATAACCTGACCTACCAAAACCAAACGATTAACGTCACCGGTGCGTCCCACGTCGTAAACTTCGCTCCCGTCGTCGTGACCGCGCATCTCCAGGGCACTTTGACGAACAACGGCGCGCCCGTCGCCGGCATGCTGGTGGCGGCAAGTCAAATCGGCGGCAACCTTTACTTCCAAACCACGACCGACGGCAGCGGCCAATTCGATATCGGCGTCGTCGCTGGCACCTGGCGCCTCTTTCTGCCCATCGCGCAGAATTTTAATCTCGCCACTGAAGTGCTCGCCTCTCTGACCGTTGCCACCAATCAGACCATCGCCGACATTCCGTTCCGCGTGCGCACCACGACCGGCACGATCAGCGGCACCATCACTGACTTTAGCGGCGCCGTGGCGTCAGGCGTGTTTGTGAGCGGTAATATCACAGTGGGGAATGTGAACTACGCCGCGGGCCTGCAGACCGACGCCAACGGCCACTACTCCCTCAACGTCTTCGATGGCACCTGGAACGTGCAGCCCAGCGGCAACGGATTGAATTTTGCCCGGCGCGACGTCGTCGTGAGCGGCTCGGCGACGGCCAATTTTGCCGCGACGGTGTTCAACCAGCATCCGACTGCCCAAACCGTCTCCGCGAATCAAAGCGCTTCGTTCAACGTCCAAACCGCGCCCCCGAGCGCCGCGACGTTGCAATGGCAGGTTTCGACCAACGGCGGCGCCTCGTGGTCCAATCTCGCCAACAACTCGCCCTATTCGGGTGTTGCCGGAGGCACTCTCGCAATCTTCCCCACCACCACCAACCTAAACGGCAACCACTACCGTTGCGTCGTCACCTATAACAGCGGCACCGCCTCCGAAACGTCCCAAGCCGCCGCGCTCACGGTCAATCCGCTCACCCAGACGATTACCTTCCCGACGCTGGCCAATGTCGCCTACAGCACCACGCCCGTTTCGCTGCAAGCCAGCGCCTCGTCGGGCCTGACCGTCAGTTACAGCATCGTGTCCGGCCCAGCCACCTTGACCGGCGGCAACACCCTCACCTTGACCGGCACCGGCAGCGTCACGGTGCGCGCCTCGCAACCCGGCGATCTCATCTACGCCGCCGCCACCCACGTGGACCGCACCTTCACCGCGTCTGCGAATTTCCAGTCATGGTTGCTGGAGCGCTTTGATGCCAGCCAACGCGCCGACGCGCAACAAACCGGTCCCCACGCCGATTTCGACCGCGACGGCCTGAGCAACCTCGTCGAATACGCCCTCGGCCGCGACCCGCGCCTCGCCGACGCCACCCCGGCATTGGACGTGACGGCGACCGGCAACGATTGGACCGCCACTTACCAGCGCCCCTCCGATCGCTCTGAGTTGACCTACGCGGTCGAAATTTCCACGGATTTGAGCACGTGGGTCACCACCGGCGTCACCCATGAACGCACCGCCTCCGGTGCCACCGAGACGTGGCAGGCCCGTTACCCGCTCGCCTCCGGCACACGCGTCTTTATCCGTCTCTCCGTCACCCAGCCTTAATCACCCGCCACGTCGCCGCATCCCTCGAGGACAACCTTCGTCACCTGCGTAAGAAAATCGCCGTTCACGCAAACTGCTTATTACCTAAAATCTCTTTGCAAACAGCTTGCCATCAAAAGCCAAACCCTGCTTCAATCCACCAGTTGCCCGTCACTATCCCTATGAGAAAATTACTGTTAGTCTCCCTTTTGACGTGCGTTGCTCAGCTGTCCGCAGCTGACGTGGCGTATTCGCCGGTCGTTGGTGGCATTACCGTTACACTCTCTGGAGCGGTGAATGGCGTGCCGAAACTCTCCACTTTTACTCCCGCGATGCGCTTGCCATTGGCCGGCTCATTTGTCGGTCGGGGTCGGGGAACGCTCACCGATGTTTCGGCAACCAGCTTTACTGATACCTCCGCTGGCTGGTCGGCGAGTGCTCTTTCCCAAGCCGCCACTCCCTACTTTGTTCGTATCCGTTCCGGTGTGGCGCAAGGGACTTGGTGGCAGATTTCCACTTCGACCGCTAACACGGCGACGGTTGTTACGGTATTGAATCGCGGCATTACGCCATCCGCGGCGGGAATTGCCGCTGGCGATACTTACGAAATCGTCCCTGGCGACACTTTGGCAACCTTGTTTAGCGGCATTGCCACCACGATTGGCGGGACGAGCGCTGCCGAAGCTGACTTGATTCGCGTGCATGACGGCGTGAACTGGCGCGAGTATTATTACAATACATCTGTCTCTCAATGGCGCGAAGGCACCTCGACCTTCAACCGCAACAATATCGTCGTTCGCCCCGATACCGGCGTCGTCTACATTCGCCGCGGCAATGGCAATGTTTCGTTCCTCCAGCTTGGTGCCGTTTCGGATGCTAAGGAGCAAATTTTGATTGGTAGTTCAGGCGTTACACCGATTGGTAGCGTTTTTCCGGTCGCGAGAACATTGGGCAGCTTGAATATTCAAGCTTCTCCGGGATTTAATGCTTTTTCGGGCAATCTGGCTACCGCCGACAAGGTTTCCCTATTCGATGGCGTGAACTGGCGCACCTTCCACTACAATCAATCTGTCGCCCAATGGCGCGAGGGCACTTCGACCTTCAACCGCAATACGCTTTCCATTCCGTTTGGTGCCCCCGTGATTGTTGAACGCGGTAGCGCTGCCACCACACCCTCATTCATTTCCCTAACTCCACCCTACACACTATGAGAACACTTGTCGTTGCATTTGCACTCTTGGCTTCGGTTTCGCTTTCCGCGCAATCATTTCTGATTTCGAATTTTACCGCCCTTCCCAGCGGTGGTAATTTTACCACCAGCGGCTCTTGGGCCACTCCGGTGAATCAGCTGTCATTGTCTTCTGGGATTATGTCGATCACCGCAATTGGCGGTGGCAGCCCCGACGATTCTGGTAACTTCGGCTTTGCGGATTTGATCTCAACGTTTAACGCGACGACGGCTTTCGACACGATTGTTGCGGTTGCCCGCGTTGATAGCGGCAATTCGTCGAACGGCTTTATTGTGAACCTGTTTGACTCACAAGGCACAGGCGCACTCACGGCCACGTTTGCTGCATCGAGTTTCAACTCCGCGACCTTTGTGGCGGTGCCTTCAAACATCACGGTCCATCCTGAAAACGGTAACCGCGCTGATATCGCCTTCTTTGGTATTGCTGGCGTGGGCACAACCGCCGCCTTCCGCTTCTCGTTTGATAGCCTGACCGCTGTCCCTGAACCCAGCACCTACGCCGCCATTTTCGGTGTGTTGGCTTTGGGCTTCGTGGCTTATCGCCGTCGGATGCAGAGCGTCTGATTTCCGACTAAATTCGTCTTTCCAGCCCCGCTACCCAGCGGGGCTTTTTTTTCGCCATATGGCTCGTCACCTTCGCAATCCTTCCCTCGTGTCGTGGCCTCGGCCCATGTGGGTCGTTGCACGGTGGCGTTGCCCGGCCATACTACTGCTTGCTTTCGGCCTGTGGGCCGCGCTCGCCGCACCGTTACGCGCCGTGCCATTGGCGAGCGGTCGCTACCCGATCACGGTCAGCGGGCAGGCGTTGTTCATCCCCTACGTGGGCAGTCACCCCATCGACACGCCGCAGCCACATGTGCGACAACTGGTGCTGGCAATTCACAGTTCCAGTTACTTGCCGCAAGATGCCTACAACGCCGTGGCCGCCGCGGCGGGCACGCACACGGGAGCGGCGGATTCAGTGTGCATTTTTGCGCCGCAATTTTTGGAGCCGGCAGAACTTCCTGCTACCGTGCCGGCGGATTTGCTCTATTGGTCCACTTTTCCGTTTCGCGGCACTGCGACGGCGCGTTGGGGCCCGAGTGCGCAGAGCGTTTCGATCAGTGCCTTCGAAGTCGTCGATCGCATCCTCACCACCCTTTCCACTTCCACCCTGTTTCCGAATTTGAAAATGATCGTCGTCGTCGGGCATTCGGCGGGCGGACAATTGGTCAACCGTTACGCCGTGGCTGGGCGTTTTCAAAACACGTTGGAGGCACAGCGCGAGATTCACATGCGGTATTTGGTGCTGGCACCGTCGAGCTGTCTGTATTTTTCGGCCGAGCGGGATCCCGATGGAGACGGCATTTTCACGACACTGTCGGCCGCCGAAATAGCCGCATCCGCATGCCCGACGATGAATGACTACCCTTACGGCTTCACCAACCTCTTTAGCTATCCGTCGGCGACCGGGGCGACGACGATGCGCGCCCAGTATCCGAAGCGTTTCGTTTTCCACGTGGTCGGCAGTGCGGACAACGACCCCAACCACTCGTCGCTGGGCACCGATTGCGAATCCATGCAGCAGGGCACGCAGCGCGTCATCCGGATGCAGACCTATTTCCGGCACCTGCAAAATTACTTTGGCCCCTCGATTCTCAAACGGCAGACGATGGATATCGTGCCGGGCATCGGCCATTCCTACTCCGGTCTGCTGAATTCCACCGTCGGTCGCCGTTTACTCTACAACGTCGATACGATCGACACGGACAAAGACGGCCAACTGGATTGGGCTGAGTGGATGGCGGGCACGGATGCGACTAACGCCAGCAATCAGTTCGCCGTAACGTGGCAAAGAACGATCAATCCCGACGGACACGAATTGGTCTGGCCGGTAACGCCGGGGCGCCGGTATCGGATTCTGCGCAGCAACTCACTGTCGGAGCCGTTCATTGAAGTGGCAAAAATGACGTTCGCCGATGAAGTCACGGAAGGCCGCTGGGCGTTCACCATCGGCAGCGCGCCCGTGTTTTACCGCGTGCAGGTCGAGTTGCAGTGAACAGTGGCGGGGGAAACAAGCGATCTGCGCATTCCAATTTTCACCGCAAAAAAATCCGCCGGGCCATGGGCACGCGGCGGACTGAAAGTATCGCGGAGTTGAGTTTCCGATAATGACTCAAATTTTTACTTACCGAAACTCTTCGTTCGTCATCGCGTTGATGATTTTGAAATTTTCGACGTGGTAGTTGGGGTCGGCGCGGAAGGCGAGTTTGACTCCGTAGGTCTTCTCGACGCGCACGAGCAGGTCGGCGTCTTCGGCGCGGAGGCGTTCGAGGATCGACGGGTGCACGTGCACGCGGAGCGCGTATTCCTTGTTGTCCTTGCGGGCCAACAGGCGGCGGCAGACCGAGGAGAGCCGCCGCTGGAGTTCGACCGACATGGTCGTCGCGCTCTTCACGATGCCACGGCCGTGACAGTAGGGACAGCCGGTGTAGATGTTGGCTGAGAGCGACTCCTGCTGGCGCTGGCGCGTCATCTGCATGATGCCGAGCTGCGAGATGGGCAGGATGTGGGTCTTGGCCTTGTCCTCCGACATGAGCTCGACCATGCGGTCGTAGACGGACTGGCGGTGGCGCCGCTCCTTCATGTCGATGAAGTCCATGATGATCAGGCCGCCGATGTTGCGGAGCCGGATCTGGCGCGCCATCTCGGTGGCGGCCTCCATGTTGACCTGGAAGATGGTGTTCTTCTCGTCGCCGGAGCGGCTCTTGTGCGAGCCGGTGTTGACGTCGATCGCGATCAGGGCCTCGGTCTCGTCGATCACGATCTCGCCGCCGGAGGCCAGGGTGACCTTGCGTTGGAAGGTCTGCTCGATCTGGCGCTCGATGTTGTAGCGCTCGAAGACCGGGATGCTGTCCTTGTAGTAGGCGATCTTGCCGCGCGAGCGGGTGGAGATCTGGGAAACGAGGTCCTGTGTGCGTTTGAAGTCGGCTTCGTTGTCGATGAGCACGCGGTCGATGTCTTCGGTGAGGAAGTCGCGGACGGTGCGCTCGACGATGTCGGGTTCTTGATAAAGGCAGGCAGGGGAACGCTGCGTCTCCATCTTGTGTTGGATCTCCTCCCATTTTTTGAGGAGCAGGTGGAGGTCGCGCACGAAGTAGCGGCTCTTTTTGCCTTCGCCCGCGGTGCGGACGATGACGCCCATGCCTTCGGGGATGGTGAGCTCGTTGATGAGTTGCTTGAGGCGTTTGCGCTCCTGCGGCTCTTCAATCTTGCGGGAGATGCCGCAACCGTCGGAGAACGGCGTGAGGATCAGGTAGCGACCGGGGAGGGAGAGGTTGGTCGTGGTGCGCGGTCCCTTGGTGCCGATGGGGCCTTTGGTGACTTGGATCACGATATCGGTGCCGGGCGGGTAGAGGCCGGGGATGTCTTTGACGGTCGGTTCGGTTTTGCGCGGGCCGGTGTCCTTCTTTTTGTTCACGCGGACGACTTCGACGGAGGAATCGGCGGCGGCAGGGAGCATGTCCCAGTAATGCAGGAAGGCGTTTTTCGAGTAACCGATGTCGACGAAGGCGGCTTTGAGGCCGGGGTCGAGGTTCTTGATGCGGCCTTTGTAGATACCGCCGACCATGCGGTTGTCGGATTCGCGTTCGATTTCGAAGCGGTCGAGCACGCCGTCGTTGAGTAACGCGACGCGCTTTTCCAGCGGCTCGGAATTGATAACGAGTTCGCGGAAGTTGGTCTTTTCCTTCCGGAAGATGTTCAGAATTTTCTGAATCAGGGGGCGCTGGGTGGAGCGCTCCTTGGATTCGGCCCGCAGCTGGTCGGCTGTGATGGGTTCGCTGTGTTTGAGCGGCGGCGGTTGAGAGAGTTCGTCTTCATGGCGTGAAGCGGCATCCCGTTGGTCGGGGGAGCCAGAGTTGGCAGGTTGATCGTTCATGGGGGGGCGTATGCCTTTCGGTGTGGTTGGCGGCGGCCCCAGTGCGGGCGAGCTGTGAGCAGGAAATTCCGACAAAGCGGTCAATACCGTGGGGAGGCATTTTCATTAAAAATCCCTCCGGAAGCGGTAGACGCTTTGGACCAGTCCTTGCAGCAAACAGCAGCTAAGCACAAAAGTGCCGCCGTAGCTAATGAAGGGAAGCGGGATGCCTTTCACCGGCACAAGGCCGACGGTCATGGCGATGTTCACGAAGATATGCACGAACAACAGCGCGGTAACGCCGATGACGAGCAACATTCCGAAGCGGTCACGGGCAAGGCCCGCAATGCGGACTCCGTTCCATAAAACCACCCCGAACAGTCCAATAACAGCAATGCTTCCCAGGAAACCTTTCTCCTCAGCGATGACGGAGAAGATAAAATCGTTATGCGCGACTGAACGCGGCAGATAGCCGAGCTTGGCCTGCGTGCCTTCGGCCCAACCCTTGCCGACGAAGCCGCCCGAGCCGACCGAAATCAGCGATTGGCGCTGATTCCAACCGATGCCCATCGGGTCGATCTTGTCCGGCGAGGCGAAGGCCAGGACGCGGTTGCGCTGGTAATCGCGCAGGGGCAGCCAAGAGTGCGGCTCGTAGGAGCCGCGGTCGCTCGTTGGCGACAAATTGTTCTCTTCGAGAAAGTTCGCATATCTCCACACGTCGAACGACACGATGCCGACCAGCAGCGCGAACACGCCGAGCGCACCGGCGAAAAACCGCAGCGAGAGATTGGAGACGAACAACATGGCAAAAACCGTCGGGGCGATAACCAGCGCACTACCGAGGTCGGGTTCCGCCATTATCAACAGCATGGGAAATCCTACCGCAAGGGCTAACTTGGTTAACACCTGCAACGAGTCGCGCACCGTGCCGAGCTTGTTGCCGGTGAGGATCAGCGCCGTCGCGATAATCACCGCCAACTTGGCAAATTCCGACGGCTGAAACGACGCCGGCCCGAAATCCAGCCAACGCTGCGCACCCATCTTCACGCTACCCACCCCCGGAATCAGCACCGCGACCAACAACACCAGCGCCGCCAAGTAAACCCAGTGCGCGTATTTCAGCCACAACCGGTAATCGAGCAGCGACGTCGCCAGATAAACCACCGCACCCAGCCCCAGCCACACCAACTGCATCATCCACTGGTGCTGCGACGACGCCATCTGCGCGCTGTAAATGAAAAACACCCCGAACGTCGCCAACAGACCCATGCACACCGGATTGATCCAGTCCGACCGTTCACGGGTCGAATACTTGAAAAACTGACGCAAATCGAATCTCGGGCTGATTCTCACGGGATAATAGTGCGACTAAACGAACGCATGGGCCGCACGCAATCGCGCAGTGGAGCTCCGTGTCGTTTCAGCCGCAACACTGCCAGCCCGCAGCGGCGAATCGCTCCAGCACGCGCCCAGGCTCGCGGCTGGCCAAATAAGTCGGTGAATCCAGTTCCCCACTGAGCGCTATCTCTGCGGGCAAAAGCACTGGACCGTTTCGGCCCCGCGTCACGCGCCAAAACTGATAGCCGTGCTGCCGCAGAAATTCCGTCGAAGCCGCTGGCCAGGGATTGTGTTCTTCGAACACAAGGTCGCGGATACGGCCCTCGCGTAACAAGTGCTCCGCCCCGTGCAGCACCATCGCCTCGGCACCTTCGACGTCCAGCTTGACCACGCCAAAACACGTTGATTCGTCGCAGAGCGCATCGAGCCGCCGCGTCCGCACCAGAAGCGCATGCGTGGCACGACTGCAGGGCGCTTGAAACGAGGCAAGGCCACGGTTCTCCGGGAATTCTGTAGAAAAATAAATCTCCCTCTTGCCCTCCGTATCCGCGAGAGCCTCGGCATGGAAGCGGAACTCTGCCCGCGAATAGTGCCGCCACGTCGCGAGATTCTTCTGCAACTCCGCGGCAACCTCCGGCACGGGCTCGAAGCTCCAGATTGTCCCGCCCGAGCGTAAACGCGCGGCCATTACTGAGGTCATGTAGCCGATGTTCGCGCCGATGTCGGCGCAGGTTTCACCATCGTCGAGGAGACGCCAGATGGTCTCGGTCACCGGCAGATCCATGATGCTCAGAGCGACTATCGATCGACCGATGGATTCCTGCGGATTCACGATAATGGGAAAGCCCCACGGCAACTGGATCGTCATTCTGTCGCCCGAAAACGGTCGCCGCAGCAGTCGCGCGACACGGCGGAACAACTGCCCGGGGCGGCAGACGTATTCGGCCCGCGTTAGATGACTCAACTTCATGGCTTCTCCGGCGGCGGCAAAGCACCGGATTCCGCCACCGACGCCAGCCCGAGCGCGACCCAAAACGGCACCGCGCCCATCGGGCCCTCCAACACCACGCCAAATGTCGCGCTCACTAGAATCAAACACGCCATTCCCCACAGCGCCCATTCCGCCGACTCAGGACTCGTGCGCAACGACCGCCACGCTCGCCACCCGATGACGCCCGCCACCGCCGTCCACACCAACAACCCCAGCGCCCCGAGCCGCCCGTAGGCCGTCACGAAAATATTGTGCGGGCTGCGCGCCGTGAATTCCTCGCTGATCTCCGGCGAATATTCCTGCACGAAACCGCGCGCCAAATCGTGCCCGAAACCCAGCCCGAATACCGGATTCGTCTGCGTCGTTTCCTCCACGACACTCCGCCACCAAATCCAACGAAACCGGTTGTTGTCGCCCTTGTTAAAACTCTCCTCGCTCGCATAACTCGCCAGCCCCTGCATGTCCGCGATTGAGCGCACGCGATCCGCCACGCCATCGATTTTGCGCACGGCCCACGGATGCGACGACACCATCGCCACGGCGAACACGATCACGCCGACCAGCGTCGCTGCCGACAATTGCCAAACCGGAAACAACCACCGCCGCGCCGCGAGCATCATCAACGTCACGCCGAGCAACCCGACCGCCGACGCGCGATTCTCGCCGAACAACACGTAAGCAAACAACGCCGCGCATAACGGCCACGCCCACCACCGCTGCCGTCCCCGCGCCCAAAAGAAAATCACCAGCGAACCCGCCGCGAGAAACGTGTTGGCCAAGTCGCCCTTGAAAAAAATCAACGGCGCGCCCCGCACCGTCAGTTGCGTCAACAGAAACGCCGGAAACAACTCGAATGCCGCAAACGACACCGGCACCATCAGGAGTCCGACGAGCAGACAACGGTGCAAAAATTCCCGCGCACGCGCTTCGCGAGCGATTTCCTGCGTCAAAAAAAACAGCGCCGCATAATACACCACCGCGTAATCGCGCACCGCCAGCAGTCCGTGCGTGCGCACATCGAAACCCACGCGCGCCGTGCCGAGCACGAGCCATAGCAGCACGAGTCCGTTGAGCAGATTGCGCGGCCACGGCCATGCGCGTTCCCGCGCCAGCACCACCAGCCGCCACGCTCCCGCAAGCAGCAACGCGCCTTCCGCCGGAAACAGCGGCAGCCCCGGTAGCAACGTCAGTTGGGCGAATCCACGATTTCCCACGAAGTAGCCCGTCAACACCAGCCCCAACACCACGACATCGACCGACAGCGAGAAAACGCGCGCGAGCACTGCGCCGATCGCCACCAAGCCGAGCAACACCGGCCAGACAATCTCACCGTGTGCAATCTCCACGCCCACCCAGATCGCGAGCAGCGAACAAAAACCCGCGATCAGAAAATTGCGCCACGCTGGAGTCACGAGCTTAGCTCAAGCATCTCGCTGCCACGTGGCAACTGCGCGTCGTGATCCGGCGCGTGTTCATTCGCTGTGGGTCCGATACTCTGAAGCTTGCAACGGTTTGGCTAGTGTAGCTGCGAGCGCCAGTGAGCGGACGAGTGACCACTCGCTGGCGCT
>JAUXXD010000019.1 GCA_030681265.1 Candidatus Didemnitutus sp. | reverse complement strand
GGATCGGCACCGACCTGCTCGGCGCACTCTTGCAGGAGTTTCGCGAGGCTAGCATTCACACCGTCTGGCTCACCGTGCATCCGGAGAACCGCGCGGTGCATCTCTACGAACGCCACGGCTTCGGTCGCGTCGCGGAACACGAAAATTATTTCGGGCCGAACGAGCCGCGCCTGCGTTTGCGACTGAACCTAACGGCATGACTCCTTGGTCTTGCACAACTGAACGACTCGTGATCCGGCCGATGGCGCACGATGATGCGCCCTTTGTCTTGGAGTTGGTCAACACGGAAGGATGGCTGCGCTTCATCGGTGACCGCGGCGTGCGTAACGTGGCCGACGCCACGCGCTACCTCGAAAACGGCTCGATCGCCAGCCACGCCCGGCACGGATTCGGTGGTTATCACGTCGCGCGCCGCTCCGACCTCGCGCCACTCGGCACCTGCACATTGTTGCAACGCGAACACCTCGACGACGTCGATCTCGGCTTCGCATTTCTGCCGCAATTCAGCGGCCAAGGCTACGCCCTGGAAGCCACTTCCGCCGTCATCGCGCACGCCCGTGGCGATCTCCGCCTGCCGCGGCTCTGCGGCATCACTCAACCGGAGAACATCCAGTCGATCCGCCTGCTGGAGAAACTCGAATTTCGTTTCACGCGACTCGTGCAACTCACGCCCAACGCTGTCGCGTTGCGCCTCTACACGCGGGAACTTTCGCCGCCATGAAGAAACCGACGCGCGAACAAGCCAAACGCATGTGCACGAGCAAGCGCCGCTATCGCACGCAAGCCGACGCGCTCGACGCCGCTCTCGTCGCCGGAGTCGAACGCCAGCGCGCCGCCTATCGGTGTCAACTCTGCGGTCTCTGGCACCTCACTTCGGTCTAAGCCTTTACCCGCGTCCACCGCCAGATTGACGACCCATCAAGCGTTGTTCTTAGTCCGCCCGTGCGCCAATTCACCCTCCCCTTCCTCTTCTGCCTCGCGCTCGTGGTGCGCGCCGTGGCGCAGGTGGAAACAGAGGTTCCTGTCGAGGAGACACCCGCGTGGGAGTTGCGCCCCGTGGCGTCTTGGCTGGAAGCGCAAATCGAATTGCATCGCCGCGGTTTTTCCTGCGGTTCCGTCGACGGCATTCGCGGCCCGCAAACCGTTGCGGCACTGCTCGCCTTTCAACGCGCCGCTTACCTGCCGGAAACTGGCGAACTCGATGTGGCCACGCGCGAAAATCTCCTGCTCACTGCACCGCCACTCACCGAACACGTGCTCAGCGCGTCCGAGTTGGGGTCATTGCAACCGCTGCCCGACACTTGGCTCGGCAAATCCGAGCGCGACGCCCTCGGCTACGCCACGGCGATCGAACTCGTCGGGGAACGCTACCGCGCCTCGCCGCGCTTCCTGCAGCGGCTCAATCCCGACATCGCGTGGGACGCACCGCTGCCGGGCACACGCATTCAGGTGCCGGCCATCACTCAATTTCGTCCGGCGCGCGCAGCGCGTCACCTGCATGTGCGGCTCGCTGATCGCGTGCTGCAAGCGATGGACGACGACGGTCGCGTCATCGCGCATTTTCCAGTGAGCATCGCGCGCGCGGTCGATAAGCGTCCTGTCGGCGAATTGTATGTCACCGTCGTCGTGCCGAATCCCAATTACACATTCGATCCCGCAGTGTTCACTGAATCCGAGGAAGGCCGCACGCTCGGGCGGCGACTCATAATTCCGCCCGGACCCAATAATCCCGTCGGCGTGGCGTGGATCGGTTTGAATCGTTCCGGCTACGGCATTCACGGCACGCCCGATCCCGAACGCGTCGGGCGCACGGAATCGCACGGGTGTTTTCGTCTGGCGAATTGGGACGCTCGCGCGTTGCTCGCAATGGCGTGGACGGGCCTGCCGGTATTTATCGAACCGTAAGGCCCGCGCGCTCGCCTCAAACGTGTTCGAGCGCCTGCGTTAAGTCCCAGATCAAATCGTCGACGTTCTCGATGCCGATCGAGATGCGCACGAGATCATCCGAGACACCGCTGGCGAGCTTCGCTTCGGCCGACAGACCGGAATGCGTCATCGCCGCCGGATGTTGCGCGAGCGATTCCGTCGAACCGAGCGAGACGGCGAGCTTCATGACCTTGAGGTGATCAAGAAACGCAAACGCCTCCTTTTCGCCGCCGTGCAAGTAAAGCGAAATGAGCGAGCCCGGACCGTTGTGTTGCTTGCGGTAGATTTCGTATTCCGGATCACCCTGCTTGAGCAAACCGAGAAAGCTCACCGCGCGCACTTTCGGGTGGGTGACGAGAAAATCCGCGCAGCGTTGCGCGTTGCGGGCCGACGCTTCGGCGCGGATCTTCAGCGTCTCGAGCGAACGCGTGAGCAACCACGCCGTGTGCGGATTGGGCATGCCCCCGAGACTGTTGCGCAAACTCCCAATCGCCTTGAGCAGCCCCATATCGTCCGCCAACGCGACGCCGCCAACGATATCGGAGTGGCCGCCGATAAATTTCGTCGCCGAATAAAGCACGATGTCCGCACCCTGCTTGACCGGTTGCGAATACACCGGGCCCGCCATCGTGTTATCGATCATGATCAACACGCCGCGTCCGTCGCGGCGCGTCTGTTGCGTCGCCAACTCCTTCATCGCCGTGATATCGGTGAGGCGGTTGTTCGGGTTGGCGGGAGTTTCGATGAAGATCGAACGCGTCGCCGCGCTCATTACCTTCGCCGCTTCCGCCGGCGCGCCGACACCCGCGATGATGAAGTGGCACTTGATGCCGAACTTCGCGAGGAAGCCGCGCATGAACGTTTCCGTGCCGCCATAGAGTGGCGTGCACACGATGACTTCGTCGCCCGGCAAATGCGTCGCAAGCAACGCCGTGCTGATCGCCGCCATACCGCTGGCAAAACTGCACGCGCCTTTCATCCCTTCCCAAATCGCCATGCGATCCTCGAAGATTTCGAGATTGGGATTGTTGAAGCGCGAGTAAATCAGACCCGCTTGATGCTTGCCGGTCGGCGCCCCGCCCTCGCCGCGCATCCACGCGAAGAATTTTTTACCGTCCTCCGCTTTCCGGAAGGCAAACGTCGACGTCATGAACACCGGCGGCTTCACCGAGCCTTCGCTCAGGAACGGATCGAAGCCGTGGCTCAACGCGAGCGTTTCGGGATGCAGACGGGACATTTCCGCGGAAGTGAGATTGGACATTTGCCCGCAGCCTTTATGACACGGCGTCCGGATGCAAGGCGGAGCTTTGCTTTCGTCACCACTCATCCTTTTCCTTCTCTCCTCGTCAAAATTCGGGTCCATTAACCATTCCATGCTGCGCCTCTTACTCCCTCCCAATCTCGCCAGCGCCGCGCCGCGCGACGCGATTGCCGTGCGGGTGGAACTCGACCTCGCTGCGCCACCTCCCGCAGAACTGATTCCGGCATTGGCGATTTTGCAGCGCCTCGGCGTGGCGCCGCAGCCCGTTACTTTTGTGCAACTCACACGCGCGCAATTGCGCGAATTGCTTGCCGTCCTCATCGGCGAACGCGTCTTCTTTCGCGTCGACCGTCCGCGTGACGCGCTCGCGTGGAACGGCCTCGACCTCCCTGGCGTGAGCGAGCATCTCGTCGAAAAAGCGCCGCCGCCCGTCGTTCCGCCGCCACCCAAGCCAGCGCCCAAGAAACCAACCAAGGTCGAGGACGACGCTGCCGTCGCTCCCTTGCACGTCGATGGTTCCGAGCACTACTTGGCCATCACGCTGCCGTCGCGCGACTCCGCGCTCTACGACGCGGCACTCGATTTTCTGCGCACGCACCGCTTTGTGCTCGATCCGCTCACGCGCAAGTGGTGGCTGCGCGACCGACACAAGGTATTGAACCTCCTCGCAACCTACGGCGCGGATTTGCGTGAGCATTTCCAGGCTGACTTCACGCCGAATTTCGACCGCAACACCGAGCACCTCAAGTTCGCCGAAATCACTGCCGAAGTTCTCGAAGAGAAAGACGGCTACGACGTCGCCCTCGGCTTCAAAGCCGGCCGCGCCAGCGAAGCGCAAATCCGCGCCGCACTCGCCACCGGCCGCGGTTACATTGAGGACGGTGATAAGGTGTTCCTCATCGACGCCCCGCGCATCGCCCAACTCGAGCAAGCCCACCGCGCGCTCGCGGGAGAACTCGGGACAACCGGTGCCATCGGTCGTCATCGGATCGCCAAGGCGCGCGCGGCGGAAATTTCTTCATTGCTCGAACAAGTGGCGCCGCACTTCGCCGCACCGGAAACCTGGCATCAGCGCAGCCGCACCTTGCGCGACCTCACCACGTTGCAACGCGCGCCCGTGCCCGACTGGTTCGCGGCGACGCTCCGTCCCTATCAAACCCTCGGCGTCGCGTGGCTTTGGCATCTTTATCAGCAGGAACTCGGCGGAATTCTCGCCGACGAAATGGGCTTGGGCAAAACGCCGCAAGCGCTCGCGCTCCTCGCTGCGGCCACGGCGACCCCACGCGCCCGCGAAGCGCGTCGGCCCCACTTGGTCGTCGTGCCGGCATCGTTGATGGAAAACTGGCGGCGCGAGTGCGTGCGTTTCGCCCCGCAACTGCGCGCCTTCGTCCACCACGGCGAACAACGATTGGCCGAACCGCATTTCGCCGACTTCGATCTCGTGCTCACGTCCTACGGCACGTTGGCGCGCGACACCGAACTCTTCGAGTCGGTCGAATTTGACCTCATCCTCGCGGACGAAGCGCAGCATTTGAAAAATCGGCGCACGCAAGCCGCGCAATCTCTGCGCGCCGTGCGTGGACACGGTCGGTTCCTGCTCACGGGCACGCCGTTGGAAAATTCGTTGGACGACCTGCGTTCGCTCTTCGAATTCCTGATGCCGGGGTTTCTGCCGAAACTCCCACCGGGGTTGAAGCGGGAGGAACGCATTTTTCACGACGAACGTCTTCGTCAGCAAACCGCGCCCTACATTCTGCGCCGCACGAAGACGGCTGTCGCGCCGGAGTTGCCGGAGAAAATCGAACAAGTCATTTGGTGCGAACCGACCGCATCACAGAGCGCGGTTTATCGCCGCGTGCAGGAAGAGAGCGAACGCGAGCTGTTCGATCTCGCGGCCAAGGGCGTCTCCGAAAATCAACTGCGCTTCGCGACGCTCACGCAATTGCTGCGGCTTCGTCAGGTGTGCTGCGATCCGCGTTTGCTCAAAGGCGTGACCAATGCCGATTCGGCCAAGCTCGAAGCGTTTCGCGAGTTGCTCGCCGAATCGATCGACGAAGGTCATCGCATGCTCGTCTTCTCGCAGTTCACCTCGTTGCTCGGCTTGTTGCGCGAAGAACTCGACGCGCAGGAAGTGACCTATTGTTACCTCGACGGTTCGATGAGTCCAAAGGCGCGGCAAGCGGCGGTCGATCGTTTCCAAAGCGACGCCAGCGTGCCGGTGTTTCTGATTTCGCTGAAAGCCGGCGGCACTGGACTTAATCTCACGGGCGCGGATGTGGTGGTGCATTACGATCCGTGGTGGAATCCAGCCGCCGAGGCGCAGGCGACCGACCGCACGCACCGCATCGGGCAAACGAAAGTCGTGACGAGTTACCGCCTGATTTGCTCCGGCACGGTCGAAGAGAAGGTGATGGCACTGCAGGAGACGAAACGCGCGCTACTCGCCGATGTGTTTGCGGCGAGCGCCGCGGCGGCACAGCGGCTCGGCCTTGCGGACTTGCGCGAACTGCTCAAATAGGCGCTCTTCCGGGATTGAAACGCAGCGACCCGCGCCAATGCTCCACGCATGTTTCGCCGCGCTCGTATTGCCTTTGCCATTCTTTTGTCGGCCCTCGTTACCGCGCCGCTCGTGGCGGACGATTTTCTGCCTGAACTCGAGGCGTGGCGCGCGAAACGCGTCGAACGCCTGACCGCGCCGGACAGTTGGCTCTCGCTCGTGGGACTCCACTGGCTGCAACCGGGAATGAATTCCGTCGGCACCGACGCGGAAAACTCCGTGCAACTCACCGCCGGCCCCGCGTATTTCGGCACCGTCGAGTTACAAGACGACGGCACCGTGCTCTTCATCGCCGCGCCGGCATCGCTCGCCAACGTCGCCAACGGTCAGGTGCGCAATCCCCAGACCGGCGCCACCGCGCTCAATTACCGCGAAGGTCGGCCCTCGCTCGTATCGGCGCAAAGTGTTAGCTTCTTTGTCATTCAACGCGGTGACAAACTCGGCTTGCGCGTGCGCGACACAGAATCGGAACGGCGGACAAATTTTGCAGGCATCGACTACTTCGCCGCCGACCCGTCGTGGCGGATCGAAGCCGAGTGGATCGCCTTTCCGACGCCGCGTGAGATTCCGATCACCAACGTGCTCGGCCAAACCTCGCTGAGCAAGGCGCCGGGCAAGGCGGTCTTCACGCGCGACGGCCAAACGTTTGAATTAATTCCGGTCGCGGAGAAGCCGGAGGATGAACTTTTCTTCATCATTTCCGACGCCACCAGCGGTGACGAAACCTATGGTGCGGCGCGTTTCGTTTATGCAGCGCGCCCGCAGAACGGAAAAGTGATTCTCGATTTCAATCGCGCGCTCAATCCGCCGTGCGCCTTCACGCCTTTTGCCACATGTCCGTTGCCGCCCAAGGAAAATCGTCTGCCGATCCGCGTGCCCGCGGGAGAGAAGAATTACCGCGGGCAACATGACTGAGTAGCTGTCGCCCGATCTTCTCTTTGTCCCGCCGCTCGCCGTGACCCGCACCGCGCGCTCCTCGTTTACATGACACCGCCCACCGTCCGCTCCCCCGCCGTCGGTTTTATTTTTGTCACGCTGGTGTTGGCGGTGGTGGGACTGGGCTTGCTGATTCCGGTGTTGCCAAAGCTCGTTGTCGAAATGAACGGCGGCGATTTAACCGACGGCTCGCATGTCTACGGACTGATTGTGAGCATCTACGCGTTCATGCAATTCGTCGGTTCGCCGTTTCTCGGCGCGCTCTCGGATCGCTTCGGGCGGCGCAAAATCATCCTCATCGCGACAGCGGGCTCGGCGATCGACTACGTGATCATGGCGCTCGCGCCGACGCTGACGTGGTTGTTCCTTGCACGGACGATTGCGGGCTTCACGGCCGGCATCCACACGACCGCCAACGCCTACATTGCCGACGTCACACCGCCGGAAAAGCGCGCGGGTGCCTTCGGTCTGCTCGGTGGTGCGTTTGGCATCGGTTTCGTGATCGGGCCGGTGCTCGGCGGGTTGCTCGGTGAAATCGATTTGCGGCTCCCGTTCTGGGTCGCGGCGGCCGTCTCGGGCGCGAACTGGCTGTTCGGCTACTTCGTGTTGCCGGAATCACTGGCGCCGGAAAATCGCCGCGCGTTTTCCTGGCAACGCGCGAATCCCCTCGGTGCGTTGCTCGCGCTGCGCCGCTTTCCTGCGGTGCTGAGTTTGGCGGAGAGTTTCTTCATGCTGATGTTCGCGCAGAACATGCTGTTCTCGACGTGGGCGCTTTACACAGATCATCGCTACGGTTGGACGCCGTTCTGGATCGGGCTGTCGCTGATGACTTCGGGCGTGCTGTCCGCCATTGTGCAGGCGCTCTTGGTGCGCCGCCTTGTGCCGCGTCTCGGCGAAGCGCGCGCGGTGATTCTGGGTATGGGCATTTTTCTGTGCAACATGATCGGCTACGGACTCGCGACGCAGGGCTGGATGATCTTCGTGCTGCTTGTAGTCGGTGCTCTCTCCGGCATCACCGGTCCGGCGCTGCAATCCTACATTACGAAACACGTGCCCGCCAACGAGCAGGGCGCGGCGCAAGGTGTTTTCGGCGGCCTCACCAGTCTGGCGGGAATTGTGGCGCCGTTTGTGGCGACGTGGAGTTTCGGTTGGGCGATTCGTCCGGAGAATACTTATCAAGTGCCCGGCATCGCTTTTTTCGAGGGTGCTTTGTTAATCGGCGTCGCGCTGCTGCTCGCGGTGCGCACGTTTCGCCGGCACGCCACGGTCTAGCGGGAGCGACGGTTGCTTGCGGAAATCGCGCCACCCGCTAACCTCCCGGACATGAAACGACCCTTGCTAGTGCTCGCCGTGCTGACGGCGACCAGTGCGCTATGCGCGCAATCCGCCGCCTTGCAACGACTCGAAATTTCCCCGCGCCACCACGAGTGGGCCGAGATCGCGGTGGGCGAACGCACGCTGCACGCGTTCGTCGTTTATCCCGAAGTGCCCCATCGCGCGCTTGCCGTGCTCGTGTTGCACGAAAATCGCGGCCTGACCGATTGGGTGCGCGCTACGGCCGACCGCCTCGCCGAAGCGGGTTACATCGCCATCGCGCCCGACCTGCTCTCCGGCGCCGGTCCGGACGGCGGACGCACGAAAGATTTCGCGTCGTCCGACGCCGCGCGCGACGCGAT
>JAUXXD010000013.1 GCA_030681265.1 Candidatus Didemnitutus sp. | reverse complement strand
GGGCGTATTCTTCGACGCTCACGGTGACCTGCGGATTCCGAAGAAACCGGCCTTCCTGATAAGCTTGGTGAATGAGTGCTTGGGCTTCCACGACGGTCCGGTTGCCGACTGCAATCTCGCCGAGCAAGGGGAGATTGATCATGCCGCGGGCGTCAATCCGGGCGAGGGTGGTTAAATCGTCTTCTTGATAAATGGCGACGCGAACACGGTCGGCGAGCTGCAGTTTATGGACGTAGCTCTTTTTGGCATCGGCAGGATTGCCACTTTGGGCGAGTGCCGGAAGCGGAAGGAGGGCGGCTGCTGCGAGCCAGAGAATTAATCGAGGATTCATGGGCGGTTAGAAGCGACTGGCGACGTGCAAGGAATAACCCGTGCGTTCGAAATTGGAGAACAGATTTGTCGACCAATTATTCATGTATTCGTAGGTTGCAGAGAGACGAAAATGTTCACTCCAGGTAAAGGTGCCACCGATGTTCCACGTGAAATACTCATCCGTGCGAGCGGGGCCGTCGAGAAATTCATTCTTGCCGTAGCCGACGCCAGCTTCGGCTTCCCAACGACGGCTGAACACGTAATTGGCGCGGACTAGCGTATTGAAAGTGTCAATAGACCCACCGACGGCGGTCGTGCTGAAATCGCGTGTGATTTGCGCTGAGGCCGTTAACTTGCGAGTGACATTCCACGTCAACGTGGCTGCGATATTGAAGTGCGAATAGATCGCGCCGGTGTTGTCAACCTCGCGAAATTGATAGCCGAGGCGCAGCACCCCGTGCACTTTCGGTAAGAGCGCATTGGCCAGACCCAGGGTGAAATTGTGATCTGTGGTGGTATTGACGTTGGTGTTGCCGATGCGAATGCGGTAGCCACCAACGATGTCCAACTTACTGGTGTAAACGTAGAAAAAATCGAAGGCTTGCGAATAGTCGGTGTAATTGAGCAGTTGGGTCGTATTGACGAAACTACGCTTTAAATAACCAGTGCTCGAAGTGAGGTAGAGCTTGTCGTTAACGGGGTATTTGATGTTGAGGCCGAGTGGGAAATTCCACGATTGCGTGCGCACATTGACTGCGCTGTCTGCCTTTGAAGAGCGATAGCCGTTTATCGTAAGCGCCCCAGTGGTGCGGCCGATGGTTTTATTCAGCTCGAGGAAAAGGTTGGGATTCCATGACGTCTGGTCGCTGTTTTGCGCGAATTTTTGGTAATCGAAAACTACGCGCGCATTGACCGCGATTATTCCGGCTCGCCGCTTCAGCTCAACTCCAAGGCTGGCCGAATAAATGTAGTCGCTGCGGCCAACTTGCTCGGCAAAAACATTTGAATCGAAACCAATGGTCGCCGAGCCGAAGACGAAGACTTGGTTGCGCGTCCCATCAATGTTGAGCAATGCGAAAACGCTCTGCTGCGAAATCAGCAGAGCGATGAACACAAACCCGCGCAGCGCTTTAATTCTCAGGGAGGTCAAGTAGTGAAAATCTGATTACTCGTCCGAACCGAGACGGTCGAGACTAACGGTGACAGTGACAGGAGGATTGGTGGGAGTTGTTGGGCGAGCCACGATTTCGGGTTCCGGGCTGGGCGTTCCAGTCACCTCGGGAGCCCCTTCCGGCCCAAAAGTCGATTTTTGCTCAATTGTTTCGAAAGACACCGTTTTCTTGGCGTTGCAGGCCACCGCCACCTTGTCGTCAAGCGATGACATCATTTCTTTGGGAATCGGTGCGATTGTCACTGTTGGCGGACGCCCGGGAGGACCGGGACGGATCGTCGCCTTTTCGCCCGGCTTGAGCATGGTGCCGCCGACGTCGCGTCCACTGCCACGCACGGTGACATCGCCTTCCAGCAAGTAGATCGTGGTTTCTTTCTCGTTAGTTTGGACTGCTACTTTCCCGCCGCGAATGTTCACCCCGCCGTGTGGCGTGCCGTAATTCATGGTCGAACCTGAAATCATTTGTCCGGTGCAAATACCCACCTGGCCGCGCGCGACAAACACATCACTTTGCGAAATCGACGGTTCGATATCGGTGTTGGTATTGCGATCTGGGCGGAAGGGTTCTTGCACGAAGCGATCAACTTCTACGCGGGTATTTTCGTCGACATACATGCCCGTCCCGTTCGAATAAACAAAGGCCTGATGGGAGTCGATTTTCGTCTCGAGGACAGTTCCGGGTGCATCAAATGCGGTTGCTTGCTTGGCTTCATACAACCGGCCGTCCGTGGTGATCTGACTTTCTCCCACCGATTCGGCAAGATAGAGCTTACTCATCGGGCCTTTCTTTTTGCCAAGCTGGGGTTGGGACAACGCAATTGGCACGGCGAAAAACACCACGATCAGGGCGGCAATTGAAGTGCGGTAAGTGGTTTTCATGACGACAGGTGGGTTGGTGGATACCTAGAGAAGTGGCCAGCTATCCACGAACTTAATAGGGTAATACCCCTATTTCAAGCATTATTAGTGGAATTGTTGCGCACTACCGAGGTCGCGTAAGCAGCTACTGGATAACTAAATTCAGGAGTTTGCCGCGCACGTAAATGATCCGTTTCGGTGCATGGAGGCCTATGTGAGGAGAAACCTTGGGGTGTGCCATGGCGAGCGCGACTAATTCGTCCTGCGTCGCATCGACGTGGACTTGGGCTTCCCCGCGGTGTTTGCCGTTAACCTGGAAAACAACCGTGATAGTCGTTGCGACAAGTTTTGTCGGATCGTAGGTCGGCCAAGCTGCCGTCATGGCCACACCGGGTTGCGCAAACCGCGCCCAAAGTTCTTCGGCCATATGCGGAGCGAACGGTGCGAGCAACTTGATGAAGTCGAGCACGACGCCTCGCGGGAGCACCGGCTCCTTGACCAAGGCGTTGAGCAAAATCATCAACTGCGATATCGCGGTGTTGAAGCGCAGTGCTTCGATGTCGTCGCCGACTTTCTTGATCGTTTCGTGGAACAGCTTGTCGGTCGCTGGCGCGAGCGCGCCGTCGCTGAGGCGATCGCTCAGTGCGCCGGATTCCGTGACGCATTCGCGCCAGAATTTGCGCAGAAAACGATGGACGCCTTCGATGCCCTTGGGATTCCACGGCTTCATCGCTTCGAGCGGTCCGAGAAACATCAGGTAAAGCCGTAGCGTGTCCGCGCCGTAAGCGCTGATGATATCGTCGGGATTCACCACATTGCCGCGGCTCTTCGACATTTTCACGCCATCTTCGCCGAGGATGATCCCTTGATGAAACAATTTTTGGAACGGCTCCGCCTGCGGCACCACGCCGAGGTCGAATAACACTTTGTGCCAGAAACGCGCATAGAGCAGGTGCAACACGGCGTGCTCGGCGCCGCCGACATAGAGGTCGGGCACACCCCAATAATTCATCGCGTCGGTGCTGGCGAGGCGCTCGGTGTTTTGCGGATCGAGGTAGCGCAAGTAATACCAGCACGAGCCCGCCCATTGCGGCATCGTATTCGTCTCGCGGCGGGCGCGCACCCAGGCTTCGCCAGTCGGTTGGAGTTCAGTGGCG
The DNA here is from genome assembly GCA_030681265.1 of Candidatus Didemnitutus sp. Lineage (GTDB taxonomy): Bacteria > Verrucomicrobiota > Verrucomicrobiia > Opitutales > Opitutaceae > Didemnitutus. The sequence continues at coordinate 1,144 of JAUXXD010000013.1, read as the reverse complement.
GGCACGGCATCGCCGGTTTGCACGTTGAACCAGATTTCGAGCCACGGCGTTTCGTTGGCCAACGGGCTTTCGCCGTTGCCGCTCGGCAAATACGATTTCACGTCGGGCAATGGTAACGGCAGTGCCGTTTCCGGCAAAGGCACCGCGAAGTGCGTGACGCCGCGCTCGCAAAACGTCACCGGCTCCGCTGGCAAATCCGGGCGCAGTTTCTCGGTGCGATGATAATCTTGCTCGCTCACCCACGCGATGGGGAACGGCTCGCCCCAGTAGCGTTGCCGCGAGAAAAGCCAGTCGCGCAACTTGTAGTTAACTACAGCCTTCCCGATTGAACGATCTTCAAGCCATTTTGCGATTTTGCTCTTTGCGTCTGCTGTCGTAAGACCATCGAGAAATCCAGAATTGATCGCAATGCCCTCGCCGACAAAAGCGTTGCTCCCAGAAATTGCTCCACAGACTTGAGCATCTATCAAAGTCCATCCCGTGATGATCATGGATGGCTTCATGACATTCAGCTCATCCAGATATGTCTTGGCCATCTGGTAATCTTTAGTTTCAGGAATAACGACCTGAGGGGCGGGGAGCCCATATTGGCGGGCAAATTCTAAATCGCGCTGATCGTGCGCAGGCACAGCCATGATGGCGCCAGTGCCGTAACCCATGAGCACGTAGTCGGCGATCCAGATGGGCACGCGTGCGCCGTTGACGGGGTTGATCGCAAAACTGCCCGTGAACACGCCGGATTTTTCCTTGGCGGCGTCGGACATGCGTTCGACGTCGCTCTTGGCTGCGGTCTTCTTGCGATAGGCGTCGATCTCGTTGGCTTGCGCGCTCGTCGTGAGTGCGGGCACGAGCGCGTGTTCCGGCGCAAGCACCATGTAAGTGCACCCGAAGAGCGTGTCGGGGCGCGTCGTGAAAACCTTCAGGTCGCCTAACGCAGTGTCCTCCAGTTTGAACAACACATCGGCCCCTTCGCTGCGGCCAATCCACGCTTCTTGCATGCGCTTGGTCGAATCGGGCCAATCAACTGTCTTCAACCCATCGAGCAATTGCTCGGCATAGGCCGTGATACGCAGGACCCATTGGCGCAAATTGCGACGCTCGACCGGGAAGTTGCCGACCTCTGATTTGCCATCGATCACTTCTT
>JAUXXD010000004.1 GCA_030681265.1 Candidatus Didemnitutus sp. | reverse complement strand
GGTTCTTCCGGTTTCTTAGTGGGTCGGTGAGGACGGGAGCACGGGCAACAGGTTGAGTTTCCCGCAGTGAAAAAGAATTCGCGTCCGATAGTTGGCGAAGCGGCGGAAGCCGCGGGCATCGGCCTTGATCGCTTGGATGCGGGAGTTGAAGCCCTCGCTGACGGCGTTGGTAATCGGATGCAGGAAGTAGGTCAGCAGATTGGTCAGATGCCGGTGCAGGGTCTTGGCGACGGCCTTCACTTTGCTGAGGCGACTGCGCATGACAGAGCGTCGCCATTGGGCGAAAAAGTCCGCGCCGTGCGCGACGCTGGGTTGGGCCCAGAACTCGACGAACTGTTCCTTGTAGGCCCACGCTCGGGCGGTCTTCAGATTGATCTCCAGCAGTTCGGCGAAGCCGGCCCGCTTGGCCTCGGGCACTTGGCCGTGCAGCCAGAGATAACGGGTGTGCTTGAGCGTGTCATCGCCTGCGGCCTGGAGCTGCTGATGTTCGGCCCGCCGGGTCTGATCGACGGCGTCGTTGAGGAGCTTCGCGACGTGAAATTTGTCATGCACAATGGCGGCTTGCGGAGCCTGGGTGCGGGTCGCCGCGGCGAACCCCGCGCTCATGTCCATGGCTGCGGCGGCGACTCGGCTCCGTTGCTCGGCCGGCAGGGCCTGCCACAGCGATTCGCCGGCGGCCTGGTCGTTGCCTGGCACCACCTCCAGGACCCGCGCTCCCTTGATGTCGGTGGCAATCGAGACGTAACGCTGGCCCCGGCCAAAACTCTTCTCGTCGAGGCCCACGTAAAGCACCCCGTCGGTCGAGCGCCGCGCCAGCCCGCGAGCCACCGCCCGGTCCACGATCCGTTGCACGCCATCCCAACCCAACTCCAGCAAGTCGGCCGCTTGGGTCAGCGAACGGCAGGCGGCGATCACCTGCACCGCGAACAACTCGAAGTGCAGGGTGAAATGCGAACCCGGCTCCGCCCACGGCGTGCGCACCGTCTTGACCCCGTGCTCCGAGCACGCGCAACGCGGCACCCGCGCGCGAATGATCGTCAGAAATTGCATCACGTTCAGATGTCTCCACTCCCGTGCCGGGGCATGGTCGTGCCGCGCACACGGCTCGCCACACTCCGGACACACCACCAGCGCCGATTCATTCCACGCGACCTCAATCTCCACTTGCCCTCTCAGCAGATCGAGCTGCGCCGTGCGCACTTCCCACGGCGGCTCAATCCCCAAGAGCTTGCCGTAGTGTTCCGCGACCGTCTCTTTGCCGGTGTCTCTCATCTCTCCAGCCTGCCTCGCTCAGCACCTCTCTGCCACTAAGAAACCGGAAGAACCGAGAAAGGCCATCACAATCGCGCCGAGCGCCGGTGCCGCGCGGAGCCAGCCGAGGCCCGCCGGACCAACCTCGAGGATTTTGTCGGCGTAAATGGGCAGCAGCATGACGGCACCGCCCATGACGACGGCGACGAGATCGAGCGTCATCGCCGCGAGTAGCGTTTGCTGCCGCCAGATGAAGCGTGCGCCAGCGAGGGTGCCGGGGCGGTTTTGCGACGGGACGGTGACGCGGGGCCGCACGTTCACCCCTGTCAGGGCGAACACGAGCGCCAAGGCGCACAGCGCGTCGAGCGCGTAAACAAACGAATAGCTTGAGAAGGCGACGATCACCCCGCCGATTGCCGGCCCGACGACCGTGGAAAGTTCAAACGTGCTCGAGTTCCACGTGACGGCGTTGCTCAGCGTCTTGGTGGGGACCAGTAGCGGGACGATCGAGCCGCGCGCGGGCGAACCCAACACGCGCACCACGGCGTGGAGAAACAATAACAGGTAAACGATCGGCAGCGCAGGATTGTCGAATTGCAGCGTGGCGGTATCGACCTGCCGCTCGAAAATCAGCGCAAAGTCACGCAGCAATCCGTTGGCGACGCGCAATAATCCGTGGGAGGGGATCTGCGTGTGAAAACGCGTGACGGCGGCGAGCAGCAGCGAGAGCACGGTGCTCGCGATCATGGAGCGAATGATGATTTTACGTCGATCGCAGCGGTCCGCGAGCGCGCCCGCCGGCAACACGAACACTAGCAAGGGAAGCAGATTGACCAAGCCGACGAGCCCGAGCGCAGTCGCGGAATTGGTCCATTGATAGATCTGCCAAGTCGCGGCCACGCTCAGGGCCTGCCGACCAGCGTTGGCCAAAAAATTGCCGATCATGAACCGTCGGTAACCTTCGTGACGGAGGGCGGCGTAGGGATCGCGACTCGGCTCATCCATGATAAGCCGGAGCCGGAAGACTGTCGGAGTGACTCACGCCCTGTTAGTGGCGCGGAGGAGACAAGCCTTCAAGCTTTCGGGAGTGAAAGGCTTCTGCAGGACGGCGGCAAAAGTGTCATAGCCTGTGCGTGCGCGCACGTCGCGTTCGCTCAGATCGGTGATCAGCACGCCGCGCACCTCCGGATGGGTCGATTGCATGCGCTGCAAAGTGGCGCGGCAGTCGAGCGGCGTCGGGGGCAGGTCGAGCAGCACAGCGGCGAACCGTTGCGGTGTCGCGGCATATTGGGTGCAGGCAGTTTTGGCGTCGGGCACGAGCACCGGCTCATATCCCGCGTGTTGGAGGAGTTCGCCGAGGAGCGTGCGGAGGTCGGCTTCGTCGGCGGCGACGAGCACCGCAGTGCCGGTGGGCGGGGTGCTTGTGGCAGAGGCACCGCGGTTAAATGCCAGGGCAGGCCGCTCCGGCAACGCGGGTAGGTAAATGCGAATGAGGGAGCCGCGACCGAGTGTGCTCCGCACCGTCAGTGCGCCACGGAGTGAGCGCACGATACCGAGCACGGCGGGCAAACCGAGTCCACGCCCGGTGAATTTGGTGGTGAAGAACGGATCGAAAACCTGACGGAGCGTGTCGGGTGACATGCCGCAACCGGTATCGCCCACTTCGATGAGGACATAGGTTCCGGCGGGGATATCGGCAGAGGGGCGGGCGTCGATCAATTCGCCGCGGATGAGTTCGACGCGCTCGGTTTGGAGGCGGATCTGGCCGGTGTTTTCCCCGATCGCCTCGGCCGCGTTGAGCAGCAGATTCATGATGATCTGTTGAAACTGGGAAGGGTCGGCTTCGACCAACGGCAGGTTGGGGGCGAGGGTGAGGTCGAGCGTCGTGCGAGGATTGAGGGAGTGGTTGAAGTGGTGCGCGGTGTCGCGCAGGAGTTCTTTGACGGAAAGTTGCTCCATCGACATCGCGCCCTTGCCGGCGTAGGCGAGGAGTTGGCGGCAGAGATCGGCCGCGCGATTGGCGGCGAGGACAACCTTGTCGAGGTGGTCCACCGTTTCGGGCACGTGGGCGTGGTCGAGCTTCACCAAGGTGGTGTGGCCGATGATCACGGTGAGCAGGTTATTGAAGTCGTGGGCGACGCCACCGGCGAGCAAGCCGAGACTCTCGAGACGTTGCGATTCCTGGAGCGTGCGTTGCAGCTCGCCCGCTTCCTTCTCCGCGTGCTTGCGTGCGGTGATGTCGGTGTGTGTGCCGGTGAGGCGCAGTGGGGCGTGGGTCACGGGATCACGCGCCACCACTTTGCCGCGGTCGAGGATCCAGCGCCATTCGCCGGACTTGGCCAGCACGC
>JAUXXD010000212.1 GCA_030681265.1 Candidatus Didemnitutus sp. | reverse complement strand
AGGTGATTTCTACATGAAGGGCGGCATCTACGAAGTCAACGCCGCCGCGAAAAAGTAACCCCAGAGCAGCGAGACGCGACCGGAGGGTATGACCGAAATCACCGCCTAACTTCGCCAACCCTTCTCGCACCTCACTTCCCGCCACCCACTCCTCATCGCCATGTCCCTCACACTCGAAATCGTCACGCCCGAGGCGAAGGTGTATTCCAGCACCATCGACTCCGTCGTCATTCCGACAGTCGAGGGCGAAATCGGTATTTTACCCGGCCACATTCCGCTGCTCACGCAAGTCGCCGCCGGTGAATTGCGCGTGTGCAAGGGCGCCGAAGTTGAACATCTCGCCGTCAGCGGCGGCTTTGCCGAAATCGAAGGCGACACCGTCCGTGTCCTCGCCGAATCCGCCATCACTGAAGAGAAGATCGACGTCGCCGCCGTGGAAGCCGCGATGAAGCGCGCCGAGCAAGAGATCGCCAATGCCAAGGTGATGGACCCGCAGGAACTCGAGCATCTGCAAAGCCTCGTGCGCTACGCCGGCGTGCAGCTCGCCGTCAAACGCCGTCGCGGCTAAGCCGCTTCGCCTTCGCCCAAAGTTCAAGCGCGGCTTCCGCCGCGCTTTTTTGTGCCCGAATCCCCGGCCCCGAAATTTCAGTTGTCGGTGGCGCGCACCTCGCGACACGTTGCTCGGCACGCCGCAACCTGCCAGCCGTCGCCATCTCCCTGCGCCGACCTCGCATCCTTTGCCAACTTCGCAGCATGTTTTGGCACAACGCCACCGCGCACTCCCCCCAAGCAAGTAGCACAACCCATTATCTTGATGCAATTTAGGCTGTTCTTGCCGAGCCGAATTTTCTCGTTGTCAGCGGTTGTGTCGCGCGGGTCGAGGCTTGCAACTCAGTCTCAGTAGCGCTTTCTGGTCTATGGAATGTCCACGCCATTCAAGGATCTTGCCCCTCTCTGTCAGCTGCCTGCGGGCACGACAGGACGCATCTGCGAATTGAGGGGAGACGAAAGTTTCTGCCAGCGCATCCGCGAGATGGGTTTTGGTGAAGCGGGTTTGGTTACGAAAATTTCCGGCAGCACCACGAGCCTGTGTCTGATCAACGGCACACGCATCGCGCTGAATCACGCAGCGGCGATGAATATTCTAGTCCAGCGCCTGCCGTCCGGAGCGCGCTAACGCGGCCATGTCCGCACCACGCCCACTCACCACGCTCGCGCCCGGCGACTCCGCGCGGGTGAAAGATTTCCCCAAATCCGGCCCGGTGTTTCTCCGTTTGCGCGAAATGGGATTATTGCCCGGCACCATGCTGACCTTCGTGCGCGCAGCTCCACTCGGCGATCCGATCGAAATCAAACTGCGTGGCTATAACCTGACGCTACGCCGCGAAGAAGCTGATCGGATCATTGTCGAGTCCTGATCCCGTGAGCCCGCTCCCCGCGCACATCACACCCCCTGCGGCCATGCGGCCTACGCCCGCTGACCGCACTCCCGTCTACGCGCTGGTCGGCAATCCAAATTGCGGCAAGAGCACGCTCTTCAACGCGCTCACCGGCCTGAAACAAAAGGTCGGCAACTACCCGGGCGTCACCGTCGAGAAGAAAATCGGCAAGATGTTTTCGCAGCACGGACGCCCGATCAAAATCATCGATTTGCCGGGCGCGTATTCGCTCGCCGCGCGTTCACCCGACGAAGCCGTGACGCGCGATGTGTTGCTCGGCCGCCGCACCGACACGCCGCAACCCGATCGCATTCTCTGCATCGTCGATGCCAGCAATCTCGAGCGAAACCTTTACTTGCTGCACCAAATTTTGGACCTCGGTCGCCCAGTGATCGTCGTGCTCAATATGATGGATCTCGCCGCCCGGGCCGGCATCACCGTCAGCGTGGCGCAGTTGGAAAAAGCGCTCGGCGTGCCGGTGATCGCGTGCGAAGCGGTGAACGGCAGAGGGGTGCTCGAATTAAAACTCGCGATGAGTCGCACCGAGTCGCCGCTCGCGCGCCATTCGTGGGATGTGCCCGCCGCCATTGCGCCCGCCGTGGCTGAGTTGCAGGCGTCGCTCGCGCAACACGACGCTCGTTCACCCCTCGTCGCGCGCGCGGAAGCGCTGCTCTTGTTAACCGATTTCGATACGGTGCGCGTCGCGGGTTCGACGCCGCTCAGTGCCCCGACTGCGGAGTTGTTGCGCGCGTGGAAAATGCGCTGGGAAAACGACGGCACCGATTGGGCCGGCACGCTCGTCGGCAGCCGCTATGAAGCGATCGCGGCAATTTGCGCCAAAGTCGTCCGGCAAACCGGCACGGTCGGACCGTCGGTCTCGGACAAGGTCGACGCCGTCGTCGTGCATCCGGTGTGGGGCTGGCTGACCTTTGCGGCGGTGATGACGGTGATGTTCCTCTCGATCTTCACGCTCGCGGAATACCCGATGAATCTCATCGACGGCGCCACGGCCGCGCTTGCCGATGCGGTGAAGGGCGCGATGCCCGTCGGCGATTTGCGCAACCTGATCGCGGACGGAGCAATCGGCGGGGTGGGGGGCATCGTCATTTTTCTGCCGCAGATTCTGATTTTATTTTTCTTCATCGGCCTCCTGGAAAACACGGGCTACATGGCGCGCGCCGCGTTCATCATGGACCGGTTGATGAGCAAAGTCGGCCTGAACGGGAAATCGTTTATTCCGCTCCTCGGCTCCTACGCGTGTGCGATTCCCGGCATCATGGCCACGCGCACGATCGAGGATCCGAAAGACCGTCTCGTCACGATTCTGGTCGCGCCGCTGATGAGTTGCTCGGCGCGTTTGCCGGTTTACTTGCTGTTGATCGCGGCGTTGTTGCCCAACGAAGCGGTGCCGGTGACGACGAAGGTCGGCATCATGCTGCTCATGTATGCGCTCGGCACGATCGGTGCGTTTGGTTTCGCGTGGCTCTTCAAGCGCACGTTGCTCAAGGGCGAACCGCCGCTGATGATCATGGAATTGCCGCCGTATCGGCTGCCGCGGGTGCGCGACGTGGCGTTGCAGATGGTCGAGCGCGGCAGCGTTTTCATCAAACGCGCGGGCACCATCATTCTCGGCATCAGTATCGTGCTGTGGTTTCTCTCCACTTACCCGAAGCATCCCGACCCGTTCGCGACGCCAACGGAACAGACGGCACACAGTTTTGCGGGACAGGCGGGCCATGTGATCGAACCGGTGATCAAGCCGCTGGGTTTCGATTGGCGCATCGGCATCGGACTCATCACGTCGTTTGCGGCGCGCGAAGTTTTTGTCAGCTCCATGGGCGTCGTGTTCGGTGTCGCAGGTTCCGACGAAGACACCGCGCCACTCCGCGATGCGCTCAAGGGTGCGACGTGGCCGGATGGCGCGCCGGTGTTTACTCCGCTGGTTTGCTTCACGCTGATGATCTTCTATGTTTTCGCCATGCAATGCATGGCCACCGTCGCCGTGGTGAAGCGCGAAACAAATTCGTGGCGCTGGCCGTTGTTTCAAATCGTCTACATGACCGGCACGGCGTGGGTGCTCTCGTTCCTCGTTTATCAAGGCGGCCGCGCCCTGGGGTTTTAGGATGTCGGCGGAATTACAAACCGGCATCGCGCTCGGCCTCGTGGTCTTGGCGGCGCTGTATTTGCTGCGCGCCGCGCTAAAGAAACGCAAAAATCCAGGCTGTGGCAGCGATTGCGGAGCGGTAAGCGCTGACGTGAAAAAATTGCGCGATCGGCTCACGCGCTAATACACTGCGGAGGGGCGGGGCGCACCCGGCGTTAGACCCAAATGCAAACGGTCCGCCAACTCGAACTCCTGTGTTCCTCTAGCCCGGATCGCGCCCCCATCTGCTCCGCCGTGCTGCCGAGATCACGGCGACAGGGACAGTCTAAGTTTTTTCCCGCTATTCGCAGCTTCGTCGTCGCATCGCGATTGGCGCGCGCCGACCCGCGGCCTACGCTCGGCGCTATTCACCCCATGAAATCCCGTCTGCTTTCCCTTGCTCTCGTCGCCGCCTGCTTCGGTCCGAACTTCGTCTCGGCTGTCGAGCCGGTGC
>JAUXXD010000211.1 GCA_030681265.1 Candidatus Didemnitutus sp. | reverse complement strand
CCGGCGGCGAGCATCACGCTCGGATTCGACGTGTTGGTGCAGCTGGTGATCGCAGCAATGAGCACGGAGCCGTGGCCGACCTTGTGGCCGTCAACTTGCGCGCTGATCGTCGCGTAGTCTTCCGCCTTCTTGCCAAAGCCGGCTTCGGCGACGGGTTTCGAGAATGTCTTGATGAAGCTTTCCTTCAATTGCGGGAGCACGATGCGGTCCTGCGGACGCTTCGGACCAGCGACGCTCGGCACCACTGCGGACAAATCGATTTCGACGACTTGCGAGTAGTCGATGTCGCCCTTTTGCGGAATTCCCCACAGCTCCTGCGCCTTGTAGTAAGCTTCGTAAGTGGCGACGTCGGCATCGGCGCGTCCCGTGGCGCGGAGATAGTTCGAGCATTCGCCGTCGATCGGGAAGAAGCCCATCGTCGCGCCGTATTCCGGCGCCATGTTGGCAATCGTCGCGCGATCCACCACCGGCAACGCCTTCGCGCCGGGGCCGAAAAATTCCACGAATTTGCCGACGACTTTGGTTTTGCGTAGCAACTCCGTGACCGTGAGCGCCAAGTCCGTCGCGGTGACGCCTTCGCTCAACGCGCCCGTCAAATGCACGCCGACCACATCCGGCGTGAGGAAATAAACCGGCTGACCAAGCATGCCCGCTTCCGCCTCGATGCCGCCGACGCCCCAGCCCACGATGCCCAGACCGTTGATCATCGTCGTGTGCGAGTCGGTGCCGACGAGCGTGTCGGGATAGTAAACATTGCCCGCCTTGACCACACCCTTGGCAAGAAACTCCAAATTGACTTGGTGCACGATACCGATGCCCGGCGGCACGACCTTGAACGTATCAAAGGCCTGCATGCCCCACTTCAGGAATTGGTAACGCTCGCGATTGCGGGTGAATTCCAACTCCAGATTTTTCTCCATCGCTTCGGGCGAACCCGCGAAATCGACCTGCACCGAATGGTCGACCACGAGATCAACCGGCACGAGCGGCTCGATGATCTTCGGATTTTTGCCCATCTTCGCCGCCGCCGAACGCATCGCCGCCAAATCAACCAACAGCGGCACGCCCGTGAAGTCCTGCAACACGATCCGCGCGACCACGAACGGAATTTCCGCCGTGCGCGCTTCGTTCGGTTGCCACGCCGCCAACTCCTTGATGTTCGACTCAAGCACGCGCTTGCCGTCGCAATTGCGCAGCACGGCCTCAAGCACGAGACGGATGCTCACGGGCAATCGCGTGATATTGAAACCCGCCTGCGCCAATGCGGGCAGCGAGTAGAACTGTTTGCCGTCGGCAAAACTCTGCAGGGTGTTGAAAGGATTCGGGAGGGACATGATGAGAAAAGATTGGGAAACGCGAGGTGCGGTGGGCGGAGAGCGTCGTGGCACTCTCCGCGCAGTAAATTAGCCAGCGAGCGCTGCTTTGACTTTGTCGAAGCTCGGCAAGTCCTTCGGCGTCGGAGTTTGCTCGGAGTATTTGATCACACCGTCCTGACCGATGACGAAGGCCGCGCGTGCTGCCGTGTCGCCGACGCCTGCAAGATTGGGGAACACCACATCGTAGGCTTTGATCACCGTCTTGTTCAGATCGGAGAGCAGCGTGACCTTGATGCTGTTGGCCTTGGCCCAAGCTTCGTGCGTGAACGGGCTGTCAACGCTGATGGCGTAGACGGCCGCGCCGAGATCGGAGTAGGCGGTCAGGCCGCCGGTCACGTCACACATTTCCTGCGTGCACACGCCGGTGTAGGCGAGCGGGAAGAACAACAACACGACAGGTTGCTTGCCGAAGTGATCGCTCAACTTGATGTCTTTGAGACCGTCGGCGGTCTTGGTCTTGAGGGTGAAATCGGGGGCATTGGTGCCAACTGCGAGAGCCATGGTAAGAAGTAGTTGCGGGTTGATTTTTCCGGAGGCAAAAGTGCCTGCGAACGAACTTTTACGATAGAGCTGTGCCCTTCAGTGCCGCAACCTTCATTTCTGCACTATGAGCGGACTTTCTAGACGTGATGCAAAACTCAGTAGTTCCGCTGCACTGCGCGCTTGCACCCCACCCCGCTCCAGCCGTTTACTGCGCCCTCTCCCATGACTGATATTTTGGCCGAACTCGACTGGCGTGGCCTCTACGCCGACAGCACTGATCGCGACGCCCTCGCCCAACGCCTCGCCGCTGGCCCGCTCGCGCTGTATTGCGGCTTCGATCCCACCGCCGATTCGCTCCACGTCGGAAATCTCGTGCCGCTCTTCGCGCTCCGCCGCTTTCAACTCGCCGGCCACCACCCCATCGTGCTCGCCGGCGGCGCCACCGGCATGGTCGGCGATCCCTCCGGCAAATCCGATGAGCGCAATCTCCAGACACCCGAACAAGTCGCGCACAACATCGCGTCGATTCGCTCTCAGTTGCAGAAATTCCTCGATTTCGACACTCCGCAAAATCCAGCCCGTCTCGTCAACAATGCCGACTGGACCGCACCAATCTCCTTCCTCGATTTTCTCCGCGACGTCGGAAAATTCATCACCGTCAACACGATGGTGGCAAAGGACTCCGTCCGCTCGCGCATGGAGGACCGCAGCAGCGGCATCAGTTTCACCGAGTTCAGCTACATGCTGCTCCAAGGCCATGATTTCTACCACTTGCGCCAGGCGCTGAATTGCGAACTCCAAGTCGGTGCCACCGACCAATGGGGCAACATCACCGTCGGCACCGAACTCACCCGCAAAAAACTCGGCGCCACCGTCTGGGGTCTCGTCTTCCCGCTGCTCACGAAGTCCGACGGCTCCAAATACGGCAAGACCGCCACCGGCACCGTCTGGCTCGATCCGCAGCGCACCTCGACCTACCGCTTCTACCAATTCTTCGTCAACGCGGACGACACCGACGTCATCAAACTGCTCAAGACGCTCACCTTCCTCACCCGCGACGAAATCAGCGCACTCGAAACCGAACTCGCCACCAATCCCGGTGCACGCCACGCGCAGAAGGCGCTCGCCCGCGAATTGACCACGCTCGTGCACGGCCCCGACGCCCTCGCGGCCGCGTTAAAAGCGTCCGAGATTTTATTCGGCGGTTCACTCGACGGTGTGAGCGAAACGATTTTTAACGACGTCGTCGGCGAAGTCCCCACGAAGGAGATCGAACGCGCCAAACTCGACGGCGCAGGCTCGGCGATTGCCGACCTCATCGTGCACGCCGGACTCGAACAATCGAAAGGCGCCGCGCGTAAATCCCTCGAAGCGGGCGGCATCTACTTGAACAACGTGCGCGCCGACCACACGCGCGCTGTGACGAGCGCCGATTTGCTCTTCGGCAAATATCTCCTCCTCCGCAAAGGCAAGCGCAGCTACGCGGTCCTAACGGTAGCCTAAACGGTCGCGCCGGATTAGCGTTCGTCTAGGACGGGCGAGAGTTTGCCTCGACGCGCGCGGTGAGCCGCGCGTGCTCGGCGGGATCGAGTTGTTCGAGCAAGCCGAGTTCACCAAACGTTGCTAAGCGCGAGGCGGCGTCGACGGCCGCATAGGTCGCATTCGGATCGACGATGCGGCGACCGAGAATTTCTTCGAGCATCTCCTGCGTATAGGTGGGCCACGGCAGCGAGGTCGCTTGCGTGCCGTATTGATTCAGGTTCGACGCAAAAATCCCCGCTGCACTCACCGGCAAAAAATCCTCGTAGCGCAATCCCACTGCCTCGACGTAACCAAGTTGCCGCAATTCGCGCAGATTCGTCGTGGTCAATTTCCCTTCGCGCGATGCCGCCAGACCGTCTGCCGTCGCCGCGTAAGTCGCATAGACCAAACCTTGATCGAGTAGCGCACTCAGTTGCTGGGGGATTTCCGCAAACGCTTCAGCGTCGACGCGTTCGTGCGTGAGAAAATCGTGCTTCGCCAACGCCGGTTGACGACAGCGCGCCGTTTCCGCCGCCGCCAGGCAACTGTCGTAGAGAGAACGCCCGCGCGGCGTCATCGCATAACCGCGTTGCTCGATTTCGCCGAAGCGCGCCGTGTGTTTACCCTGCACGGTCGTGCCGTCGGCCTCGCGAAACTCCACCGGCTCCGTCAATGCCCGGTATGCGTCCTGCCGCAGCAACACCGGCGTTCCGTCGGGCGGGCCTTCGGTCGTGTCCTTGAAACCCGCATGTTTGAGCGCGCTGAGCACGAGATCCGGTTGTTGCAATCGCCTCGCCAGCCCGTCCACCAAGTCACCGAGGCGCGATGCGGACACTTCGCCGCGCTGCCACGTGGCGATTTTTGTCGCCGTCAGGTGCTTGAAATTGAGGAGCAGAAAATCGCGATCCGCCCGGTCGCGCCAACGGCCCAGCACAATCACCGCCCGCGTGCGAAAGGTCGCCTCATCCATTTCGCCGAGACAGAACTTCATCGCGGCGGTGAATAAATCCATCCCGAGCGTGTTCGGTGTGAGATGGTTGAGGTGGTGCGAATCAAAACACGCGATATCGGCGGCGATCTTGAATCCCGCTGCGCACAACTCGTGATAAAAAGCGTGGTCGCGCGCCCGGCCCGTCCAGCGAAAAATCCGCGTCACGCCTTCGTGGATGAGTTGCGCGGCGTCACTTGCTTCGAGCCCGCCCTGTTGTTCATTTTTCTCGATCAACGCCCGCACTGCCGCGGAGAAAATGTCGCGTTGCGCGAGGAGTGCCTCGAGGCGCGCGCGCATCGGCGGCGCGAAAAAATCCGTCATTAACAACGAGCAAAAGATGCGGTGGTCCGGCTGCTGCCGCGAACGGAAGGCGGTAGCGATGATCGGCTGACTCTTCGCGCCAACCTGCGTCATGTCGTAGAAATTGTGCGGCTCCATCCCGAACGCCGCGAAGTAGCGCGCGACCCAGCGATATTCATCGGCGCGCCCGATGCGGATCGCGCCGTGGCGTTCGCCGCCGGTCTGCGCGAGCAACTCCGCGCTCACCGAAAAACCGCGAAATAACTCCGTGAGCAGCGCGCCCGCCGTCTCGTTGCACACGCGATTCACGAGCAGCGATTTGTCGTAGAGCGGCACCTCCGCGCCGAACATGCGCGACAATTCCGCGAAGAGCCGGTGTTGCAAGACGAGCGGATCAACCAACTGCAAAGTCATGCGCTGATTCTCGACTTCGCCACCCAACTGACCACCGCAAAAGTGCGGCGAGGTTCAACCGTGGGTCAGTTTCAGCCCGAAAATTCCACCCACGATCAAAATCATGCAGGCGAAACGGGCCGCGGTGGCCGGCTCCTTGAACAGCACGATGCCCGCGATCGCGGTGCCGACGGCGCCGATGCCGGTCCACACCGCGTAACTGGTGCCGAGCGGCAGGGCTTTCACCGCCTGCGCGAGACAACCGAAACTCGCCAGCATCAGCACGACCGTGATCAGACTCGGCCCCAGACGCGTGAAACCTTGCGTGTATTTCAACCCAATGGCCCACCCGATTTCGAGTGCGCCCGCGAGGATGAGCCAGAACCAAGCCATGCGGGGGAGTATTCAGAATCACCGGTCGCATTCACGCGAAATCGCGGCCCGCGTGTCAGGTCCGAGCCGGCTCGTCGAGTTTGTCGCGCACCGCACGGAGAAATTTTTCCATGCCGAACGGTTTTTGGAGGAAGATAACGTTGGGCGGCATCGGACTGCCGTTGGTGGCGGACTCCCGGTCGTAACCGCTGCACAAAATCACCTTCAACTGCGGCCGTGTTTGGCGCAGTTCCAAACAAAGCTCTCGTCCGCTCACACCGCCGGGCATCACGATATCGGAGATGAGCAGGTCGAGTTCGGGTTGTTGCTCGCGCACAAAGGCCAGTGCCTGCGCGCCGGATTCAGCCAGGTGCACTTGATAGCCGTAACGGATCAGTGCGGTTTTCATCCACAGCCGCACCTGCGCCTCATCCTCGGCGATGAGGATGCGCTCCTTGCCGGCGAGCGACGCGGGGTCGCGTTGCGCGACGCCATCTTTTGGCTCCGCCGTGGTGAGTTGTAACCACGGGAGATAAACAAAGAATGTCGTGCCTGCGCCGACGGTGCTCTCCACCTCGATCCAGCCTTTGTGTTGCTGCACGATGCCGAACACCATGGCGAGCCCGAGGCCGGTGCCTTTGCCGGCTTCCTTGGTCGTGAAAAACGGCTCAAAAATATGCGCTATCACTTCGGGCGGGATACCGCTGCCGTTGTCGGTCACTGCTAGCCGCACAAACCGCCCCGCCCGGCGCAGCGGGTGCCCGCCGACGTCGCGGTTGAAAAACAGCCGTTCGCCCGTCGCGATGAGCAACCGTCCGCCCTGCGGCATCGCATCACGCGAATTGATCACCAAATTCATCAGCAATTGCTCAATCATGCCGGGATCCGCATGCACCGGTAATTTGCCCGGGTAACTGGTGGTGGTGATCGTGATCGTTTCGCCGACCAAGCGGTGACACATCCGCGCCATGTCGGCGACCACGGCGTTCAAATCCACCGGGCGCAACGCCACCGGCTCGCGGCGACTGAAGGTGAGCAACTGCCGCGTGAGGTCCGCCGCGCGTTGGGCGGCGCGGTAGCTTTCCGTGATCGCGTTGGTCGCTTCGGTCGGATGCGCCACCCCGAGTCGGAGCAACGACAAATTGCCGAGAATCACCGTCAGCAAGTTATTGAAATCGTGCGCCACGCCACCGGCCAACTGGCCGACGGCATCCATCTTCTGCGATTGCAGCACTTGTTCCTGCAAACGCTTGCGTTCGGTGATGTCGGCCAGCGCTCCAATCATGCGGGCTGGTTTGCCAACGCTATCGTAATGCACATAGCCGTAATCGATGACTTCGGCATAGAATCCCTCCGCCGTGAGAAAACGATACTCGGCGGACCAAAGCGGCTCCTATTTGGCAAACGCGGCATGGAGACTCGTCACAACCCGCGTGCGATCATCCGCGTGGATGTTGGCCGACCACCACTTTTCCTTCCCTCCCGTAAAGGTCGCTTCACCGGGATAACGCGCATGATAGGTGTCGTTGCGCCACGTCGTGCCCTTCACCGCATCCCAATCGTAAATTGCATCGCGAGTCGCCAGGGCAACGAGCCGAAACCGTTCTTCACTTTCCCGCAGCGCTTCTTCGGCCCCGCGGCGCTCCGTGATATTGCGCAAAATGACAATCGCGCCGCCTTCGCGCAGCGGCACCAAACGCGCTTCGTGATGTTCCAATTCGCCGTTTCGCCGGACGGAAAACTCCAATTCGAGCACCCGTTCCTCCTCCTTCATCTGGGCAAACGCATGTTCCAGCTCAACCGATATCTCTGGAAACGGATCCTCCGTAAACCGCCGTCCGACCAACGCACCGGGCTTCCACTGGATCTGCTCATTCGCTCCGACTTTGGCGGATAAGATCAGGCCGTTCGTATCGACGTGAAACAGCAAATCCGGGATGGCCTCGAACACCGCCGACATCTCGGCGTTGGCTTGCAACAACTCCTGCGAACTTAACTCCAACGACCGCTCCAACATCGCCCGGTCGTCGTCGTTGGCGCGATACGCGGCCTCCACAGCCGCGAAAAAATCCGCCAGGTTACCGGCGGGGATTTCCGTCTGCCCGAAGTGGCGCTTGAGTTGGCGCCGCAGGAGATTGTGCGTGGGCTCCACGAATTAGATTTCGCGCAAAGTCGTAATCGTCATCGTTTGATTGTGCAACTCGCACTTCGCGCCCGGCGTGAAAGGTGAGATTTCCCCGTAGGAGTAGAAGCCCGTCAGCGCCGCGCCAGCCCCGAGCACCTCGCGCACACCCTCGACTTCTTCCTCGATGCGTTGCTTCAAGACCAGTTTGCGACCGACGCAACTGATCAACAGCGCCAATTCCGGCGAGTTGCTGCCGATCGCTTGATAGCCGGTGGTGGCCGCACCCGACGCTCCATCAATCAGGCGGTCAAAATTTGCCTTCATCAAGCGCGCGTAAGAACCCTCCGGCACGTCACCGGCAAAGATCATGCTGCCGGCCTGCTCATCGATGCCAAGAATCGTCCGCACCACGGGCATTTCGTCCGACTTCGTCCTCAAACTCAGCGGAAACAACAGGCCCGTCGCCGGCAGCCCTGCGGCGTGCTCACCCAGATATTTCTTGTAGAGCGCGAGCGCTGATTGGCCGTCGAATTCGTAGAGCACATTGCCCTGCGAGCGCGTGATGACGCGTTCCGGACCGAACGAATCCCAACCGCCCAACGAGCCGCAACCCACCTGCAAGCGACGCCCGTAAAAGCCAATCGCCGCCACGAGCTTCTGCGCCACTTTGCCCTCCCACACGACATGCGTCTGCACAAAGCGCGCGCCATCACCGGCGAGACCCCCGGTCACGGAAACGCCTTGCGGCAAACCTGCCGTCAGGCCGTGCACCAACTCGCTGCCGTTGACGTTCAAGCCATCGGACAACACGAACACGTGCACCAACGGATCCTCGCCGTTGCCATCTGCCGACGGCACGCTGCGCGGCAGTTCCGCCATCAAATTCTTCGCCGCCAGCCGACTCTCTTGCGCCCCTTCGATGCGCACGGCTGCACCGCGCAACTGCGTGTGCGCAAACTTCACCACCGTTACCACCAGCGTGTCATCCGTCACCTCGGTGCCGTGAATTTCGCCCGACGTGGAACAGCCGAGAAATTTTGCGCCCGGTAAGACCGCGTGCAACTCCTCGAGCAATTCCGGTTTCGTCCAAATGACGGAGGCACCAAACAGGAACACAAGGTCGGCCTCTGGCGAAGCAACCTCGGACAATGCAGGAGACCAGCCGCCGGCTTGCGACCAGCGCGTTTGGGTAATTTTCATCGGGGTGAACTGGGTTGAACGTTAATTAACTACTTCGTCCTTAATTCGGCACAAACGCGACGCTATTGAGTGCTTTGCGCAGTTCCGGAACCGCATTTTACGCTTGCCAAAGCGCTCATTCTTTCGGCGTAGCAGCACAACCCAACACCTGCACAACCTCGCGCAACTCATGCACAGTGGCGTGCGCCAAATCGGATTACTATGACACAAACCTCCACGCGCTGTCTCGGCTCCACTTCGACGTCGGCGCGCACTCGTCATGCCCTCCCTCACTCGACCGAAACCGTTTCTCCAGCCGGAATACTGCAAAGGCTGCCTGCGCTGTATCGACGCCTGTCCGAAGCACTGCATCACGCCGGGCAACGAGATCAATCCCATCACGGGACTCACCCCGGTCGAACTCAACCTCGACGCCTGCAACGGCTGCACGCTCTGCATGCAAGCCTGCCCCGAACCCTTCGGTCTGCGTCCGGAAACCGAAAAGTGCGGCACCGATTGTTCGTGCCACCACGACTTCGAACTCGCGGACCCCGCAAAACTTTTTGGCCCGCGCCAGATCAAAGCTGAACCCGCACCCGATCAACCGGACGAACGGATCGAACTCCCCGCTTGCGAGCCGATGGTATTAAAAGGCAATTACGCGTCCGCCATCGGCGCGTTGCTCGGCGGCTGTCGCCACGTTTTCGGTTACCCGATTACCCCGAGCACCGAAGGCTCGGAACTTATGGCAAAAATTCTGCCGAAGCTCAACGGCGCGTTCGTGCAAGCCGTCAGCGAAACCGCCGCCGTCAACATGATGTATGGCGCGGGCGGCAGCGGCGTGCCATGCATCACCTTCACCAGCGGCCCCGGCTTCAGCCTCATGCTCGAAGGCCTCAGCTACATGGTCGGCGCGGAATTACCGGGCGTCTTCGTCAACGTGATGCGCGGCGGCCCCGGCCTCGGCAATCTCGGGCCGGAACAAGCTGATATCAGCATGTCCTGCCGCGGTCTCGGTCACGGCAACTCGCACGCCATCGTCCTCGCCCCCGGCACACCGCAGGAAATGCTCGATCTCGCGATGGCGGCCTTCGACCTGAGTTTCCGCTACCGCATTCCGGTCGTGCTTCTCGGCGACGGTTACCTCGGGCAAATGACGGGCGTCGTCAAACTCCCGCGTTACATGGTCAAGCGCGGCATTCCTGCGTGGGCGGTGTGCGGCGACCGCGGTCACCGGCACAACGTCATTTCCTCCATTCAACTCGCCGAGGTTGATCTCGAAAAACACAACGAGCACCTCAACCGCAAATACGCCGCCATCGCCGACGCCGAGCAGCGCGCCGATCTCTACCGTTGCGACGATGCCGACACCCTCATCATCGCGTGCAACACGCCCGCGCGCATGGCCAAGGGCGCCATCGCCGCCGCGCGCGAGGCTGGCCTCCGCGTCGGTCTCTTCCGTCCGGTCACGCTCTGGCCGTTTCCCATTAAAGCGCTCGCCGAACTCCTTCCGCAAATCGAACGCATCGTCGTGGTCGAAGCTGGCCCCGGCCAACTGGAGACCGAGTTGCGCCTCGCGCTCAGTCTCGCGGGCTATGCCCCACCGCCGATCGAATCAGTGCGGCGACACGGCGGCATTTTACCATCGCAAGACGAAATCTTTAAGCGGCTCCTCGCGGGCCGGGAGGTGACAACATGAGTGGCGTATTCTACGACAATTTCGACCGGCACGCCGGCGGCGTCGGCCTCAAGGGCCAGAGCACCCACTATTGTCCCGGTTGCGGTCACGGCGTGGTGCATCGCGACATCGCCGAAATCATCGAAAGCCTCGGCGCGCAGGATCGCGCGATCTTCATCAGTCCCGTGGGCTGCTCGGTTTTTGCATATTACTATTTCGATGTGGGCAACTCCCAAGCCGCCCACGGTCGCGCGCCGGTCGTTGGCCTCGGTCACAAACTCGCCAATCCCGACTCACTCGTCATCTGCTACCAAGGCGACGGCGACCTCGCGTCCATCGGCCTCGCCGAAACCATTTCGGTCGCGCAAATGGGTCTGCCGCTCACCGTCATCTTCATCAACAATGCCATTTACGGCATGACCGGCGGACAACTTGCGCCAACTTCGCTCGTCGGCCAACGCACCGCCACCAGTCCCGACGGTCGCACCCGCGCCATGGGCCAGCCATTGAAAATGGCCGAACTCATTGCGCAACTCGACGGTCCGATCTACGTCGAACGCGTCGCGCTCTACGACGCCAAGAATCGCGTCAAAGCCCGCAAAGCGATCAAGAAAGCCCTCACGCTCCAGGAAGAACGCCGCGGCTATTCGTTTATCGAAGTCCTCTCCGAGTGCCCCACCCACCTCAAACTCACGCCGGTCGAGGCGGAGCAATGGGTGAAGGAAAACATGGAGCCGATATTCCCACTAGGCGTGAAGAAAGACGTCGTCACCGAACCGTGGTTCACCGGGCCGCGTCCGTCGTTCGAACCCGAGGCCGTGCTCGGTCTCAGCGGTGCCGAACCCGCGCGTGAAAATCGCGAACGCGCCGCATGGCCCGCGCACCTCGGCAAACGCGATCTCAGTTTCAAATTCGCCGGCTCCGGCGGCGACGGCGCGCAAACCGCCGCGTTGCTCCTCGTGCGGGCCGCGATCGAACTCGGTTACGACGCCACCCACATTCCCGCCTACGGACCGGAAAGTCGCGGCGGCACCTCCTACGCCGATGTGCATATCGCCGCCGACGAAGTCCTCAACCCGGCCGCGCCCGAGCCCGACGTGCTCGTCGCCTTCAACGCGCCCAGTCTCGCCAAGTTCGCCCGAACCGTCACGCTCGGCGGCACGATTATCTACGACAACACCCTGATTACCACGCCGCCCACTTATCTACCCGAGGGACGCACCATCTTGGCTGTGCCGTTGACGCGCATCGCCGCGGATCTCGGCAAGCCGATGGTCAAAAACGTCGTCGCGCTCGGCACCTTGCAAGCCGCCACGCGCATTCTCCCCGGCAACGCGTTGATGGATACGCTCGCTCACGTGCTGAAAGACAAAGCCGCTGTGCTCCCACTCAACCGCGCCGCCTTCGCCGCCGGCCAAGCCGCGTTCGCGCCCACTGCGTCATGAGCACCAACTCGTCCGACGCGCACGCCAACGGCATCTCGCGTTCCTTCGTCAGCGAA
>JAUXXD010000202.1 GCA_030681265.1 Candidatus Didemnitutus sp. | reverse complement strand
GAGAATGTCGTTGATGATCGTGAGCAGCGCGTCGCCGCTCGACCGGATGGTTTCGGCAAACTCACGCTGATCGCGCGTCAAAGGCGAATCCAGCAACAGACTGGTCATGCCGATGACGCCATTCATCGGCGTGCGGATTTCATGGCTCATCATCGCGAGGAACTGACTCTTGGCCTGACTCGCGAGATTGGCTTCCAAAGCGGATTGCTGCGCGTGGGTGATCGCATCCTCCAATTGGGCGTTGAACTGATCGGCGTCTTCTTTTGCCGCCGCCAATTCCTCCTGCGCCTGTTTGAGCGCCGTGATGTCCATCAGCGCATTCAATTCCTGCACCGGCTTGCCCTCCTCATCGCGATAGAGACGCCGGGACAAATGGACCCAGATCACCGAACCGTCCGGTCGTCGATAGCGCTTTTCCAAAGTGAAACGATCGATCAACCCCAGTTTCATTTGCTGCACGAGCACCTGCTGGCGAGCGTTGTCTTCAGGATGCGAGCTTTCCTCAAACGCCGCGTCGTCCGCCGAACGCTCCACCGTCACACCCGTCAAGCGCGTGTGCTCCGCATTGACGATGCGACTGCTGGACTTCCCTGGAATCGCCCAAGAAAGCCCCACTGGCACTGACTCAAAAATAAAGCGGAAGAGCTTCTCCTGCTCCTTGAGTTTCTGCTCCATTTTGTGCCGCTCGCTGACGTCCATTACCACCGACACCTCCTGCAAAATCTGCCCGCGCTCATCGCGATAAACACGCACATGCAACAAACAGGCGCGAGCGGTGCCATCGCGGCGGTGGTAGGTTTTTTCAATGGTAAATGAATCGGTCTCACCACGATGCAATTTGGCGTAGCCATCTTCTTGGCGCGCCCAATCCGCGTCATCCGTAATTGATCGATAGGCCGACGGATCAAGGGCCTCTTCCCGCGTCAGGCCCGTTAGCTCCACCACCGCATCGTTGACCCAGGTCTCGACCCGATTCTCGCTAAAACGCAGCCAGCTCACGCCCATCGGCAACGCATTGAGAATAAACCGAAACTGCGCTTCGCGTTGCGCAATATCCAACGTCATCCGATCCGCCAAGGCCATCGCCCGCGCCCGCGCACTGACCAGCACATGCGTCAGATACGCCCCAAGAGCCGACAGCAGCAACCCGCCGAACAAGACGATTTTGGGCAACGCAAAATTCGCAAACGCCTCTAAGCGCGCCTCCGACCGGAATTGCACGTGCCAGTGTCTCCCATACAATCCCAACGGCAAGGTGAGTGAAAGCACCTCATTCGTCCCGTATCCGCTCGATGAGTAAAACAGCGTAGACGAATCACCCGGATCACCATCGTAAATCGCCATCGCAATATTTTTGCCCATTGCCTCCGCCATGCCGCTGACAATTTCATCCAAACGCAGCCCCGCATAGACCCAACCATGCAACGCGAATTCTCGCTCTAGTTCCGTGGTCACTGGCAGGCCGGGACGATAGACCGGCAACAGCATCCAGAATCCACTGGATTCACTCTGCCCATCCATGATGCGCAGTCGCTGACTCAGCGCGAGTTGACCGGTGCGCATCGCTTCCTCGGCAGCCACACGGCGCTTACTGTCGGCAAAGAGATTCATGCCCAACACACCCCAATTCGCCTCCCGCGGCTCAATCCGTGTAACTACATAAAGTTTTTGCCCCACTCCCGCGCTCTCCACCGAAAATTGCCCGGTGCCGTCACCCCGGATCCTTTCCAAAAATTGCGCCAAATCTGCCGTCGCCACGCGTTCGACATAGCCCAGTCCAACCATTCCCGAACGAAAATACGGTTGTAACGTCTGCGTGTAATTTCGCCATTCCGTGGCATCGACATAGTCGCTCGCGGCGAGCAAGGCGCGCGCGCTATGCACGGCTTGCGCGGCGCTCTCAAAGCGACTCTGCAACAGCGCCACCACGCGCTCACCTGAGCGTTCGAAGCCCACTTGCTCCGCGCGGAAAACCTCGTTCGATGCTACGCGCCAAGCAACCAGCGTAAGCCCGGCACTGGTGGCGAAGAATAACGCCGCCAACCACCGGCTCTTGGTCGAGCGGGGCATTTTTCGTAGAAAAGCCATCTGAAGTTACGCCTCTCATCGGCACCAACCCCGCTGACTCAAATGGTTCTTGGCCAATTTCGCGTTTTCCCGTTCCCGCTCAACGCTTTGCCTCCGTAATACTAGTGCCGCACGGGAGTCGTCCCCGACCTCGCACTACCGCCAATCTGCCTCCGTTCGCTAGCTTGGTTCGGTGCCGTCGAGTCGCGCCAAAATCCAATCCGCCGCCGAACCACGGGTTGGCGCCGTTAAAAGTCGACGCAAGCGCCTCGCTTGCTGCTGCACCGCGACCAATCTCGCCGGCTCATCGGTGCATTCGCGCAATTGCCGGCCCAGCGCCGAGCGGGTCGCCGCCCCTTGGATAAACTCCGGATACATCGGCTCCATCAGCAACAAATTCGCAATGCCGATGTAATCGATCTTCACCCACCACCGCGCCAACAGATACGTCAGCGGATTCGTGCGATATGCAATTGCCCCCGGAATCTCCGCCAAGGCGCAATGCAGCGACATCGTGCCGCTCGAAGTCAACACCGCCGACGCCGCCAACGGTGCACCGTGCGCACCACTTTCCGCCACCGGCTGCACCGACACGGCCGAACCCAAGTCCGGCCACCGCGCCAGTTCATCGCGCACTACCGCCGCGACCTCATCACTCGGGAATAGCACGACCGCGCGCGCCTCGGAATGCGTTTTGCGATAGTCTGAAAAACCGCCCAGAAGCAGTGGCAAGATCCGCGTCACGGCCTGGATGCGGCTCCCGGGCAACAGCAGAATCGGCCCCGCCGCCTCGTAGCGCACGGGTGAAACGTAGTCGTCCGCCAAAAACGGATGCCCCACAAACTCCGCCGGTAAACCCGTATCGGCATAGCACGCGGGCTCAAACGGAAAAATCGTCGCCACCGCATCGAGATCGCGCGCCATCGTGAAGCGCCGCTGCGCCTTCCAGGCCCAAATTTGCGGCGAAATGTAGAACAGCGTGCGGATCGCTCCGCCACCTTTCCCGCTCAAACCGCGCGCGCGCATCTGCGCGGCGAGCCGCAAATTGAATCCCGGATAATCGACAAAACACACCGCACGCGGACGATACTGTTCAATCCACTTCAGCGTGGCATCGAACAACGCCTTGAAGAACGAGTAGTGCTTCAGCACTTCGACGAAGCCCACCACCGACGTCGCGGTCAAATCGTGCAATACCTGCCCGCCCGCCGCCGCGATCTCCGGTCCGCCGAGCGCGCACACGCGCAGATTGGGTTGCTTGAGCTTGAGTTCGCGCACCACCCGCGCCGCGTGCTCATCGCCCGAGTGTTCCCCGGCAATCAGCAGCAAATCCACGCCTCCATCCGGCGGAGCCGGCAGCGCAAAAGGCAGCATCGCGTTACTCATATTCGCACGTCGTCCACGCCAACATTAGTTGGTCTTCGCGCGGATTTGATCCGTGATCGCGATAGCCACTTCCAGCGCCGACTTGCCGAGCGCACCGCCCACCTTGGGTTGCTGCGCCGCGCTGACGCTCTCAATGAAATGCGCCAACTCGATCGCGAGCGGCTCGCCTTTTTCGATGGGTATTTCGTTCACCGGAATCGACGACGAGTCACCCGCCTTTGCCAGACCGACTTTCAGTTTCAGACCGTAAGTGATCAGATCGCTCTTCTTCACAAGGTGACCTTTCTGATTCATGAAATCGAGCGAGAGGTAGGCGTTGTCCTGAAAGATGCGAATTTCGCGGTTCTTTTTCAGACTCATGCGCGACGCGCTCAAATTTGCCACGCAATCATTGGCAAATTCGATGCGCGCGTTCGCGATGTCCTCGGTTTTGGACAACACGCTGATCCCCACGCTGTCGATTTTGCGGATCGGCGATTTCACCAACGCGAGCACGATGCCGATGTCGTGAATCATCAGGTCCAACACCACGCCGACCTCCGTCCCGCGGGTCTGGTAGGGCGCTAGGCGCTCCGCCGTGATGTATTGCGGGTGATTGGCGTGCTTTTCGAGAAAGCTCATCACCGGATTAAAATGCTCCACGTGGCCGACCTGCACGAGACAGTTGGCGCGTTGCGCCGCGGCGAGCACTTGCTCCGCCTCGGCGAGGCTGGCGCAAATCGGTTTCTCAATCAGCAAATGGCACCCCTGCTCCAGCAACGGCAACGCCACCTCCGCATGGCGGTCCGTCGGCACCACGACGCTGACGGCATCGCAAGCCTCGCCGAGTTCGGCGATGGTGGCAAAGCGACGGCAATTATGTTTGGCGCAAATTTCCGCCGCGCGCACGTCGCTCGTCTCGTAGATGCCGACCAACTCGACGTTGGGCAGGCTCGCGTAAATGCGCGCGTGATGTTGCCCCAGCGAACCCACGCCAGCGACCCCGCACTTGATCTTCGGTTTGGCCATGAGCGCGAACCTAGCGGCGACACCACGCACCGCCAGTCTCTTTTGAATTTCGGCGGCTACGCGCCGATCTCACTTCAGGTCCGACGGCAGGCGCGGCGTCGAGATCAACTCACCGAAGAGTGCCCAGCGCCGCGCTGTGTCACCGGCGACGCGCGATTCGATGTAGTGCTCCACCATCCGCTCGCCGAGGTTGTAGTTGATCACGTAGCTGCGGTATTTTTCGATGAAACCGATGCGCTGTTTCGCCCGCGCCGGTTCCATCAAGGCATAGCGATTCAACCAATCCGCCGCGGCTTCCGCGGTGAGCTCGCCATCCAAGTAGCGCCGCGCGGCTTCGTTGCCGGCGAAATTCAATTGCTTGGTCAGACTGAGCACGCGCGCATATTCCGCCGCACGCGCCGGATCGAGTCCGGCCAGCGGAAAGAGCACGTCGCGCGCGTAAGCGATCCGCTCTTCGCCGGGAAACGCGACGACGATGCCGAAGTTGCCCGTGCCTTCGGCGATCAACGATTGCGGGCTGAACAATGGATAAACGGTGAACTCCAACCAACCGCGTGCGCGCACGAGGTGTTGTTCGAGCAGCACATTATAGACGTGGTGGCCGGGGTAGCCTTCGTGACACGCCAGGTCGATGGCGCGCTCGATGAAGATCGGCAGGCTCGTGTTGACCTGAATCAGACTTTGGAAATTCCCCCTATACCAATTGTAGGCGCTCCATGGTTTGTCTTTCACATACTCGACCGTGAAATTCTCGCCCTCGGGCAACGACAAGTGTCGCCCGGTGCGCGCCCGCGCCTCCGCGATCGCCGCTTGAAAAACCGTATCGATCCGCTCGGGCGGAATCACAAAGTCGCGGCGGAATTTTTCCAACCGCTGCGTCACGGTGCCTTCACCCGGGAGCGCGTTCTCCAGTTGCGCCAACAACCCCTGGAAGTGCGCCTCGCCATACGTCGGCGCGACGGCGTCGTAAAGCCGCTGTGATTCCTCGTCGAAGGTGAAGCGCGTGCCTTCGAGCATCGCCACGCGCGCCTCCAGCGCCGCCAGTTGCCGGTCGAGGTAACGGTGGCGCATTTGCACCATCTCGTCCGCCGCCGAAAAGTTGCCTGCCGCGAGCGCCGCGCGCAGTGCCTCCGCGCGCTGCCGAATCGCTGCGAGCGTCGGCTTCGTCATCTCCACTTCCTCGCGCCACATCGGCGGCCCGTAGTAAGCATCCACATAGTCGCTGTCGTGCAATCCGACCGCGAGCACGAGCTTCACGTAGGATTCCGCCAGCGGATGCAAATTCCGTTCGTCGCCCGACAACGCCGGCGCGGCAAGCCAACCCACCATCGTCGCCGCCACCACCAAACGCGCCTGCAATTGCTGGAGAATCATCATGCCTCAGTCCTAGCCGCTCACCACGCGCGAGCAAGCTCGGCGTCGCCCCCGTTGACCCATCAGACGAACTGTCCCTTGCGCAGCAGCAGCTCGCGACCGGCGCGGCGGGCGTGCGCGGCGTTGTGCGTCACGAGCACGAGCGCGGTCTTTTCTTCGACACACACTTCGAGTAGCAAATTGATCACTTCCTCGCCGGTGCGTTCATCGAGATTTCCCGTCGGCTCGTCGGCGAGCACGACCGCGGGACGATTCATCAACGCGCGCGCCACCGCGACGCGTTGCCGCTCGCCACCCGACAAATGCGCCGGCGTGTGACTCATCCGGTCTGCCAACCCCACGCGCGCCAGCAAGGCTTGTGCACGCGCCCGCTCCGCCGCACCGGGCCGGCCCAGCATGCGCGCGCCCATCAGCACGTTTGCCAACGCATCGATTTCCGGAATGAGGTAATACGCCTGAAACACCATGCCGAGAAACCGTCCGCGCCGCGCCGTGAGTTCGCCGAGCGTGAGTTGCGCCGTCGCTTCACGGCCCCACCACAACTCGCCCGCGTCGGGTCGATCGAGTCCGGAGAGCAAATTAAGCAACGTGCTTTTGCCCGAGCCGGATTCGCCGCGGATGCTCACGCTCTCGCCGGGCGCGACCGCGAGCTGCACGCCGCGCAACACTTCGAGCGTCGCGTCGCCACTGCGGTAATTTTTCCGCAAGTCTTCGGCGCGCAGAATTGGCGACGCGTCACTCACTGCGCAGCGCCTCCACTGGTTTGAGTCGCGCCGCACGCCACGCTGGAATCAGTCCCGCCAGCGTCGCCGCCACGAGGGAAAAAACCACTATCGTGACGACGTCCGACGACTGCGTATGCGCGGGCAACGAACTGAATTGATAGAATTTCACAAACGCCTCCTCGCCCATCGTGAAGCGCGCGATGAGTCGCACGAGCGCATCGCGCCAGTGCAGCAACGCGAAGCCAAGACCGAGTCCGGCGGCGATACCGCCGACGCCGATGACGAGCCCTTGCGTGCAAAAACACAGCGCCACATCACGCGCGCGTCCGCCCATGGCGGCGAGCAGGCCGATTTCGCGGGTCTTGCGCACGACCGACATCAGCAGCGAACTCGTGATCGAAAAAGCGGCCACGATAATGATGAACGTGAGGAGAAAAAAGATCATGTTGCGCTCGAAACTGAGCACGGCTTGGAAGTCCGCGTTGCTCTCAAACCACGTTTGCGCGTAGGTCGGCGCCGGGAGCACGCCGTTGAGCGCAGCCGCCGCGCGATAGGCATCCACGTCGGTTTTGAGCCGCACGTTGTAGCCATGCACCATGCGACCGAGCCCGTAGAGATCCTGCATCAGGCGGACCGAGCAGAGCACGGTGGAACTGTCGAGTTGCTGGTGCCCGATCTGGAAAATCCCCGCGACCCGCACCTCGCGCGGCAAGAGGACTTCGTTGCGCTTCAACCGATCCATCATCAAGGGCGAATAAATGCTGATCACCTCGCCCACGCGCACGCCGAGCGAACGCGCCAAGATCGAACTCAGAATCACGGAGTCGTCATCGAGATCGTCAAACGAGCCGCTAATAAGGTAACGTTGCAGCGGGATAACGTGTTTCATCCGCTCCGGTTCGAAACCCGTGATCGTGGGAAACGCCGGACGCGAAGCGAACTCCAGCATCACCACGCCCGACGCATAAGGTGCGAAACCTGCGACGTCGGGCGATTGGCCGAGCGCGCGTTCGACGAGGACTGCCGTCGCTTGATCAATCGACGTGCGCGCCCGCACCTGCACTTCGCCCTGCGTGTCGATTATCATCCGCTGAATCTGATGGCCGAAACCGCCCATCACACTCGTCGAAACCAGCATCAACGCCACGCCCAGTCCCACGCCGAGAATCGAAATCAGCGTGAAAAACGAAATCCGCCCGGTCGGGAAAAGTTGCTTGAGGGCGAGATAGACGGGCCAAGGCATAGCAAAGGTTCCTAACCGATACCGGGAATGCTCCCGCTGCCAACCCCGATTCTTGCCGACCTTACGATTCAGGATTCGGCTCCGGCGGAATTTCCTTCGGCGCCACCAGATCGTCGGCGGTGAACAAGCGTCCATCCGGGCCGGCGCTGCGCAGCTGAATCACATCGTGCGAGAGTGGATGCACCAGCCACGGATTGCCCCAGCGATCAATCAACCGTCCACCGCGCAACGCCGGATGCGTAGCCGGCATCGCTTCGTCGCCGAGTAAATTTCCAGCGGTCAACGCACGCACTAACTCCGAATCGAAGCCGAGCGGTGGACGCTGGTCAACCGGCACGGCTTGCAGCAAAGTATCGACCAGCTCGCGCAACGCGAAGAGGTCTTCGCGCGCCGAACCATCGGCCGCGAGCACCCGCTCCCACGTGCGCTCCGGTCCGGCGTCCGCGGCGCGCGGTGGCAGCAGCGACGGCGGAATTGCCCGTGTATTTCCCGTCCGCATCGCCGGCGATGATCGCCCCCACCACCACACCCCCACCGCGAGTAAAGCGGCGATTAATAAGCCCGCCGTGATCCCGCGTGAATTTTCCCGCACCGCGTTCACGATCAGGGGCGCATGAATCCCACCGGAGGCGTGACACCCGGCGTGTAGAAAGTGCGCACGCGCGGCAGCACATCGACGAGTTGATGGCTGGGCACCCCGAACCATTGCGCCAACTCGGCAAAATATTCTTCGACCGACAACGCCGGTAACGTGACGCCGCGACTGGTGACGACACCCGGAGCGTTCAGGGCAAGATCCGGATAACTGCCATAGACGCGACCGCCGACGACGTCACCGCCAAGCACCATCGCATTACCGCCCCACGCGTGGTCGGAGCCCGCGCCGTTCGAGGTCAGCGTGCGCGCGAAGTCCGACGCTGTGTAGAGTGTCATGTTGTTGCGCAGCCCGATTTCGCCAAGCGCCGTCCAATAGGCCGCGAGCGCGCGATTCACCGCATCGATCATCGTGTCCATCGTCACAATCACTTCGTCATGATGATCCCAGCCGCCGTAGCTCACGAAGAATGTCTGGCGCCGCAAACCAAGTTGCTCGCGAATCTTCGCCGTGCGCACGACGGCCTTGAGTTGCTGGCCGAGCGAGCGAGCCGGATCGGTGAAGGTGGTGTAGGCGGCCGGCGTCGGGTAAGCCGCATCGCCCGGAAAGGCGGTGGCGAGCACACTGTCGTCGAACGCATCCTTGAACGCCGCGGAGGCTTCGATCGATTCGCCCACGTTCTGGCTGAAGGTGCTGTCGAGTAAGTGCTGGTGCTGCTGCTGCATCATGCTCTCGACGGCGGCGGTGCGCACGGCCTGACGCAGCGACGTCGTGCTACTCGCGCCGACGACCGGCGCGGCGTAAGGCGACGCATATTCACTCGGCAAAGTGCTGCCGGCGCTGCCGATGCTGTAATTAAAAACCTGGCGTCCCGTTTGCCAAAGATTCTGGCCCGAGAGCGAAATGTTCATCGACACTTTCGGGTTGTCGTTGCCCGCGTTGAGCAAGTCCGCCGCGAGCCCCGCCCACCCCAGCCCGCGCACTTCCGTCGCCACCGAGGTGTGCCATTGCTGCACTTGATCGGAGTGCGAGTAGAGCGCGCGCGGCAGCTTCGCCGTCGAGGAATTATAAGCCGTTTTCGTCGTGCGTTCGACCAGCGTGCCGACGTTGGCAACGAAGGCCAACTTGCCCGTGCCATAGAGCGACTGGATGCCCGCGCTGCCTTGGAAATCGCCGCATTGCGGATGCACCCCGAAGGCAAACGGATCACTCGCCGCTGCGGCCAGCGGCAGGATCGATGACAGCGGCAAGGCCAAGCCATCGGCGTTGGTCGTCGGGTGGTAGGCCTCGCCGCGCGTCGCGGCATAGACGTTGTAACGCGACGTTTCGCGCGGCAGCAGCAGGTTGTAGGAATCCATGCCGCCCGCGAAAAACAAACAGACGAGGCCGCGGTAATCGTTCCCCGGCGGCAGCGATTGCGCCATCGCCGAGTTGGCCATGCGCAGATTCAGCAACGTGGAAAGCAGCCCGAGCGAGCCCACGGCCGCGCAGCTCGCTTGACCAAGAAAATCGCGACGGGAGAGTGGACGGGGCATGGGCGGCGTGGATTAGCGCAACACGGCGGACTCGGGTGCGATGGTGATCAGGTGGGCAGCGAGACGCAGCCGGTGCAACGCGCGCTGGTCGCGCGTGGTGGTGGAAATACCGCTTTGGTGCGGATCCGCCATACGGCGCAACCCGCGTGTGATGGCGCGGAAGCTCTCCGGCGTCAGCGGCCGTGCGCAGAGCGAGCGCGCCAACGTCGCGACCAGCACTTCCGGTGTCGCCAATGCGACCGGCAGCCAGCCCGCTTCGTCCATCGGCGAATTCCACAGCGCCTCGTTGACGTCCGGCGTCGTCGGATCGTTGCCAATCGGGGAACTGTTGAACCGCGTCAGCCCGGTGGAACTGGTGACGTTGAACGCCGTGGAGAAACGATTCGGTCCGGTAATTGTGGAGACCCCGTTGAGAATCTGCAGCTCCGGTGACACGTAGCCACCCGCACGCATCGGCCCGGGCGGCACGTAATCGGACGTGTAGAAATTAAACACCGACGGCGCGCTCAACGGGCGTTGCAGGAAATCGGCATCGATGCCTTGGAAACTGCGGTAGCGTCCGCCGGCCGACGCATCCTTCGGCCCGGCACCGAGCGCACGCGCCGCCGAGATGTAGCGCGTATAGGGCTCGCGCACCTGGCCGTGCACGACGTCCTGCGTCGAGGCAAACGAACGCGCTTCGGGATCAAGCAACAGCGCCCGCACCACCGCGCGCAAGTCCCCGCGCACGCCGCTGCCGTTGTTGGCGAATACGGCACTGATGCGTGCGACGTAGGCCGGCGTGGGATTGGAAGTGACGAGTCGTTGGATGAGCTGTTGGCAGATGAATGGGCCGACGTTCGGATGCGCCGCGAGGTAGTCGAGCGTGGCGGTGAGGTCGGCGTCGCCGGAAGTCGTCGTGGCCGACGAAGTTGAAGTGCGGATCGGCAAATTGAGTGTCGCGGCACCGGGCAACCAAATGGTTTTGGCGGCGACATCGTGCTCGGAATCAAAAAAGCGCATCGGCTGCCACGGCACGCCGCGACTGTCGAAGAAGCCCGTCGTGGCAATCTCCGTGAAATTGGTCGTGCTGGAAAAGCGTCGCGCATGGCTGAATCCCGTGAACACGCGCGCCAGCACCTGCACCTGCGACTGCCCATATGTCGGAATGGGCAGGCCCGCGGGCACGAGTTTGCTGTTGGGATCGAGATCGGCCCCATTGGAAAGGTAGTGCGAACCATCGGGATTCAGGCGCCAGAGCCCGATGGAAAACAACTGCATGATTTCACGTGCGTAATTTTCGTCGGGATACCGGTTGATCGAGACGTCCGCCTTCCGGTTGCGCAGCGCACTCAAATAGAGGCCCATCCACGGGTGCCGTGTCACGGCTTCGAGGAGCTGCCGGTAGTTGCCGAAGGCGTGGGTGAGCAGCACATCATAATAGGCCGTCATGCCGCGTTGGTCGTTGTTGAGCGCCGAAGCGCGATCGGAGATCACAAAAATTTGCGAAAGCGCAAAGGCGACGCGCTGCCGCAATGGATCAGCGGTGTCGTCGTCGCGCATCCCCTGCCGCCAGAACGCCTCGAGACGATGCTCGGCGGAAATGACCGTATTATCGATGACTAGGCCACCGGTGTTACGTTCCGCATACCACGTTTGCACGAGGGGCAGATGCAGCGCGATCGGCCGCGCCAATTGCGCGTCCACCCACGCCGCAATACCGAGCGACCGCACGCGCGCCAACTCCGCCGGCGTCGGGCCAAAGGTCGCTTGTTGCAGAAAGCGCGTCGCTTCCCCCACCGAAAGTCCGGCGGCGGCATCGGCAATGCGAAAGGTCGCACTCGTCGGCTCGGCCGGATCGAGCGTGTAGCCGAGGCCGGTCTGCAATTGCACCACAATCGTCTCCGTGCCTTCGACCGCGGAGTCGGTCACGAGCGGCAATTCCACGACAGCCTGATCGGCGCCGAAGGGAATCGTCACGCTCAACTGCCCCGGCGCGACGTAGTCCTGTGCGGGCGTGGCGGAGCCACCGAGCGAAAAGTTGACCGTCACGGTGTTCAGTCCGCCGGCGCGTCGCACGAGCGCGACCGCCGGATGCGGCCAACCTTCAGCGACTTCGGGCTCCACGGCGACGATGCTGATGAGGTTGGTGGTGTTCGCCAACTGCGTGCGAAAGCGCTCCCAATCGGTGATGCGGGGATTGTTGGCCGTAGGTGTGGTCGGGTTGCTGCCGAGGCCTTCAGAAAACGTGCGGCGCGGGTCGTAACCGGCCAGGCGTTCCTCCCAATCGGAAATCCCGTCGCCATCAGTGTCGTCGTCCGTGACGGCGAGGCGGGTAAAAATGGCCTCGGTGCTCAGCGGCGTGGCGCTGCTTTCCAGAGCGGATCCGTTGCCGACAACGCTGTGCTGTGGCGTCCATGTGATGAGGTCGGAACTCACCTGCACCGTGTAGCGTTTCCACGCGACGCTGCCCCAACGCACGTTAAAGGCACCACCGTTGCCCGGCGCTAGTTCGACGGCGAGTCCTGAGTTCGCGGAAAACGGGTCGGTGCCGAGCAGGGCTTCGACGGCGTTGGATAAGCCGTCGCCATCTTCGTCGCCGTTGGGCAGCAGGCTTTGTGCGCCATAGCGCAGTTGCCAGAGATCGCCGAGGCCGTCGTTGTTGGCATCCACCGGCGGCGCAGCCATGGCCAACGTCGTCGAAACGGCGAAAGCGAAAACGGCCAACGAAACGTGAAGGTGACGGGGCAAGCAGAACGAGGGTTAAGCGGGGACAACGAAGCCCGCAAGTGCGGACCTCGTAAGTATTCCGTGAAAGACGCTCTACCCGCGCCGAAGTTACCGTGTGCGGCGGTCGTTTACTTCGCCTCGTTTGGCCGCAGCGACGGGAACAGAATCACGTCGCGGATACTTTCGGCCCCGGTGAGCAAAATGCAGAGACGGTCGATGCCCACGCCCATGCCACCGGCGGGCGGCATGCCGTGTTCCAAGGCGAGGAGAAAATCCGTGTCCATCTTCTGCTGATCGTCGCCGACCTGCTGCTCGAACATCTGGCGCTGCACGAATGGATCGTTCTGCTCCGAGTAGGCGGGCGCGACTTCCATGCCGCCGATGCACAACTCGAACACGTCGATCAGGCCGGAGTCTTCGAGGTTCAACTTTGCCAACGGGCACAATTCCTTCGGCAGATGCGTCACGAAGGTCGGCTGAATCAACGTCGGCTCGATCTTCTTCGAGAAAATCTCGTTCACGATTTCAAACGTCTCCCAGCCCGCGTGCACGTCGAGTCCGAGCGTTTGGGCGGCCTCGGTGGCCTTGGCGCGATAATCCGCCGACTGCCGCAATGCGCTCAGCGGAAATCCAACGGCTGCATCGATCAGCTCAAAATAGCGCGCCACGCGCCATTCACCGGCGAAGTTGATCATCTCACCGCTGGCGGCGTGTTTGATTTCGAAACTGCCGATGACATCGCGACACAGATCGGTGAAGATCGCCCTGATCAGGTCCATCATGCCGCGGAAATCCGAGTAGGCTTGATAGACCTCGAGCATGGTGAACTCGGGATTGTGTTTCCGCGAAATACCTTCGTTGCGGAAGATGCGGCCGATTTCAAAAACGCGATCGTAACCGCCGACGAGCAGGCGCTTGAGGCGCAACTCCAGCGCGATGCGCAGAAAGAAATCGGTGCCGAGCGCGTTGTGGTGCGTGACGAACGGGCGCGCCGCCGAGCCGCCGGCCACGCCTTCGAGCACGGGCGTTTCGACTTCGAGAAAATTCCGGCCCGCCAACGTCTGGCGGATGCTCGCCACGATCCGGCTGCGCAACATCAGGCGCGCGCGCGATTCGGGATTCACGATCAAATCAAGGTAGCGTTGACGATAAACTTGTTCCGCATCGGTCAGGCCATGCCACTTTTCCGGCAACGGACGCAGCGCTTTCGACACGAGCGTGTATTTTTCGATGCGCACGGTGACTTCGCCGGTCTTGGTTTTGAACAACGTGCCTTCCGCACCAATAATGTCGCCGATATCGAGGCGCTTGAACGCCACATAGGCTTCTTCGCCGACCAAGTCCTTCTTCACGTAGAGTTGGATCTGACCCTGTTGATCGAGAATCTTGACGAATTGGCTCTTGCCCATGTCGCGAATTACCACGAGACGACCCGCCACTTTCACCGGCACGGTGTTCTCCTCTCCCTCGACATAAGCCTGCAACGCCACGGCCGAGAAATGCGTCTGCTCGCAACTCGCGCGGAACGGATCGCTGCCCGCGTCGCGCATGTCCTGCAATTTCTTCAACCGCACGGCATACTGGTCGTGACTGATGTCCTGGGGAATCTCGCTCATAGAACCTGCCACGATTGGAGGCGACCCCGCGCGGCGCAAACGGAAAGTATCGCCCCCGCCCCACCGCCGCGCGCGGCACCGCCGATCCGAAAACCCGCCCGTCCCGCAACTTTGATTTGAACGCCGCCGGTTCTTCGCCGACTTTGAGCGTCGCGTGTCTCAGCCGCCTTCCATTTCCGCCCACACCGTCGACTGGGGTCGCACCCGTTACGAGGAGGCGTGGCGCCGTCAGGAAGCCCTCGTCGCCCAACGCAACACCGGCGAAGCACCCGATACGCTCGTGTTCACCGAGCACGAGCCGGTTTTTACCATGGGCGTGCGGCGCGGAGCGGAGGGCAATCTCCTCTGGAACGCCGCCGAACTCGCGCGGCGGGGCGTGGAGTTGGTCACGACCAACCGCGGCGGCGACATCACCTA
>JAUXXD010000182.1 GCA_030681265.1 Candidatus Didemnitutus sp. | reverse complement strand
CAGACCGACGGCGACGGCGATCCGGCGTTGCCAAAATTCGATGATGAACGGCGTCACGCCAAAGAGCAGGAAGCAGAGCCCGACATTGGCTGGGATCGGGAAATCAAATGGGCGCGGTTGCACCCAGGTAATTTGCCCCATCCACCAACCCGCCAGCACAAACACACCCAGCAGCGCCAGTGCGGCGAAGAGCAGCAAGTGAAAATATCGCAGGAGATTGGTGGCTGAACCGTTAGCCATTGACCATGCAAAGCTTGGGAGAGCACTAGGTCTTAGCAATGCGTAAAGATGGGTGTTTCTACCTATCCGCAACAATTTCCGATTTCCGAGAAAAGCGGCAAAGCAGGGCGGTCTGCGGTCTGCGAAACAAGAGCAAGCGCACTGCGAGATGGCTGGAGGAATTGCATAACACGCGGGTGTTGCGCACTTCCAAGTTGCGGTTGATTACACCCGCGGCAAGGAGACCAAAATCCGGGAAACCACGAATGGACACCAATGAGCACGAATTCGAATGAGGGCGTGAAAAATTGGTGAAAAGAAAATCACCCATACTCGGCCAGCATCAAACCCGGCAGCCCGCAGGCCCCGTTTTCAGTCGCGTCCATCTGTGTTCATTCGTGGTTCATGTGAGTAAACATCTCAGGAGCAAGCTTCGGGAATTTGACCAAACCGAAGCCATAGCTATATCCGCTCTTATTTGTAGGAGCCTGCTTGCAGGCGATTCAGCGTCTGATCCGTCGGCACACGTTTGCTCGGGCGTTTTTTAAGGCAACTTCTTGGTGATTCAACGCAGCAGCGAATTGCGGTTATTAGACTCGAATCCCTTCAAAAAATAAGAAAAACGATAGCAGAACTCCAACCGCAACTGCGCAGATCCCAATCTTGGGCTCCTTCTTTCGGACCGCCTGATAGAGAAACCACAAAGTAAAAGCATACGTTAGCAGATACAGAATTTTGGAAGCAGCCATCGCAGCCACCTGCGGCCCCCAGCCTTCGAAACCCTCGACATCTCGACCAAGGCGAGAAATCCAGAAGCCAACTATGAGACCGATCACCAAAGACGTAAGTGCTACTTTGGACTTGGGGCCCATCTGCTTGCGATGCCTGTTTTCGGACATGCCTATTGAATTACAGTGTGATTCAGACTCCGTATAAAGCCTACGGTTGGCTTGGCCCACTGCGGAGAGGAAGTGCGGCGAGCGCGTGATTTTCAACAACAGATTTCGAGTGCGATCCGAACAACCTGTTACCCGGATGTCCGGATTTCACCGAACAAATCACCAAAAGAAATAATTGCTGTCGCCACCGAGGAAACGGTTGCTGGGTGGGGCGTAGCAAACGCGCCACACGTGAGCATAGTTTGACCAGGGGCCGCGGATTTCGCCGTCAAACACGACCCGTGGTTTGGCCGGCGCCTTCGTCACCTTGCGGCGTAGGCGTTCTAAGAAGAGTTGGTGACCGGCGGGGGTCGAAAAATACAGGCTGCGACGTTCAATGGGATGTGAACTCGGACTGAGTTCGGGCGAGGTGCCAACGTGAGCGAACTGGCAAAGTTCGACGGCGATGCGGTGACGTTCCATTTCGGCGGCGGCACTGGCGCAGGCTTCCGCAAATGTCGCCCCGGCGGCGTGGCCATAAGAGGCGGTGCCATCGGCGCTCAATTGATATAGAAGAACCGAGATACCAGGCGCGGCGGAACAGAAGATGACGGCGTCGACACCGGGGTAGGGCGACGCGCATTCGTGCACAGGAATCAGTCCTTCCCACCAACCGAGTAGATTAAAACGTTCCGCTGCTTCAAGCAGGGCGGATGTGCGGGCTTGACGGGCGCGCCAACCGGGGAACGCCGCCATGCCGTTGGTGGAGGGATCGACATCGAAGCCGTAGCGCGAGTCGTCTCCGCGAGTGAGAATCGACATGTGCGCCCAGCGTTCGATCGCTTCGGATACGGCTTTGAAGCGTGCCACCATCGGCGACGCGTCGGTGCCTGAGCCGGCTGCGTTGGAAAACACCTCGCCTCCTGTTTGCCACGCGACGAGTTCGGGCCGCAGAAAGGCATTTGCCTGAAAGAGGCGGCGACCGAGCATCAAAAATTCGTTGAGGTCGATCCGCTCAATCGGCCCGCCGTGGGAAGCAGCGGCGCGACGGTAGCGATAGGAGGCGAGGTTGAGCATAGCTCAGGGGGCGTATTGCCAGTTGCAAGTTACGCAAATCGTCGTGGCGGTGGCGCGTTCCTTAGACAGTGGTTGAGCGCGCCAACTCCGCCGGAGGGGATCAAGG
The DNA here is from genome assembly GCA_030681265.1 of Candidatus Didemnitutus sp. Taxonomy (GTDB): domain Bacteria; phylum Verrucomicrobiota; class Verrucomicrobiia; order Opitutales; family Opitutaceae; genus Didemnitutus. The sequence continues at coordinate 9,428 of JAUXXD010000182.1, read as the reverse complement.
TGATCGGCGAGTTTATTGAGTCGGCAAACGAGGCACAGGGTAGAAAATATACCCGCGAGGAGTGTGATGATCGAGTTCATGCGCCGGAGTTTACCGGAATGAGCGGGAGTCCGAATGAGGCAAATGACCTGAATAAGGGGCCCAAGGACTACTACTAAACGGCTCTCGTTCGCCTAAATCTAGGTGTTGCTCGGGTCTTGCGACTGGGCACCATGGTGCGAATTGTTTTCCAATGTGCACCAATAGGCACGCGCGGTTTGCGCTGATATTTTTTTGCGGAACGCTCGTCTTTGCCGGCGTGAGTCGCGCGAACTGGCTGGATGAGATGAACGGTTCGCCGCTTTTAGTGCACTATCCGTTGGAAATGATCGGTGCGCTTGATCGGGTGCGAGTGACAAGCGAAGATCACCGGGGGCGCCTCCTCGTCGGGGCGGATGGGCTGATCGTTTTTGATGGCGAGACGTGGCGGCGAACGCCATTTGGCGAAGGCTATCAATTGATCAATGCCATCAATGTAGCCGATGACGGGCGTATCATCTGCGGAGGCCTCAACGAATTCGGCTATTATGAAGAATCGTCCGCAGGTGATTTCCAATATCGGTCGCTGGTTGAATTCCTCCCGCCTGAGCATCGCGATGTGAATGTCGTCTGGGGCTGTGCTGAAATCGGCGGTCTGCTCGTTTATTTTTGTCGTGCCAAGGTGGTAGCTTGGGACGGAAAAAAAATTCAAGTATGGGACTTTCCGACTAGCGCGCGTCTTTCGTCGGGACGATTCGAAGAGGGTTGGTGGTTCGCACACCGTGAGTCGGGCCTTTATCGAATGACGGCTGCAGGGCCCGAGCAGTTATGCACCGAGACAGCGCTGCCGCCGCGAGTGCCGATGTGGATTGGTCGCGACGAGCGAGGACTGTTGTCGATCGGAAGCAGTGGATTGTTTGTGGTCGGCCGACCGACCGAACCGCTTTGGTCCGCCGCCGTGAAGGAATTTTTCGAAAAAGCCCCGGTCGCAGCTGCACTTCCATTGCCGCGTGGCGGTTTTCTCGTCGTGACGCTTGGGGGTATCGCAATTATTTCGCCCGCGGGTGAGATGCTCCGTGTCTTGAATGAAAAGGATGGGCTGCCGTGTTTAGTTGCCGCTGACCTCCGATTGGATCGACAGGGGCAACTTTGGATCGCGGCGGAAAATCACGGACTCTACCGCTTCTCGATCACTGGTGCGGTGACTGTTTTCAATACACATTCCAATGGTTCATCGTCAGTGGTTAATGATCTATTTGTGCGCGAAGATGGAGTTTACGCGGCGAGCGAGCGAGGAATCCTGCACGTGGCACGCAATAACAGCGGCGGACGTTTTAAACCGCTGCCGGGGCCAATCGAGTTGGCCCATTCTATCACTGAATTCGGTGGCCATTTGGCCATCGGGCGATTTACACGCGTTGAGCTTTTAGTAGCCGATGACGCGCGGGCGATCTTTGAACAACCAGCTTCCAGTTTCTATCAATTGGAACCAAGTCGGCTGCACGCCACGCGAATCTACACGCAACACAACGGTGCCATAACCCAATTGGAGCTGACGGCGGAAGGTGCTTGGCAGAGCGAGCCACTGTTTACTCACACGGAATATGCGCACGATTTCGTAGAAGACGAACTGGGACAACTTTGGATCGCCACCGCCAAAGACGGACTCCTTCACCTCGATGTCGAACGTCGCGAACTAACCCGCGTTGCTCTGGAAAAAACAGTTGGAGCCCAAAATGCCAACGCCGTGCTCGCACGGGCCGATCGCGCAATATTCGCGTTCTTAGGGGCGGATTTCTTTCGTGCCGCGGCAGGCGATGACCGACAAATGATCAAGATGGCACAGTTGCCGTTTCTTCACGCCACCAATGCCGTGGCTAATCGACAAGGAACGCGAATTTACGTTACGTTTGCTCGGCAACCGCCCGCTGGACCGCGCGGACACGGATTCGGCGTCGTCGAACTGGATCCAGCGGGACAATTTCTCCGTTGGACGGAATTTCGCGTGAATGGGTTTTCCGGCATTGGCTTACCGACCGGCATAAAATTGGAGGAAACTGAGCATAGTGATATCGTTTGGATTGGGAGCACGCGTGGTATCATCCGCCTGAACCTGAACGAACTCGAGCAAGCAGCGCCACCGCGAGCTCTCGAAGTGACGATGCCGCGGGAGGGCGTTGTGGATTCGAACGGGGAAATGCCAAGTTTCAGATACGCCGATCACCATGTGAAAATCAGCGTGTTCACTCCGGAAATCACCCGTCGTGACGTATTGTGGTTTCAAGCGCGATTGGGCGGTCCGACGAAAAAGTGGTCTCCGCCCAGCCGGAGCGGAAATTTTGCATTCACGCGCTTGTCGGAAGGCGTGCATCATTTCGCCGTGCGGGCCATCGATCTGGGCGGGCGCACGAGCGCGGAGGCGGGGCTTTCGTTTCGCATTTTGCCGCCGTGGTGGCGCTCGACCCAAGCTTACGTCCTCTCTGGCATGGGCGTGCTCGGGCTGTTTTTTCTCGCGCTTTACTGGCGAGAGCGCCGCAGTCGCCAACACACCGAAGAATTGGAACGCACCGTCGGTGAACGCACGGCGGAATTAAAAAAAGCCAATGCCGCGAAGGACGAATTTCTTTCGAGCATCAGCCATGAGATTCGCAATCCGCTCAATGGCGTCGTCGGCCTGACCGCGGCGATCAAACCCGAGCAACTCGACCCAACGGTCCGACCCCAATTCGCGCAATTGCGGCACTGCGCCGACCACTTGTCGGGCATGCTCGAGGATTTGCTGGATTTCTCAAAGCTCGAAGCCGGCGCGCTGCCGCTCCGCCGTGCGGCACTCAACTTGCCCGAGCTCGTGCACTCACTGGTGGCGATCACCAGTGCCGAGAGTGCCGCAGCAGGTTTGCCCGTCGAAGTGGCGATCTCGCCGAGCGTGCCGGTGTGGGTCTGGGGCGACCCGGCGCGGATCCGGCAGGTGCTGCTCAATTTCGTGCTCAACGCGCTGCGTTATGCGGGACGCGGACAAGTGCTCGTCACGGTTTGGGCGCGTCCGAGCGGAACCGACGCCGTGGAGGTCACCTTTGCCGTCTCCGATGACGGTCCGGGCATTTCGTTGGAGGAACAGCAGCGACTCTTCACGCGTTTTCAGCGCGGGAGTGCGGCGCGGCAAAGTCGCACGAGTGGTTCGGGCATTGGTTTGGCGGTGTGCAAATCGCTCGCGGAAAAAATGGGCGGACGTTTATGGGTCGAGAGCGAGCCGGGACACGGGGCAAATTTCAATTTTGCGGTGCCGCTGGTGCTTGCACCCGCGCGCCAACCACTCGACCCCGACGCAACTCGTGTGGTGCGGGGCCACGCCTTGGTCGTCGATGACGAGGACTACAACCTGCTCGTGATGTCGGGTCTTTTGGAACCGTTGGGTTTTGTCGTGACCACGGCTAAGACTGGCGCGGCGGCTTTGCACGCAGCAGATGGTCCGCAGCGCTTCGCCGCGGTGTTTCTGGATTTTGCTTTGCCGGACATGAGCGGACCCGCACTCGCTCGTGAATTGCGCCAGCGCACAGAGTTTCCGCCCCAAGTGCCCATCATCGCCACGACGGCGTTCATCACTGCTGATAAACACACCGAGTGCCTCGACGCGGGGATGAGCCATGTGCTGACGAAACCTTTGACGGCGGAAAAATTACTAAACGGACTCGCGCGGAGTTCGGATCGTTGGAAATCCGGTTCGCCGGCGCAGTTGCCGGGGTGGGATGAGAATGATCCGCTGGTGGCGCTGCGATTTTTGGCAGCGCGCAAAGCCCACTCGTTGCGCACCGAGCTGGAACTATATTGGCAAGAGGCGGACGAGGAAATCGCCACGCTGGCTGCTGCACTGGCCGCGCGTGAGGTTGCCGAGGCCAGCCACTCCGCACACAAACTCGTGGGGCGATTTGGTTTTATAAGGCTGACGGAAGAGACGCTGGTGCGCGAAGTCGAAAGATCCGCGATTAACGGCGACTGGGCTGACGCGCAGAGACGCTGGCAACAGGTGATCGTCTCGCTTGAAGTTACGCGCGAGCGGATCAACGCACTCGGTCGAGCTGATCCGGACGAGTCAAACCGTGGACGATCGCATAGTGGATGAGCTTCGGCGTCGTGTGGATGTCGAGCTTCCGCATGATGTCGCGGCGGCGCGATTGCACGGTGGACGGACTGATACCGAGCAGCGCCGCGATTTCGTCGTCGCTCTTGGATTGGCCGATCAGCGAGAGGATGCGCATTTCGTAGTCGGATAGCACGCGATTGAAAGCCTTGGGGTCGCGCCGCAGCGCCGCGGTGGCCTCCACCACAATCGAAGCATAGGAAACCCTTCCCGCGAGCACGGAGTGAATGGCATGCGTCAAGGTCTCCGGGCGCTGCTCGTGTTTATCGATGAAACCATGGAGCCCCATCCGCTGCACCTGCAGCATCGTCCAAGCATCGCGATGTGACGAGATGCCGATGATGCGCAAGGCGGGCAACTCGTCCAACAACACCTTCGCCGCCTCCAGTCCGTTGCCATCCGGCAGCGAAAAATCGAGTAACGCCAGTATGGGCACATGTTCGCGAATGGCCGCCATGCCCTCGGCGAGAGTTCCGCAATTTGCCACCACCACGATGCCGATCGACCGGCAATGCAGGGAGAGAAATTCGGCGACGAGGCGTTGGTCCTCGACGATCACGACCCGCGGACCGCCGGTCAGCTCCACGTTGGCGTGGACACGTGGTTTATCCGAATTGCTCACAGGAAATGCTCTACGGCCTCTCCCTGCGTCGAGCAAGCAGTGTTCACCAAAGATTCCCCGCCACGGTCTTGCGCGTGGCATAAATCAGCTGAGTCCACGTAGGGACTGACCCGCCTATATGAAAAGTTGCAACACCACCGACGGAAAAACGCCGAGCAGCAACAGGCCGGTCGTGATCGCCAACAGCACGAAACCGGCCTGCGACGGCACCGCAATGCGCGCCGCGCCTTCGCGCGGTGCGACGACCAACGCCTGCTTCAAAATCAGTAAGTAGTAATAGAGTCCGACCGCACTCAATGCGATGGCTGCGATCACCAGCCAACCCGCCGGGCCGCCCAAGCCGCCGAGTTTCAACACGGAAGCATAGACCACGAACTTGCCGAAAAAGCCCGCCAGCGGTGGAATGCCCGCGAGCGACAACACGAACACCGCCAAACACGCCGCCAACAACGGCGAGCGCCGATGGAGCCCGGCGAGATCGGTGAGATTCTGACATTGTCCGGCGCGCTCTACGATGGCGATGACGCCAAAGATGCCGACAGTCGCGAGTCCGTAGGTTGCGGCGTAATAGAAGACCGGTCCCGGCCCTTCATAACGTGCCGCGGTGATTCCGAGCAAAATCGAACCGGCATGGGCGATGGCCGAGTAGGCGAGCAGACGACGCAGATTGGATTGCGCCAGCGCCGCGATATTTCCGAGGAACATCGAGGCAAACGCCAGCAGCGCCAACACCGGCAGCCAACCGACATACATGGGCCATTCACCGATGCGTCCCGCGCTCAAAGGCATGCCCCCCCAGAGCAGGCGCATGAAGAGCACGAAACCCGCGAGTTTCGACGCCGAGGCGATCAACGCCGTCGATGACGCCGGCGCGCCTTGATACACGTCCGGTGCCCACAAATGAAACGGGGCCGCGGCCGCTTTGAAACCAAAGGCGACCGTGATCATCACCAGCGCGATAATCAGCAACGGCGAAGTGCCTTGCAGCGCCAACCGAATCGAGATGTCCCGTAAATCCAGCGCGCCCGTCAGGCCGTAAATCAAACTGAAACCGAACAACAAAAACGCCGCCGACATACCACCAAAGAGAAAATACTTTAACGCCGCCTCGGCGGATTCGGGCCGCGTTTTGTCAAAGCCGGCCAACACGTAGAGTGACAAACTCGCGAGTTCGATGGCAAGAAACGCCACGAGCAACTGATGCGCGGCCGCCATCAACGTGAAACCGGACGCCGCCAACAACATCACGGCGACATACTCCGCCGGATGCCGTTGTCGAATCACACCATTGAGCAAGCCGAGCGTAAGACCCGTGAGCAGCAGCACACCGAGTCGCGTCACGAGGGTGAGTTGATCGAGAAACAACACGCCGCCAAAGACCGGACCGTTCGCGCCCGCGCCGAGACTGCCATACACCGCCGCGAGCACAGCGGCCAATGCGATCGAAACGGAACGACGCAGACGTTGCGCCGCCGGTATGCCGCGGCCGAAGGCCATGTCCACCCCGAGCACGGCCAGTGCGCCGAGCACCAGCGCGGTTTCGGGCAACATGGCCCGGAAAAGTTCCGCGTAGCTTAAATTCATGAGGCACCTCCGGTCAGCGCCGCGCGCATCAGCGGCGACTCCAGCGCCGGGCGGATCCAGTCGAGCAACGCATCAGGATTCAAACCAATGTAGACCATGGCAGCAATGAGGAGAAGGGCTCCGGCTTTTTCGGGCCACGTGATCGGCGGGAGTGGATGTGCGAACGCCACCGATTCGCCGGTGGATTGCGCGCTCTTGCCAAAAAATGATACTTGAATCGCCCGCAACGTGAACGCCGCCGCGATCAACACCCCACCCGCCGCGACCAACGCCCACAGTGGCGACGTTTGCCACGTGCCGACGAGAATCGTCAATTCCGCTGGAAAACCGCTGAAGCCCGGCATGCCCATCGAGGCGAGGCCCGCGATGACGAAAACCACTGCTGCGAACGGCATCAGTCGATGCAGGGGCATCGCGCGCAGATCGTCCAACTTTCGCGTGTGGGTGCGTTCGTAAACCATGCGTCCGACCACCGCAAACAGCAGACCCGCGATGACACCGTGCGAAAACATCTGCAGCACGGCACCGCTCACCGCCACCGAGTTGGCCGCCGCAAGTCCGAGCATGACAAACCCCATGTGACTCACGCTGGAGTAGCCGATGACGAACTTGAAATCCTCCTGCACCAACGCGACGAGTCCGGCGTAAATAATTCCGATGATCGCCAACCATGCGATGTAAGGTTGGAAAAAGGCAAAACCAACGGGGAAGGTCGCCATCGCCACGCGCAAACAACCGTAAGCGCCGAGTTTCATTACCACGCCGGCGAGCAACATCGACGCCGCGGTCGGCGCCGCGACGTGACCAGTCGGGGCCCACGTGTGAAACGGAAACATACCCGCCAGCACGGCGAAGCCCGTGAACACCAGCGCGAAGATCGCGAGTTGTTCGAAGCGTGGGAAAGTCACAGCTGCCGCCGCGAGATCGCTCAGCGCAAAACTTTGTCCGCCCGCCACCGCGTAGGCCCAGAGCAAACCGGCCATCACGAGCGCGCTACCGGCAAAGGAGTAAAGCACGAGTTTCATCGCGCCGTATTGGCGATTCGTCGAACCCCACGTCGCGATCAGGAAATATTTCGGCACGATGGCGATTTCGTAGAACACGAAGAAGGCAAACGCATCGGCACTGAGGAACACCCCATACACCCCGCCGATTAGCGCGAGGTAGAGCGCGAAAAATTCGCCGACGCGCTCCTCGATATTCCAGGAGAACAACACGCCCGCCGTCGCCGCCAAACCCGTGAGCACGAGGAGCGTCATGCTGATCCCGTCGACCGCGAGGTGATAGCGCACGCCGAGTTCAGGAATCCATTCGGCGTTGACCAAGGTCTGCAAACCCGCCGTCGGCACGAAGCCAATCGCCGCCCACAGCGCGATGCCAAAACTGGTCAGCGCGGTGATGAGAGCCACGCCGCGCGCGGCCTGCGCGGAGCGCCAGCCAGCCACGAGCGCCAGCAGGGCACCCGCGAAGGAGACGTAAATGGTCCAGGGAAGCGCGTTCATTGCAGCGGTAGAGTGGAGGCCCACGAGGTCACGAGTGGATTGATGAGGTGGGCGAGAAGTTGCGGCGCGAGGCCGAGCACAAACATCATCACGATGAGCGGTAGCAGCGGGATAATTTCGCCGACGCTGAGATCACGGAAATTGACTCCGGCTCCCGCCGTTGGTCCGTGGAAAACTTTTTGCCAGAAAGTGAGCAAGAAAATCGCCGTCGCCAACAAGCCGAGCGTCGAGACTGCCGCCGCCCATGGCGCGAGACCGAAGACGCCGCGGAAGATGAGGAACTCACCGACGAAGCCGTTGAGGCCGGGCAAGCCGAGTGACGAGAACAGCGCGATGCCACACAATCCCGCGAGAATCGGTGCCTGCGTGCGCACGCCGCCGAAATCTCCGAGGCCGCGCAAACCGCCGGAGCGATTCTCCAAAATGCCGACACAATAGAAGAGCGCGGCTGCGGAAAGGCCGTGGTTGAACATTTGCAACACCGCGCCGCTCAGCGCGGCGATGGACGCTTCGTCACCGGCGCGGCCTGAGGCGGAAACCGCGAACAGTGCGAGCAGGCAGTAGCTCAAATGGTTGATTGAAGAGTAGGCGACGAGTCGCTTCAGATCGGTCTGGCGCAACGCCGCGTAAGCGCCGAGCACGACACCCGCAACCGCCAGCCAGAGCAAGCAAGGCGCGGCGGCCTGCAATTGCGCGGGGAAAATCGGCCAGAGCAAACGGAGGAAACCGTAGAAACCCATTTTCGAGAGCACGCCGGTGAGAAACATCGATGCCCCGGTGGGCGCTTCGGCGTAGGCCGGCGGCAGCCACGTATGGAAGGGGAACATCGGCACTTTCACGGCGAGCCCGAGCAACACACCGAGAAAAATAACCTGCGGCCACCACGAACCGAGCGTGCTAAGTTTCACCGCGAGCGAGCCGTCGCGCGCCATTGCGGCGAGTTGCACGAAATCAAACGTGCCGGAGGCAGCGTAGAGCGCAGCGAAGCCTAACAGCATGAACGCGCTGCCGCCAATCGTGTAGATCACGAATTGGTAAGCCGCACGGGCCGCACCGTGGCCGCCCCAGAGTTTCATCAGGAAAAATGCCGGCACCAAACTGAGTTCCCAAAAGACGAACCACGGGAAGAAATCCAACGAGAGAAACACGCCGAGTGCGCTGCCTTGGAGGAACAGGAAGAGCGCGGCGTAGAGCGACGGTTGCGCGGACGACTTCGTTGTGCCGTAGATCGCCACCGGCGCGATGAGGCCGGTCAGCAAAAGCAGCACGAGACTCAAGCCATCGAGCCCGAGGTGATAATTGACATTCAGCGCCGCGATCCACGCGTGCTTTTCGGAGAGTTGAAAGCCAGTTACGGCGGGATCAAATCCGGCGAGCACCGTCGTGCCGAGCGCGAGCGTCGAAAGACTGAAAAACAGCGCGAGGCTGCGACTCGGCCCTGCGCCCAGACGTGGCAACAACGCGAGCAGCAGCGCGCCCGCCCACGGTGTGAAAATAATCAGAGACAGCAGTGGCAGCGAATTCATCGGGCACCTCCCAAAATCACCAACAGCAGCAAAATCAC
>JAUXXD010000179.1 GCA_030681265.1 Candidatus Didemnitutus sp. | reverse complement strand
CTCGGACTGCGCATCGCGGCGCGCGCGTGGGACGGCAAAGTGTTGCCCGAGCACTTGCGCGTGCGCGTCGAAGTGGCGGATCACAATGGCAAGGTGCTCGGCGCGAGTCGCGATTTGGCGGTGTTGCGGGCGCAACTCGGCACGAAGCAACGCGAGGCCAGCGTGCAGGCGGCGAAGCAGGACAACCCCGCGTGGCGGGCGGCGCGGGTGCGGTGGGAGACGGCGCCGCAGACGGAGTGGAAATTTGGCGACGTGCCGGAATCGGTCACCGTCGCGGAGCACGCGGGTGTGGTCGTGCTCGGTTGGCCGGGCTTGCAAGTGCGCGAGGCGGGGGTGGCGGTGCAATTGTTTGCGACCGCGGAGGACGCGCGGGCGGCGACACGCGCGGGCGTGACACGTTTGTTGGAGAGTCGTTTGCGGCACGATCTTGGCTGGTTGGAGCGCGACTTGCGCGATCTACGGGCGATCGGGACGCTGGCGGTGACGCTCGCGCCGCTGGAGCAATTGCAACGCGAGGCGTTGGGGTCGATTGCGCAGTGGGCCTGCGTGCGCGAAGTAGAGCCGTTGCACGCGGCGGCTTTCGAGCGGGCCGTGGAAAACGCCAAAGCCGACTTGCGCGGGCTCGTGCCGCGACTGACGGATTTGTTGCGTGAAGTGCTGACGCTGCGACAGGCGTTGCAGACCCACCGCACGCCGTATCCGGGGATGGAGAATGATCTCGCGGCGTTGCTGCCGCCGGATTTTTTGCGCCGCACGCCGTTTGCGCGATTGAAGCATTTGCCGCGCTACCTGAAAGGCATGCAACTGCGCGCCGAGCGGGCGCGGCGTGATGCGGCGAAGGATTCGTTGCGGGCGCGCGAGTTGCAGCCGTTTGTGCAAGCGGTGCAGCGACTCGGCGATGAGGCGGGCGAGTTGCGCTGGCTCGTCGAGGAGTTGCGCGTGAGTTTGTTCGCGCAGGAGCTCGGCACGGCGGAGCCGGTGTCCACCGTGCGACTGGAGCGCGCGCTGCAGGAGATCAAAGCCGGACGGAGCGCACCCGCGAGCGCAGCGAAACCGGAGCGGGCGCCGGCGTTGGCGCTACCGACGAAAGGGAAGACGGTGCTGAAAAGTTTGGATGCGCTGGGGAACTTGCGGCGCTGAAGAAACGGCGGCGCGACGAGGGCTTTAGGATTGCCGTAGGCAGTGGGGCGGGCGTAGTTTGCGCGCAACCCCTAGGACAAATGAACACTTCAATTTCGACGCTGTTGGAACATAAAGCCGGTGGAATCAAATCGGTGCCGTCCAGCGTTTCGGTTTCGGAGGCCGTCCAGGAAATGAACCGGCACAAGATCGGGTGCATGCTGGTGATGGATGGCGAGAAACTGGCCGGAATTTTTACGGAGCGAGATGTGCTTACGCGCGTGGTCGCGGCGGATCTCGATCCGAAAGGCACCCCGGTCAATCGCGTGATGACCGCTAATGTGCTCACCGTCGGGCCGGAAAAGACCGTGCAGGAGATGATGGAATTATTCACCGAGAAACGGTGCCGGCACATGCCGGTGATGAAGGACGGAAAACTGGTGGGACTGATTTCAATCGGCGATGTGTCGCGGTGGGTGGCGAGCGCGCATCGGGCGGAGGCGGAATCCTTGCGCCAGTATATCGGCGGCGGTCTCTCGGCGTGAAGCGCGCGCTGATTGGGTTGCTGAGTTCGACGGTTTTGTTGGCGCAGAGTGGTTGTGCCATTGTGGTGGCAACCGCGACGACGGTGAGCGCGGTCACGGCTACGACTGTCACGACCGCGGGCAAGGTCACGGTCGCCGCGGTGAAATCCGGCGGAAAAATGGCGGCGTCGGCGGTGACGTCGTCGGGCGATGTCACATCGCTCTCGATGGAAACGGCGGCAAAACTGGCACGCACCGGAATGGTGGTCGCGGTGGATGGGGCGACCGGAGCAATCACCGAAATGCCCTGGGAAGAAGGCATGCGTCTCTACGGCGCGACGCAGTCGGGCAAGATCGGCGCGGCGTATGATCTCGCGAGTATTTTTCGGAAGGGCAAGCGGATCGACGCGGATTTACGGCGCGTGCGGCAGGGTTTGGATGATCACGTGCTGAAATCGGGCGACGTGTTGGAGTTGCGTCGCGCAAGTTGAGCGGGCCGCAGCAGGTTCGCGGGTCAGCTGTGAAAAGTTAGATAGAAATCCGGCGCGACTGAGAACGGCGTCTATTCCCTTGCCGCTCTATCAACCTTGCGACACTGGTAGGGTCACGCATGACGGCGGACGGATCTAGTGAGCCGGTGACAATTTTTGCCGCGCAACCGATTGATCATCGGGTTGAGGCAGAGATGACGCGCCTGCTCTTCAGGTCGGCTGGTTTCGGGCTTTTTTCTAATTTCGTATTGTCGGCCGTGTTGGCCGCCGGGGTATGGACCTATTTCGAGCCGATCATGACGCTCACGTGGCTCGGCGCGGTGGTCGTGGTGTCGCTGATCCGGTTGGCAACGAATCTGGCCTTTGCGCGACAGGGTCGATCGGATGCCGAGCTGGGGCGTTGGCGGAAAATTTTCTTTGGGGAGCTGGTGCTCGCGGCATTGTGCTGGGGGGCTGGGGTGTGGTTATTCCTCGGGGCGACCGCTTTGTTGCCGCTTTATTTGGCGGTGTTCATTGTCGTCGGCATGAACGCGGGGGCGGCGCGGTCGTTGGCGCCGTCGCAGGCCTGCTACCTGGCCTACGTCGTCATTACCCTTTCGCCGGCCTTCGCGCGCTTTGTGATGCTCGACGAGCCGGGGAGTTGGACGCTCGGAGTGATCACGGCAACGTATGCGTTGTTTTTGGTGAATACGGCCAACCTGCACCGCGCGGACCTCAAGAAGCTCTACCGACTGATTTTCGAGAACGAGGAGTTGGTTTGCACGTTGGGTGACGCCAAGCGACGCGCCGAGGCGGCGAACCAGATGAAGACGGAATTTATCGCGACGATGAGTCACGAGATTCGCACGCCGATGAACGGCATCATCGGCATGTTGCAGCTCTTGCGCGATTCGCCGCTCACGCCGGAGCAGGCGCAACAAGTGGAAGTGGCGGGCAAATCGGCGGACACGCTGCTGCGCTTGCTCAACGACATCTTGGATCTTTCCAAAATTGAAAGTGGGCGGCTGAAATTTGAAGAGGTCGAATTTGCCCCGACGGAGATTGCCGAGGAAGTGGTCGCGCTGTTTAACACACAGGCCAAAGCGAAGAATCTGGTGTTGCGCTGGCAATTCGACGGCCAGGAGCCCGGCACCGTGCGCGGGGATCCGATGCGCTTGCGGCAAGTGCTGCTCAATCTCGTAGGCAATGCGGTGAAGTTCACCGAAAGCGGTCGCGTGGATGTTTTCCTCGGGGCGAGTCCCGCGAGCGATGGCGTGGCGCTGGTAAAATTTCGCGTGAAAGACTCGGGCATTGGCATCGGTGCGGAAGTGCAGCGCCGGTTGTTCGAAAAATTTACGCAAGGAGACAGCTCGATGACGCGCCGGTATGGCGGCACGGGTTTGGGGCTGGCGATTTCCCAAAGTCTCGTGCGGCAGATGGGCGGCGAAATTCGCGTGGTCAGCGCGGCGGGACAGGGCAGCGAATTTTGGTTTGAACTGCCGCTGCCAGTGGTGAGCAGCGACGTGGTGCGCACGACGTGGGTGGCGGACGAGGCCCCCGTGCGCTTCGTGGGGCGCGTGCTGGTGGCGGAAGACGATCTCGGAAATCAGAAGGTGATTACGGCGATGCTGCAGCGGGTCGGCTTGCAAGTGACGTTGGTGGAGAATGGGCACGATGCAGTCGCCCGGGCGCTGGAGGGGCCGTGGGTGCTGTTGTTCATGGACATGCAGATGCCGAGGATGGATGGCTTGGAGGCGACGCGGGAGATTCGCCGGCAGTTGGCAGGGCGCGCGCTGACGATTGTGGCGCTAACGGCCAATGCCCGCGCCGAGGATCGCGCGACGTGTCAGGCGGCGGGCATGGACGATTTCCTCGCGAAGCCAGTGCGGCAACAGGAGCTGCGCGCGTGCTTGAGCAAGTGGCTTGGTGCTGCGGATTGAGCCGGCTGCCGGGGTGGTGGCGTGATGCGGTCGCGAAGAATTGGCGAATTTGAGTGTAACTTTCGCCGTGCTCACGGGTTTTTTCATCACCACACCATGAAATCCCTCATCTGTTTTCTCGCGGCGGGCGTGTTGCTCGTTTCCCCGTCGGTGCTCGAAGCCAAGATCGTGCGCACGGTCGAAAAGACCTTTGCCGTGCAGCCCGGCACTTCGCTCAAAGCTTCCACGCAAGGTGGCGACATCATTATTCAAACGGCGGACATCGCCGAAGTCCGCATCACGGCGCGGCAGAAAATCCGTGCGTCTTCCGAAAGCGAAGCGGATGACTTGCTCAAGGAGCTGGCGCTGACGATGGAGCAACGCGGTGATGAAATCGTCGTGGAATCGAAATACGAAAAAGGCGGCCTCGGCTTCTTTCGCAGTTTTTGGCCGCCGGTATCGGTGAGTTACACGGTGACGGTGCCGACCAAGTTTAATCTCCATCTCGCCACGTCGGGCGGAGATATCAAAGTCGCCAATTTGTCGGGCCAGGTGCGGGCACGCACCAGCGGCGGCGATATGCAATTTGCGCGGATCGACGGTGACCTCGACGCACGCACGTCGGGGGGCAACATCTCGCTCCAAGAAGGCACGGCCGAAGCGAAATTGCATACGAGCGGCGGCGATATTGTGGTCGAGCGCGCAGGTGGGCCGACGAAAGTTTCCACGTCGGGTGGCAACATTACTTTGAATTCCGTCGCGCAACTTATCAGAGCCACGACGTCGGGCGGAGATATCAAAGCGATGCTCACGAGCGCGTTTTCCGAAGATTCCCTACTCAGCACGTCGGGCGGTAATGTGCGCGTGCAAGTGCCGAAGACTGCGTCGTTCAAACTCGATGCGCACACCTCGGGTGGCAAAGTCGATGCGGCGGGACTGACCCTGACTTTGGAAAGCAGCAGCACGAGCAAGAGTCGATTGGTCGGCACCGTTAACGGCGGCGGACCTGTGCTCAAGTTGCGCACCAGTGGCGGCGATATCCGCGTGCGCACCGAGTAACAATTTCCGGTCGCAAGAGCCGGTTGTGTGTGTGGAGGCCAGCACGCGGGTGCTGGCTTCCTTGCGTAACGGGGCGATCACTTGACGGGGAGTCGGGGCTGGCTCGGCGCGGAATCTTGGTTTTGCTGGGGCGATGGGATTGATCGACACGCACACGCATTTGGAATCGTTCGCTCGCCGCGGCGAGTTGCCGGCGACGCTGGCACGCGCGCGGGCTGCGGGTGTTGCCGCGCTGATCACGATCGGCACGGACCGCGACGACTGGACGCTTTACCGCGATATTGCCGCAGGGAGCGGGGGCTTGGTCCATTACACGGCGGGCCTGCATCCGTGCAGCGTGGATGAGCAATGGGCCGATCGCTGGACGGAGCTGCGCGAATTTTGGACGGCGGAAAATGGACTGCGTCCCGTCGCGCTCGGCGAGATTGGGTTGGATCGTTTCCATTTGCCCAAGGACGAAGCGGAAGCGGTGCGCATCTTCGGCTGGCAACAAGCGGCCTTCGCGGCGGGGCTGGCGCTGGCGAAAGAATTGGAGTGCCCCGTCGTGGTGCACTCGCGCGGCGCGTTTCGCGAATGCGTGGAGCAAGTGGACGCGAGCGGCGTGGCGTGGAGTCGCGTGGTGTTTCATTGTTTTACGGAAGGCGAGGCCGAGATGGCAGAACTGACGCGGCGCGGCGGCTTCGGGTCGTTCACGGGCATCATCACTTACAAATCGGCGGAGGCCATCCGCGCGGCGGCGTTGGCGCAGGGGCTGGGGCGTTTGTTGCTCGAAACCGATGCGCCCTACCTGACGCCGGTGCCGCATCGTGGAAAGCCCAACGAACCCGCCTACGTGCGGCACACGGCAGAGTATTGCGCGGGGCTGTTCGGCGTGAGCTATGAGCAACTCGCCGCTCAGACGACCGCCAACGCCAAAACATTTTTCGGACTCTAGTCGTGCGGGCGACCGCGCGTTGGCCAACAAAAAGGCCGGTCAAACGACCGGCCGATAGTGATGCGGAATGGCAACGCGCAGGTGTTGGCCGGGCTTAAGCCTCGTCGAACTTCTTGGCGAAGAGCGCTGCGAGTTCGGTCAGCATGCCCTCGGCGTCGTCGCCGGTGGCGATGAACTTGATTTTCGAACCCTTGGCGGCGGCGAGCATCATGAGACCCATGATGCTTTTGCCATTCACCTGCTCGTCGTCTTTTTCGACAAAGACTTCGGACTTAAATTTATTGGTGACGCGGACGATCATCGCCGCCGGGCGCGCGTGGATGCCCATCTTGTTTTGCACAAGAAGTTCCCGGATGTGGGTGGGGGCGGTATTGGTGTCACTCTTTTCCATTGCAGGTGTGTCTCGGCTCAAAATAAAGGGTATTGCTAAAAGCCCTTAGCCCCTCGGCTTGCAACCACATTCCCCGAATGCCCGCTTTCGCCATCATCGTGCCCTGCCGCTTGGAATCGACCCGCTTTCCACGGAAGCTGTTGCATCGCATTAAAGGCAAGGAACTTGTGCTCTGGGTGGCGGAGCGCATCACCGCCGAAGCCCCAGATTTGCCGCTCTGGTTTGCGGTGGATCATCCTTTGCTCGCCGAATGTGTCGAAGGCGCGGGTTACCGGGCGATTTTGACTGAGGCGGCCCATCCGAGCGGCACCGACCGACTCGCCGAGGCCAACCGCACCGTGCGTGCCAGCTACGTGATCAACGTGCAGGCCGACGAACCACTGGTGACCGGCGCGCAGATTCGGGCACTGGCGAAAATGATCCAAGGTGACGCGCCGATGGCGACGCTCTGCACGCCGTTCCAGACCGCCGCGGATTTCCGCAATCCCAACCAGGTGAAAGTCGTGCGCAGCGTCACGGGACGCGCGCTGTATTTTTCGCGGGCGTCAATTCCCTACGCGCGAGACCGGAGCGGCGCGGCGGACGATGCGTGGGTGGGCGCGAATCCCTGTTACAAGCATCTCGGGCTCTACGCCTACCAAGGCGACTTTCTGGAACGCTTCGTGCGTCTGCCGCCGGGGCACCTCGAGCAAATCGAGAAACTCGAACAGCTCCGCGTGTTGGAAAATGGTTTTCCGATCGCGATCGACGTGACCGACGACCCGACCATCGGCGTGGACACCGCCGAAGACGCCGCGAAATTCGAGCAGTGGATCGGGTAACTCGCTGGCTTAGCGCCGCGCTTTGACGCTGTAGGGGCGGACCTTGTGTCCGCCCGCTCGGGCGTGGACGAGCCACGCCCCTACCCGAACGGGCAAACGTGGCTGGCATTGCGAATCAAGCCATCGAATGCGAGCGACCGCCGATCTCCACGTATGCGTGCGCAGCAAATGCATGAGTCCGGCTGTGCGGACAGCCCAGCCAACAAAAAGGCCGGTCGCGAGACCGGCCGAATGATGCGGAACACTGCGTCGCGCGCGGCTTAGATTTTGCCCGCTTTGCGTTTCGCCACCATGGCATAGAAATCCGCGAAGAGTGGGTCGGCGTCGTTGGGGCCGGGCGCGGCTTCGGGGTGATATTGCACGCTGAATATCGGCAGCTCCTTGTGGCGCAGGCCTTCGACGGTGTTGTCGTTGAGATTGATTTCCGTGACGAGCGCGCTGCGGGCTTCGAGCGACTTCGGGTCGGTGGCGAAACCGTGGTTTTGCGCGGTGATCGAGACTTTGCCGGTCTCGAGGTTCTTCACGGGCTGGTTGCCGCCGCGGTGACCGAACTTGAGTTTGTAGGTCGTGCCGCCGAGCGCGTGGGTCAGCATTTGGTGACCGAGGCAGATGCCGAAGATCGGGAAGTCGGGCAGCAGGCCGCTGACCGTCTGGTGAATGTAGGGCAGGGCGGCTGGGTCGCCGGGGCCGTTGGAGAGGAACACGGCATCGACGCCGTGCGCGCGCACTTCTTCGTGCGTGGCGGTAGCGGGGAAGACATGCACGTCGAACCCGTGGCGGACGAGCTTGCGGAAAATCGTGTATTTCGCACCGAAGTCGAACGCGGCGACCTTGAAGCGCTTTTCGGGCGTCACGGTCAGGCCCTGTGTCGTGCCGACGGGTAGGTATTGCGTGTTGTGGCGCGAGGCGTCGTCGGTCGCCCAAACGTAGGGCGCTTTGCAGGTCGTCTCTTTGACGTAATCGCTGCCGGCCATGTCTTGCCACGCGCGGGCGCGGGCGACGGCTTCGTCGTCGCTCAAGGGCAACGTGGAAAGGCAGCTCTTCATCGCGCCATCGACGCGGAGTTTTTTGGTGAGGGCGCGGGTGTCGATTTCGCTGATGCCCGGGATGCCGTATTTTTTCAGGTAGGCATCGAGCGAGGTCTGGCTGCGCCAATTGCTGACGACGGGGGAAACTTCGCGGACGACGAAACCGCTGGCTTTCGGTGCGGCGTGCTCCTCGTCTTCGGCGTTGATGCCGTAGTTGCCGATTTGCACGGCGGTCATCGTGACGATTTGGCCGAAGTAGGACGGGTCGGTCAGGATTTCCTGATAACCGGTCATCGAGGTATTGAACACGCACTCGCCGGCGATGGTCGCATCGGCACCAAAAGCGGCGCCACGAAACACACTGCCATCTTCGAGAGCCAGAATCGCGGGTTTGGGAGCAGACATTAAAGAGGCACGAAAAGGACTTGACCGGCCACTGCCAAGCGCGATTGCGGAAAAATGCGTGCGGTGACGCATTCCGTCGTGCGAAATTGCGCCGGAGCGTGACAGAACCGCCATTTGACAGCCCCGCCAAACCAGATAGCCCTTTTGCCCAGCAATGTCCTACCAAGAAGATCGCGCCGCCTGGTTTGAAGGCCAGGGCCTTTGGCAACACATCCCCGAAGCCGATTGGCGCGACTGGACTTGGCAACTCAAGAACCGTGTCACGACCATCGAGCAAATCGAGCGTCTGATGACGCTCACGCAGGACGAGAAGGCGGGTTGCCTCTTTGCG
>JAUXXD010000177.1 GCA_030681265.1 Candidatus Didemnitutus sp. | reverse complement strand
CCACCTTGCCAAGGTGGACGTCGAGAGTTCGAGTCTCTTCTCCCGCTCCATTTTTAAAAACCGCTGGTTACCAGCGGTTTTTTTATATATCAACAGCGACGTGAACGCCTCCGCTTTCGTTGTTCTTCCCCCGTCTTTGGTTCGGTTTGCCGAGCATTTTCCAGCCGATTTGCCGCCTTGGGAATGGTTGAAGCGCATCGGGCCAGCGCTCGCGGCGGCCGAATTCGGCCCGCTGGAAGCGCCAGTGCCTCCGGGCATCCATCTCGAAGGCAAGGTCTGGATGCACCCATCCGTCAAACTGCCGGCTTATGCGACGATCATTGGCCCCACTTACATCGGGGCCAAAACCGAGATTCGCCCCGGCGCGTTTATCCGCGGCAACGTTATCGTCGGTGAAGGTTGCGTGCTGGGTAATGCCAGCGAATTCAAAAACTGTCTCCTCGGCGACCGGGTGCAGGCGCCGCACTTCAATTACGTGGGCGATTCCGTGCTGGGCAACGGCGCGCACCTCGGCGCGGGCGTGATTTGCTCGAATCTGCGCCTCGATCAGGCGGAGATTTCCGTCCGCCTGCCCGAGGGCACCGTGAAGACAGGTTTACGCAAGTTCGGCGCCATCCTCGGCGACCACGCCGAAGTCGGCTGCAATGCCGTGCTCAACCCCGGCACGTTGCTCGGTCCGCGTGCCCTTGTCATGCCGTGCACGAATTTCGGCGGCTACTTGCCGGCGGCGACCATGGCCCGCTCGCGCAACGCCGTCACGACGATGCCGCGGCGCGACTAAAATCTTTCTCGTTCTCTTGCTCTTTCTCGTTCTCCCTATCCGAGAACTTCCGAGAAAAAGAGAACGAGAAGAGTAAGCGAACGAACCTGAACACCATGCCCCGAATCCTCACTGGCATCACGCCTTCCGGCACCCTGCACATCGGCAATTATTTTGGCGCCATGCGTCCGGCCATCGAACTGCAGGCAGGCGGCGACGCGTATTACTTTATCGCGGATTACCATTCGATGACATCGTTGACCGACGCCACTGAGCGCCGCGCCTACACCCAAGGTATCGCGTTGGACTGGCTCGCTTGCGGACTCGATCCGGCGAAGGCGGTTTTTTGGCGCCAAAGCGATGTGCCGGAAGTCTGCGAATTGACGTGGCTGATCGGCTCGCTCACGCCGATGGGCCTGCTCGAGCGCGCCCACAGTTATAAGGACAAAACGGCCAAGGGCATCGCGCCCAACTTCGGCCTGTTTGCCTACCCCGTGCTGATGGCCGCCGACATCTTGCTCTACGACACCAACGTCGTGCCCGTCGGCAAGGACCAGAAGCAGCACCTCGAAATGACGCGCGACATCGCGATCAAATTCAACCTCACCTACGGCGAAACGCTGGTCGTGCCTGAACCGGAAATCCGCGACGACGTCGCCGTGGTGCCCGGTCTTGATGGCCAAAAAATGTCCAAGAGCTACGGCAACACGGTGGAAATCTTTGGCGACGAAAAGGCGCTGCGCAAAAAAATCATGGGTATCGTGATGGACTCGCGCACCCCCGCCGAGCCCAAGCCCGACGCGGAGAAAAACCTCGCGATCCAATTGCTGCGTCTCGTCGCGCCGCAGGATGTCGCGCTCGATTTTGAAAACCGCCTCCGCGCCGGCGGACTCGGTTACGGCGACCTGAAGAAGGCGCTCTTCGGACACTATTGGGATTTCTTCGCGCCTTATCGCGCCAAGCGCGCCGAACTCGTCGCCAACCCGGACTACGTCGAAGGCGTCCTGCGCGATGGGGCCGGGCGCGCCCGTGCGGTGGCGGCGTCTGTCATGGCCCGCGTGCGGAAGAACTGCGGACTACGCTAACGCCGTCGGTTGCAATGCGCCGTCGCGCGCAGTTGGCCGTCGCCGAACCGCGGAGAACATGCAGCGCCGTTCTTCCAGCAACCCGACAGGTTGCCGTCGGGGTCACGCACAAACGCGATCCACCATTCGTGGTCCGGCCTCTTCGCGGTGAGCTGGGGTTCACGTTCCGCCGCCGCACCACGTTCGGTCGCGGCGCTGGAGGTGGGGTGGATGATAATCTGGGCATTCATCGGTCACTGGATGCGGTTGGCCGTGGTGATTTTTTCGCGAGTTTGATTGCCTGCTTAATTATCTTGTTGGCCAAGGGCAAAGGCAGCTGTGCGGGCTTACGAAAACGGATGCAGCTCTTACCGCAGTCGAGTCCCGCTTTCTTTAGCTCGGCGCGGAACGGATCCACCGCGACGGGATCCAGGTAAAGGCAGAGGTAGTTCTTCTGCTTGTTAAACGCTCCGAAGAAATTCTTCCCGACTTGGTAAGTCGGCATGCGATAGTTCATCGATTCGACGACCTTCTTATCGACCGTGAGTCGTCGGCGCAGTTCAGCGAAGAAGACCTGCTCCTCATGGTCTAAACCACTGAGGAATTCCTCCACGGATTTGGCCTGCGAGATCATGGGTGGACAATCAAGCGGCGCTGGAAATACTGCAACTCCATCCTGCCATGAGTTCCCCGCACTCCGACATTGGCCGCCAGCGACAGCGCGCGATTTACGTCAAAGGCGTCGGCGGCGAACGGCCGCGCGTGCCCGTGACGGCGGCGGCGTTGGCGGAAGCAGCGCAACGCGTTTTGCCGGAGGACGCCTTTGCCTACATCGCCGGAGGTGCGGGCGGCGAGTCGACGATGGACGCCAACCGCGCCGCGTTCCAACGCTGGCGCATCGTGCCGCGCGTTTTGCGCGACGTGGAGCAACGCGATCTCTCGATTGAACTTTTCGGTCAACGCCTGCCGAGTCCGCTGATGTTGTCGCCGATCGGAGTGTTGGAAATGGCGCACCGCGACGCCGATCTGGCCGTCGCCCGCGCCGCCGCGGCGCTGGGCGTGCCGTATATCTTCTCCAATCAGGCGTCGGTGCCGATGGAGACTTGCGCCGCGGCGATGGGTAAGTCGCCGCGCTGGTTTCAACTTTACTGGAGTCGCTCCAACGATGTCGTGGCCTCCTTCGTGCAACGGGCGGAAGCGTGCGGTTGCAGCGCCATCGTGCTCACGCTCGACACCTCGATGCTCGGTTGGCGTCCGCGTGATCTTGCGCTGGGCTCGTTGCCATTCTTGGCCGGCAAAGGCATCGCTCAATACACGAGCGATCCGGTTTTCATGCGGGAAGTGCGGGAGAACTTGGCGGGAGCCACGCCTTCCTCCGATCCCAAGCCGTCGCTCAACTGGCGCACCCTCGCCACCGCGTTGGCACAGAAGGCGAATTTTCCCGGTGGCTTACTCAAGCATCTCACCTCGAGTGAACCGCGCGCGGCGGTGCAACGCTTCGTCGGCACGTATTCGCGGCCGTCGCTGCGGTGGGAGGATTTGCCCTTTCTGCGCCAACACACGCGCTTGCCGATTTTGCTCAAAGGTGTGCTGCATCCCGACGATGCGCGTCTGGCGCTCGAACACGGCGTCGACGGACTGGTTGTCTCCAATCACGGCGGCCGCCAGATCGATGGCGAGATCGCGTCCCTCGACGCGTTGCCGGCCGTGGTCGCGGCAGTGAATGGCCGCATGCCGGTGCTCTTCGACAGCGGTGTGCGCGGCGGGGCGGATGTGTTCAAAGCACTCGCGCTCGGCGCGACCGCCGTTTGCCTCGGACGTCCCTACGTTTATGGACTCGCGTTGGCGGGCGAGGAAGGCGTGGCGGAAGTGTTGCGCAACGTGCTCGCGGAATTCGATCTCACGCTCGGCTTGGCTGGGTGCAGCAGCGTGGCCGGGATTTCTCGCGCGGCGCTCGCGGGCGGTTCCGACGACGCGCCCACAATCGCGGTTTAGATCACCTTGTAGCGCGGCTCGGGGAGCGCGGCGATGCGTTCGAAGATGCGCTGCGAGGCGATTTGGTAACGTTCCTTGCCGGTCTCGGGCGCGTCGTATTCGCTCGCTGGAATCGGTTTCCCGAAAACGAGGTGCACCGGCGTGCCGAAGCGCGGTATTTTACCACTGCGGCCAAACGCTTCAAATGATCCGTAGATGCGGCAAGGCACGACCGGCGCGCCCGTCTTGCAGGCCATCATGCCGACACCGGCTTTCGGCTTCTGCAACCGGCCATCGGGCGAACGCGTGCCTTCCGGAAATAGCACCACCGCGCGGTTCTCCTTCAACGCCTGCAACACCCGGCGAATCGCCCCGATGTCCCCCGTGTCGCGATCGACGGGAATACACTCCGCGTGGTCCAGCCACCAGCTCATCACTCGATTACTCCACAGGGTTTTCCGTGCGAAAAAGCGCATCTGCCGCGGCACTTGGCTGCCAACAAACGGTGGATCGAGGTGACTGGCGTGGTTGGCTGCGATGAGGAACGAACCCGTGGCCGGAATATTTTCGGTGCCGACGACTTCGCCGCGAAACCAGGTGGCGTGGATCTGTTGCGCGAGGTAATCAAAGAAGCCGTAGAACGGCGTCATTTGCAATTGGTCGGGCGTGCGAGGCATGGCCGGGGGGTGGCGGGCGAGCGGGATGCCGAATGACAAAGGGGCGAGCGCGAACACGCAGGGCGCGTTACGCAGTGAGCGCGGGGGCAATCAAGGCCGCCATTTTGGCGACGACTTGGTCGAGCGTGAGGCTGGTCGAATCGATATCGATCGCTCCTTGCGGACACGTGAGCGGGGAGGCCTTGCGCGACGAGTCGAGGCGGTCGCGCTCAGTGATGGAGTCGGTTTGTCCTTCCGCAGCGCGGCGCTTGGCGCGTTCGAGCGGATCGGCGTGCAAAAAGAAGCGAAACGTGGCGTCGGGGAAAATCACCGAGCCGATGTCGCGGCCTTCCATCACGAGCCCGCGCAAATTGTGTTGTTGGGCCACTTCGCGCTGCCCGCGTTGGTAGGCGAGGAGGGCGGCGCGCACAGCGGGCACGGCGGCGTAGTGCGACACCATGCTGTTGACGTCCTGACTGCGAATGTCGTCCCCCGCTGGCGCGCCATCAACCAGCATGCGCGCAGAGCGGCCGTCGATTTGCGTGGAAAATTCCAACGCCGCCAGTGTCAGCTCGAGCGCGCCCGCGTCGGTCGGCGGCACTCGACGGCGCAGCAACTCGGCGGTCAAATGGCGGTAGAACGAACCCGTATCGACGTGGAGCAAATTGAATTGCTCAGCGAGAATGCGGGACGACGACGATTTGCCGGAGGCAGCTCCGCCGTCGATGGCGACGATGATAAATGGCGATGGGCCCATGCGTGCCTCAATGGGAACCAGCGTGCAGCCGTGCCAGCAAGTCAAAGAATGAAGGGAAGGTTTTTCCGCAGCACGCGGGATGCTTGATGGTCAGCCATGGGCGGCCATTGCCGTGCAGGTCGTGACAACCCAAAATCGCAAAACTCATGGCAAATCGGTGGTCCCCATACGTCTCGATTTCGACGCTGGTCCGGAGTGGGCGAGGGTGGATTTCGAGGCTGTCCTCAGTCTCGATCACGTGTTGCCCGAGTCGGCGCAACTCCGCCGCCGCACCTGCCACGCGGTCGGTTTCCTGGTGACGCGTGTGGGCGATTCCAGTGATCACGGTCGGGCCTTGGAGGAGTGGCGCGATCGCGGCGAGCGTCAAAAAGGTGTCGGAATAGTCCGTAAATTGCCGAGTGATGCCCCGCCGCACCCAGCCGGGCTCCCAGCGCGCCGCCAAGCCGTGGGCGTGCGCTCCGATTTGGGCGCCCGCCGCGCGTAACGCGTCGGCAAAACGGATGTCACCCTGCAAACTCGCCGCCGGAGTCAGCAGTCCCGCCAACACCAGTTCACCACCCGCGACCACGGGCAACGCGAGCAAGTAACTCGCGGCGCTCGCATCGGCTTCGATCGCCAACTCGCCACTGGGCCGCGCATAGGACGCCGGCGCGGGCACGTGAAACGTTCCAGGGGCCGGTTCTGTGACGTGTTGCTGACCGAATTGCGCCATCATGCCTACCGTCAGTCGCACGAAGGGCAACCGCACGCCACCGACCGCCCGCACCGTGATCGGCGCCGATGCCAGCGGTGCAACGAGCAGCAGTGCCGACAAAAACTGGCTGCTCTCCTGCGCGTCGATTTCCACCTCGCCGCCGCGGAGACCACGCGCGTGGATTTCGATCGGCAAGTAACCTTCTTGCGCAAGACACCGGATGTCTGCTCCCAGCGCGCGCAGCGCTGCAATCACGCCGCCCATCGGTCGCTCGCGCATGCGCGCCGTGCCATCGATACCATAAATCCCGGCGGGAGCCGCCGCGCACAAGGCCGTTAAAAACCGCGCTGCCGTGCCCGCCAAACCGACAAACAACGCAACGCGTTCTGCCTTGAAGGCATTTTCCTGTCCGCTGACGCGAATCAAGCGCCGCGGCGCCTGCGCCTCGACCGTGAGCCCGAGCGCGCGCAACGCCTCGATCATTAACTGCGAATCTTCGCTAAAAAGTGCTTCGGTCAGCGTCACCGGCTGCGGGCAAAGGGCGGCGAGCAACAACGCGCGATTGGTGATGCTCTTCGAGCCCGGCGGCATGACTTCGCCACGCACCGGACGGGTGAAGGGCTTGATCAATAATTGGGGCGGCAAGGCACTCATCGGTTGATGCAAATGAGCTCAGGCTCCCGGACGCATTTGTTCGCGATAGGCGCGCCCGCGTTCGAGAATCGCCTGGACTTCAAACCAGTCGCGGTTGGCGAGCGCGCGTTCGAAGCCGTGCAACTCTTCTTGGTATGCTCGCAGCGCGGTCAAAACTTCGTCGCGATTCTGTTCCAGAATCGTGCGCCAGAGTGGCGGGTCGCTCGCGGCAATGCGCGTGGTGTCACGCAGCCCGTTTCCCGCAAAATTGCGCCAACCCGTTTCACGGCGGCCCAACATCGCGCATAAACTCGACGCGAGCACCTGCGGCAAATGACTGATGTGCGCCACGATTTCGTCGTGTTGGTCCGGTGTGACGGTGGCGACGTCGGCCTCCAACGCCGACCAAAACGCGGCCACTTTCTCGGCGGCGCCAGCGTTCGTCTCCGCCAGCGGCGTGATAAAAACCGTGCGCCGCACAAAGAGGTCGACTTGGGCGTGTTCATAACCGGTGCGTTCCGAACCGGCCATGGGGTGCGAACCGACAAAATGCGCCCGACCGGCTAAAGCAGCGGTGGCACGGCGGCAAATCTCGGCTTTGACGCTGCCCACGTCAGTCACCACCGCAGCGGAGCCGAGCGCTGGCGCGATTATTTCGATGAGTGGGACTATGTGATCAACCGGCGTGCCAACCACCACCAAGTTAGCCTCCTGCACTGCGTCGGTCGGGCTATCGGCGACCGCGTGACACCAAGCTTGTTTGCGTAACGCCACCCGTGTTTCCGCGCGACGAGCCCACAGCGTGATGTGCTCGGCCGCGCCAAAGTGATGGGCGGCCCGAGCAACTGACCCACCGAGTAAACCCGGTGCGAGGATGGCAAGGCGGACGGACACTTGGGGTAGGCAAGGAGGTCGAACTCGCCTTGTCGAGCACTGCCGCTGTTAACCGATTGCCATGACACGCAAAGGTGTATGCCTTCGCCGTAATGCGTTTCGATAAATTCGATCACCAGGACAACATGGCCCCACCGGCATTCCAATTTGGGAAGAAGCATTGGGCCGCGGTCGGTGTTGTGGTGCTCGCGCTCGCTGGCGTCGGTCTGTGGCGTTATCATGTGTCGCAAGATTTGGCGGCGGAGGCGCGTCGCGTGGTCGCGGTTGCCCAACTTGACGAGCGCCGCGCTGCCGTGGCGCAATTACGCGTGAACGAAGCGGCCTTCACCCTCACCGAGCGCGTGCAACGCCTCGATGCCTTGCTCGCCGCACAGCGCGCCATGGCACTCGCCCGCCCATCGGAGATGGCTGCGTTGCTGCCGGAGATTCAGGCGACCGAGCTTGAAATGGAGCAATTGCGTGTCGGAGCGAAATTGGAACTGAGCTACCTGCGTGAAACCGAAGCCAAAACCGCCATGGCCGCGGGTGATTTCGCCACGGCGGAAAATCTCTGGCGCGAAGCGTGGGAATTACAGCGCGAAATCAATCGCAAGCTCGGCGACAAACGTCGTGATCGTGAACGCGAACTGCGCTTGGAGAACGAAGTGTCGCGGCAACAAGCCGAACCATTGCACGCCCAAATGCAGCAGGAACTCGACTACGCCACTAAGGCCACCAAAGACCGCAACTGGGCGCGCGCGCTCGAGCACTACCAAGTAGCGCGCGATTTGCAGGACCGCCTTAATCGTGATTTTTCGCGTTCCAAATTCTCCGATTTGTCCGCTGTCGCCCGGCTCGACGCCGAGATCGCGGCCCTCAATGCCGATGGCATCGACGAACGCATCCGCACCCTGCAACAAACCGCGCGCTCTCTCGATACGAAAGGACAGGAAACCGCCGCGGTCGAGGCCCTCGTCGAAGCGACGGAACTGCAACGCACCTTGAACGAACGCTTTCGCACCAGCCGCTTCGTTTCGATGGAGCGCCTCGAGCAACTCGATGCCGACCGCCAAAGCATCCTCGCGCGTAAACCGCTACAAGTGGTCTCCGAAAAATACGGCCAAGTCCGTCAGCATTTGCAGCAACGGCAAATCTACCAGGCGCAACAACTCGTGCGGGAGGCGCTCGAAAAAATCGAGGAAGTCGCGACGCGCTGGCCCAAGGCACGCAACCTCGACGAGGACATGCGCCTGCAACTTTCCTTCCTCAACGTGCGTTCCGGCGACGTCGCGCCCGTGCAGGACCGCGTCTACGAAAATCTGCTGCCGCTGCCCGGTTCCGCCGGGGTGGCCCTGTTGCGCGTCGAGGTGACGCAGGCCGACTTCACCCGCTTGATGAGCACCAATCCGAGCCGCACGCCCGGTCGCACCCTACCGGTGGAATCGGTGACCTTTTCGGAAGCGCAGGAATTTTGCCGCCGTCTCGGGTGGCTGCTCGGCTTTCGGGTGCGTTTGCCGCGCGAGGCCGAAATGCGGGCCGCGGCCAGCGACGGCGTGGAATTTACGGATATCGTCGGTGGCGTAGCGGAATGGTTGGGCCGTGAAGAGCGCGACTCCGCAAGTGCACCCGTGCTCGATGCCGACGGCTCGACCATTACGCGCGTGCCGCTCACCGAGCGTTCGCGCACCCGCGGCTTTCGCGTCGCCGTGGAAATCGATTTGTCGCGTTCGGCCACGAAACGCTGACCGCGCGACGTCGCGTTACCGTCCGCCAAGCTTTTGCAACTGCTTAAACTCCGCCGCCCGTAGCGGCATGACGGAGAGCCGGCTCTGGCGGATGAGCGCGATGTCCTTCAGCGGTGGCGACGCTTTGATTTGCGCCAACGTCACTGGTTCGGCGAGTGCCTGCACGGGCACCAGATCCACCGCCACCCACCCCGACTCCGCTTCCGCGGTTGGATCAGGATAAGCAGTGGCGGCCACTTTCGCGAGACCGACGACGCACTTGCCCTCGTTGCTGTGGTAGAAAAAAACCTGATCACCTTTGCGCATCGCGCGCAGGTGTAGACGGGCCGCATAGTTCCGCACGCCGGTCCACGCCGTCCGACCATCTCGGACAAAATCATCCCACGAATAATCCGTCGGTTCTTGTTTCACGAGCCAGTATTGCGTTGTCATCGAAGGTGCACCTGTGGTTTTTTCTAGTGATGGAGGAAGAGAACCCAGAGTTGATGAAAAAGGCGCAACGAGCGCAATATATCCTCTACGGAGTGATGATACTTTTTTTAATTATTCCGTTCGTGCTGCTCTGGCTGATCCGGCGCGGGACGTTTGAATAAATCCGATGAATCGCACCCTAACCATCATCCGCATTGTCTTCCTCGCACTTTGCATCGTCGGCAGCTGGCTCGTCGCCTATACAGTGCAGGAGTGGGATCACTATCGCTGGGTTGCGGTTTTCGTGGGCACGGCGATCGGCGCGTTGGTGGTGCTGGTCGATGTGCTGCTCAAGGGATTTTCCCTGCGCGGCTTGACGGCAATCACCTTTGGCCTCGGCGTCGGCGCGCTCATCGCGTGGCTACTGGGCACCTCTCCGTTGCTCGAGCAGGGCGACGAACAGGTGATCTTCCTCGTGCGGCTCTCGCTCTTTCTCATCTGCACTTATCTGGCGACGGTCATCGCGTTGCGGGGACGGGACGAATTCAACCTCGTCATCCCCTACGTGCGTTTTGTGCCCCACGAAGTGGATGTGCCGGTTGTCGTGGTGGACACCAGCGCGTTGATCGATGGGCGCATCGCCCGGGTGTGCGAGACCCAGTTCCTCGGCGCGGCGTTGGTCATCCCGTCCTTTGTGCTGACCGAGTTGCAACAGATTGCCGATTCGCCCGATCCGATTCGCAAAGCTCGCGGACGGCGCGGGCTCGAAGTGCTCAATGAATTACGCCGTCTCAAACATCTCGAAATTCGCCTTCACCAGAGCGAAATCGTGCGCCGCCAAGACCTGGAAGCGAAGCTGGTCTTCGTCGCCCAATCGCTCGGCGCCAAACTGCTCACGACCGACTACAATCTCGCCAAGATGGCGCAATTTCACGGCGTGACGTGGCTCAATCTCAGTGCGCTCGATAAAGCGTTGCGCCCGGAAATCGTCGTGGGTGAACACGTGGAAATTGAACTGAGCAAACCCGGCAAGGACGAAGGTCAGGCCATCGGGTTTCTCGGTGACGGTTCCATGGTCGTCGTCAACCACGCCCGGCCGCATGTTGGTTCGCGCGTGAGCGTGGAGATCACCGGCGTGCTGCCGACGGCGGGTGGGAAAATGGTTTTCGCCAATTTCCTTGGCGTGCTTGGTCGCGATTAAGCACCGGCCAGCCAGTCGGCGAACTCCGCATGCGTCGCCACTTCGACGTAATGCTGGCAATCGGGATCAAGCAGACTCGCGTAACTCGACTCGGCAAAACGTCGGCAATGCAACAGCACGCGCGCGCGATGTCCGGGCGCGCGCACCAGCCGGCCGAGCGCCTGATTTACCTTCTGCAGACCGGGAATCTGATACACGCGGCGAAATGCCAGCTCCGGCCCGAGATCGCGGTAGGTGGCCGAACGCGCGCGTTGCACCGCGTTGACCTCCGGCAGCGCCGGCCCAACCACCACGGCGTGGTCGATGCGGCCGCCGAGCAAATCGATACTCTCGGCAAAACTACTGCCCAACACGAGAAAGAGTGCGTCGGCGAGCGCGAGCGATTCCTCCACCCACGCGGCCTGTTGCGCGAGATCGAGTTGCTTCGGTTGCAATGCCGCCCGCAGTCCCGGTTGCGTGCGTTCGAGCGGCTGCAGCACGGCTTCGGCATAAGCGTAGGATGGAAAAAATACCGCGACCGTTTTCCGCGCCGCGCGATGCATCGCGGCAATCGTTTCCGCCGTCGTGCCGTAATGCCGGTCGCGCTCGCGGAACGCCGTCGAAAGACGCAAATCCACCGCGACATCGTAGGCCTTCGTCCGCCACGGAGCAATGGCACGCAACGGCGAGTAGGTCGTTTGCGCGCACGCAGCGGCGAACTGGTCGAAGGGCGATAACGTCGCCGACAGCAAAATCGCGCCGCCAAAACTCCGCAGCGTCGCGCTGATCGCGGCGGACGCGTCCAGACACGTGAACTCCAACGTCCCCGGGCGTCGCGACCACAGCAGTCGCCGCAAATTTTCGTCGCGCCACGATTCCGCCAGTTTGCCGAACGACCACAACGTCTCGCTGTGCACCGGCCCCAGCGCCGCGTAGTCGAGCGGCGTGAGTGCAACTCGCTCAACGAGCTGCGTCAGCGCATCGTGCAAATCGGCCTCGTCTGCGCCGTTGAGTTCGTCGCACGGCTGCACTGCCCCGAGGAGACGCGCCCACGCTTCGACGGCGAGCACCAGCATCGGCGGCGCTTGCCCATGGTCGAGTTCCGCGAGCAATCCGTGCAGCGCAGCGGTGGACGCCGTCGCGGAATACGCATCGGCCACGCGCGCGGGCAAGTTGTGCGCCTCATCAATCACGAGGAGCGTGCGCGACGGATCAAATCCGGGTTGGTCGAAAAAGATGCCGCGATTCGCCGGCGCAAAGACGTAATTGAAGTCGCCGATCCACACGTCGTTGAACGCGAGGGCGGCGCGCGTGATTTCGTAGGGACAAATCCGCGCCTCGCGGCCGGCGGCGCGCAATTGCTCCAGCGCGCGCGCGGTGCGGTCGTCGCGATAAAAACGGTCGAGGCCGCTCTGCGGCCAGCGCTCGACGGCTCCCGCGAGATAATCGCAACTGCCGCGCACGCAGTGGAACTCCGCGTTGACACAATGCTCGCGTTTGTTGCGCACCTGCCAGTAGGCCACCGGCGTAGTCGCCTCGCCCCGCGTTGCGCTGGTGCCGTCGGCATCCGTCATACGGCGCAACGTTTCGATTACCTGCAGTTGTCCCGTGGATTTGCTGCTCAGCCAAACGACGCGGTCGAAGCGTCCCGTTTGCAAACTCTGGAGAGCCAACTCCAGCACGCAGCCCGTTTTGCCGTAGCCGGTCGGTGCTTCGAAAAACACCACCGGATTCGCGTCCAGCGCGGCGCCCAATTCGGTTTGGATCGTCTCCTGGCCGGCGCGCAAAGTGGCGAACGGCGAGCGAAAATGCAGCGTGCGCCGCCGCGCGGCCGCACGCTGTTGCAGTTCGAGAAATTGCACCACCGCTTCGAGCTGGTGATGCACGAGCGCTTCATCGAACGGCGTGAGCGCGATCGTTTGCGCCAGACCGGAGTCAGCTTCGACAAAGATGAGTGCGGCACGCGTAGCCGGCGCTCCCTGCAAGCGGCGCAGCACGACGTAGGTGGCGAGCTGCAAAAAATAGCTGCCGTAATCCGCGCGCAACTCCGCCTCGTCGATGGGCAAGGGGCGCAGCACCGTCTTGATTTCGCGCAGCGTCGTGCCGACCTGTTGATCAATGCGTCCGCTCAAGAAAAGCGTCCAACCGCGCAGCGTCAGTTGCCCTTCGATTGGGATCTCAAATGCGGCCGGCGACGGCGCGCTCTGCGTCGCCTGCTCATGCTCCACCTGCCGTCGCAGTTCGGAGTGCCAGTGTTGGCCGAGTTGCGCGCGCCACAGCCCGGGCGAACCGCCGCCGCCTTCCTTTGGCCCGAGAGCAAACTCCGCGAAATCGCCGACGCTGAGACTGGCGGTGTGATCCGGGAGGGAAAATTGCATGGCGGATGACTTGCGACTAACCGAGTTTGATTTCCGTGTCGGTGGCGACCCAGTGCGTCAACCGCTGTGTGATGCGCGCGACGTTGTCGGCGGTGGGACTTTGCGCGGCGCTGGGCAATTGGAGCAACTGCGCCGCGGTGTCGCGTTCGTCGCCGGGGAGCTGTTGCCACCAGTGTTGTTTCACCGGGTAACCTTCGTCGCGGAGAAAACAGTAGAGCGTTTTCAGCCACACCAAGTCCGGTCGCGCGCCGGTTTCGAGCGCGCCGAGAGTTTGGCGGAGCAAGTGGGTGATGGGCTCGCGCGATTCGTCGGACACGGGATTGCGTTGGATCAGCAGCGCGAGCTGGGCGGCGGTTTGCATCGCGGCGTAGCTGCGGCCGACGCCCGGATGCCGCGTGCTGTGGCGATGCTCCTTGATGAACCACGTGCGGCCCTGATTGGAGGATTCGAGCCAGAGCTCCGCTTCGTCGAACAAATCGAGCGGTGTTGTTTGCGCAGCGGCTTTCTTCGGGATGCGGCGCAAACAGTGCAGTTGACCGTCCGTTGCGCTAAACGCTAGCAACTGCTCAAATGAATCGGAACCGGACGGCTGGCGTCCGATAATGATTCCGCTGGTGTTGAGTTGTTGGCCCGGCACGGCATTACGTTTCGGCGACGGTTGCGCTGAGGCAAGCGGTGAAACTCGGCGCGGCCAAATCAGGTGAGCTGCGCCCGCCGCGCGTCCGGCTTACGCATCCACGCGCGGCGGATTCTGGACTTGCACCGGATCACCCTCCGCGCGGTCATCCTTCCACGGCGGCACGACTGACCCGCCCGAAATGACCATTTTCATCCCGTCGCCGACCGACATATCCAGTTCCACGATGTCGCTTTGCGGAACCATGATGAGGAAACCGCTGGTGGGATTTGGCGTCGTCGGCACGAAGAGCGTCCAGACCTCGCTCTGGGTTTTCGCCTGCGGTTCGCCGCGGGTCTTGCTGGTCAGGAACGCGATAGCGTAAGTGCCCCGGCGCGGAAATTCCACCAGCACCACTTTCGAAAACAGATTCCGGTTCTGCGTGTTGAAGGTTTCGACGATCTGTTTGACCGTCGAATAAACCGTGCTGATACCGGGGATGCTCGCGATGAAGCGCTCCGCCATCCCGCCGAAAAACTTGCCCAAAAACAGCCGCGAGAGGTAACCGAGAAACGTCACCAGCACGACGACGAGCAAGGTCGAGAGAAGATTCCACAGCAGGCCGAGGCTCGTGTGGTTGCGCAGCGTATCGGGGACGTAGAAGAAAAAGATATCCTTAAATCCACCGCCGACGCGGTCAACCAGCCAACTGAACACCAGCCAGGTCACCGCAATCGGGGCCAGGAGCAACAAACCGGTCAGGAAGGCATTACGAAGCGAAGTGAAGCGAGTTTCGTCCATCTCGCGCAATCAACCACACTTGGCGGACGTTGAACACTGATTTTTTACCCGCGCCAGTTGCTGTTCTCAACGCATCACAAACTGCGGCACCGCACCCGCTGCACGTAGCAGCGCCAGGGCGCGTTGCTCCGCCGCGCGCATCCGGCGTTTCCGCGCCGGTTGCAAATCGTCGTAGCCCGCCAGATGCAACCAGCCGTGCACGACGTAGAGCGTCAACTCCTCCGCAAAATCGCCGCCGGTCTCCCGCACATAGGTCGCCGCCGTATCCGCCGAAACACAAATTTCGCCCGCCAAACCCGCCGTCGCGTCACCTTCAAACGTGATCACATCCGTCGCGCTCGGATCATTCATGAAATCCGCATGAATCTGCGCCAATTCCTCGTCGCGCAGAAACACGATCGACAACTCGCCCGGCGGACAATGTCCCGCCACCAACTTCTCCGTAGCTGCTGCACTTGCGGCGCGCGTCTTTGGCTTAACCTTTTCCCCGCTACCGTGCGTCTGTTTCGCGATATGCGGCACATCCGCTGGTGTCGGCGAAAATTGCGTATCGAGCACCGCAATCACGCGTTGCACCGCCGCCACCGGCGCGCGCAACCGCGGGTGACGATTCTGAACGAGGACAGAGCGAGTGAACGAGGACACGGCGTTTGTAACGTAATACGTTACAAGTTGCTTGGACAAACTTACGGCGAGGGTGGGTGGCCGGGGCGCTCGGCGTCGGAGCCGGAGGCGCGGGCGGTTTCGTAGGCGTCGATGATGCTTTGCACCAGCGGATGGCGCACGACGTCACTCGCGGTGAAGTGATGCACTTCGATGCCGGGAATATGGCCCAAAATCCGTGGCGCTTGAATCAGGCCGGACGCCTTCGAGCGCGGCAGATCGATTTGCGTGACGTCGCCAGTGATGATCATGCGCGAGTCATCGCCGAGGCGCGTGAGGAACATCATCATCTGCTCCGGCGTCGTATTCTGCGCTTCGTCGAGAATGATGAAGGCGTTGGCCAGCGTGCGTCCGCGCATGTAGGCGAGCGGCGCGATTTCGATAATGCCTTTCTCGGCCAGCGTCGCGGAATCTTCCGGTGACAACAGGTCACCCATCGCGTCATAGAGCGGTCGCAGGTAAGGCAAAATTTTCTCGCGCAAATCCCCCGGCAAAAAACCAAGCGTTTCGCCGGCTTCGACGGCGGGGCGGGTGAGGATGACGCGTTGCACCTGACCTTTCATCAACGCCGTGATCGCCTCCGCCATCGCCAAGTAGGTCTTGCCCGTGCCAGCTGGGCCGATGCCGAACACAATGGTATTCCGCTGAATCGCCTGCAGATAAAGTTTCTGGCCGATCGTCTTCGGCACGATGGTGCGCTTGGTCGTGCCGATTTGCAGGGGTTCGGTGAACAACGCGCGGAGTCGCGCCGGACCGTCCTCGGCCGTATAAGTCGTGAGCAAACGCAGGAAATCCGCCGTGCGCATGCTCAGGCCTTGACCGCGGCCCGTGTTGAGCAGACCGAAAAATTCCTCGGCCCGCGCGACGGCGTCGTCGGGGCCATCGAGCTTCAACCAATCGTCGCGCGTGATGAGACGCACACCGAGTGCGAGT
Organism: Candidatus Didemnitutus sp.; assembly: GCA_030681265.1. Taxonomy (GTDB): domain Bacteria; phylum Verrucomicrobiota; class Verrucomicrobiia; order Opitutales; family Opitutaceae; genus Didemnitutus. The sequence continues at coordinate 5,801 of JAUXXD010000177.1, read as the reverse complement.
TCGACGCGGCTGAGGTTGTCCTCGTTGTTGCAATACAGCTGGGTGAGCTGGCGCGCGTTGGGAAAGTGAAGCGTCTTGGTGGTGGGCACTGGCAAAGAAAAAGGCGGAACGAATCAGAGCGTGTCGGGCAACGTCGCGGCGGTTTCGCGCAAGCGGCGATACATGGCGTCGAGCGATTCCGGCAACACGCGGGTGCCGCCGATGACGGGCATGAAATTCGTGTCGCCCGCCCAGCGCGGCACGATGTGCGCGTGCAAATGCGGGATACTGCCACCAGCCGCCGCACCGAGGTTGAAACCGATGTTGAAGCCGTTCGGTTTCAGCGCGGCTTGGAGCAACGCCTTGGCGCGCACGATTTCGTTCATCAAGTCGCCGCGCTCGTCGGCGTTGAGCTCGGTGATGTCACTCACGGTGCGAAACGGCACGGCGAGGAGATGACCGGCGTTGTAAGGGAAGCGATTTAGCACAAGGTAACTCAATGTGCTGCGGTGCACGATCAGCGCGGCGGCATCGTCGCCCAACGCGGGCAACTCGGCAAAAATATCGCCGCCCTGCGGACCGCGCGGGGCTTCGATGTATTCCATGCGCCAGTAGGCGTGAAGGTGTTCCATGACTCGGCGGAAGGGTTGGGCCGCGGTGCCGTGATGTCAAAGCGCAGATTTACCGTGGATGTGCGCTGGACAATTCACGCCGGTGGCTTCTCGTGACCGGATGTCCGATTTGCTGCTCGAAGCCGCCGCCCAGCGCGGTTTGCCGCTGCCGCCGCCGCCGCGCGAGGCTGCGGCCCTGGGGGATTTGGCGGCGTCACTCTTTCTGCACTCGCATCGCGATGCCCGCCGGATGCCGCGCGAGATCGCCTACTTAACCACGGCCGTGCGGCGCACGTTTGCCACCAGCGGCGGCGTGGTCGTCGCTTGGGAATGGGGCGCGAGCCTGGGTGCAAATCGTCCGCTGGTGGTGCTCGTGCACGGGTGGGGCGGACATGGCGCGCAACTCGGTGCGTTTGCCCAACCGTTGGTCGCGGCGGGCTTTCGTATGCTGACGTTTGACTCGCTCGGCCACGGCGAATCCGACGGCCACGAAACTCACGTGCCGCTCGTCGCGCAAACCTTGGTGGAAATTGCCGGGCAAATCGGACTGCCGCATGCGCTGATCGGGCACTCGATGGGCGCCGCGGCGGCAGCGATGTTCGCGATCGACCACGCGGCCCCGCGCGGACTCGTGTTGCTGGCGCCTCCGCTCAGTCAGCTGGAGCGCGTGACGCGTGTGGCGAATCGCCTGCAACTGACCGACGACGTGCGCGCGGTGTTTGGCGCGGAGGTCGAGCGGCGCACCGGCAAACGCTTCGCCGAAGTCGATATGTGCGGCGCGGCGCGGCGTGCGCCGTGTCCCTTGCTGGTGTTTCACGATCCCGCGGATCCCGACGCGAGTTTCGCGGGGGCCGAGCAGATTGTTGCACTGTGGCAAGGTGCGCGATTGGTGCCATGTCCGGGGCGCGGGCATTACCGGATTTTGACCACGCCCGCCATCGTGCGGCAGGCGGTGGAATTCATCGGCGGCTTGCGCTGAGGCGTGCTCCGCGCAGAGTGACGGCCACGTCGCCAACCTCGCGCCACTCAACACTTATGGATCGTCGTCACGTTTGGTTCGTCGCCCTGCTATTGCCCATCTTGGTGTGGTCGGGCATCCGCCCCTACGACCAGTTGACGTGGTTGCTCGAAGTTTTTCCCGTGCTGGTCGGCGTGCCGCTGATTTTGAAGTTTCATCGGCGTTTTCCGCTGTCGTCGCTGCTGTTGGTGTTCGCGTGGCTGCACTGTGTGATTCTGGTGATCGGCGGGCATTACACCTATGCGTTGGTGCCGGCGGGCGAGTGGGCGCAGGAGTGGTTTGGGTGGACGCGCAATAATTACGACAAACTCGGCCACTTCGCGCAGGGTTTCGTGCCGGCGATTTTGACGCGCGAGATTTTGCTGCGGAACTCGCCGTTGCGCGACCGCGGCGACGGGCAACCCAGTCGCTGGTTGCCGTTTTTGGTGGTGAGCGTGTGTCTGGCATTTAGCGCGTTCTATGAGCTGATCGAGTGGTGGGTGGCGCTGCTCTCGGACGAGGCGGCAGAGTCATTCCTCGGCACGCAGGGCTATATTTGGGACACGCAATCGGACATGGCGTGGGCACTGGGCGGGGCCATCCTCGCTTTGGCATTGCTCAGTCGCGTGCACGACCGTTCGATGGCGCATCTCCCTCATGAGCGAAGCCCAATCTCCCGCTAAACCCTCCGCCCCTCCCGCGCCGCGCGACCCGGCACAGACTCAATTTCTCCTCGCCCTCGGATTGTCCGGCGGATTCATGGCGTTCGTGGCGTGGGATCAGTCCTTCTGGTGGCAGGCAAAGGAGGACTATACCTTCGGCTGGCTCGTGCCGCTCTTCACCGCCTACGCGATTTATGATCGTTGGCCGCAGATCACGGCGCGGTTGCGCGAAGCCAACCAAGGTCCAGCCGAGCCGCGCTGGGCGCGCCGCACGCTCAACACGGTCGCCGGCGTCACGCTGCTCGTCGGCGCGCTCCTGTTTATCCTCGGCGCCTTTTACCGTGCCGGCGCGGGCAGTTCGCAACCCGGCACTTTTGCCCTGACGTGCGGCATGGTGGCGGTCGTGCTGCCGATTTTGTTTTTCAATGTCAGCGTCGGCCAGGCGGCACCGGGCACCGCGCCGGCCGCGCCGCTGAGTCCACACACCACATCACCCTTCGGTCACTTGTTTGGCGGGCCGCGCACGCGCGTAGCGGCGCTGTTTCTTTTCCCCGTATTGGTGTGGCTGATTTCCGCGCCGCTTGTCTCGGCCGTCGAATCGCAAATCAGCCTCTTCCTCCTGCGCAAAGTCGTCACGGTCGTCGCGTTTGTTTTTGATATGCTCGGCTATCCGGTCGAGCAGCAGGGCAACGTGCTCATGTTGCCGAAGGGCCCGGTCGGCGTCGCCGATGCGTGCTCGGGCATCCGTTCGCTCACCGCGTGTTTGTTCGCCGGCTCGTTTCTCGCCGCGATGTTTCTCGAGCGGTTGTGGAAGAAGATTTTCCTCGTCGCCGCGGCGATGTTCTTCGCCTTCATCATGAATCTCGGCCGCAGCCTCTTCCTCACGGCGTGGGCTTACGCTTACGGCCCGGACGCGATCAGCGGCACGGTGCATGACATCGCGGGCTACGCGGTGCTCGGCCTCACTTGCGCGGGGCTTCTCGTGCTCGTGCCGATTTTGAATCTGCGCATCGAGTCCTTTGCCGGAAAACCGGAACCGTTCGACGACTCCGCAGCGGCGGCCTAAGCGCCCACGAACGCATCGCCGCCGTCACTTACCGCACCGCCGCTCGCAATCAGCTTGGCCCGCTTTGGCGAACTCCGCACTAACCGGCAACACGCCACCAAAATGCGCGCGGCACAACGCATCCAGCAACGGCGCATCATCCCACGGAATATCGTGCCGCAACGCGCCGTCGCGCGCGGAAGCCGGATCGCGCCGCAATTCCTGCGGAAAAATCGCAATGCGCTCCGGCGCGGGCGCGGGTGCGGGTGCCACCGGCGCTCCTAGTGCCGCCGCAAACGTGTGCGCGAGCTCGCCAAGGTGGCCCACGGGCGTCGGCCGCGGATTGGCTTCAATCAGCAACGGACCACCGGCCGTGAGCACAAAATCGAGACTGAAAAATCCCGTGAACCCCGTCGCTTCGGCGTAGCGTTGTGCCGCGGCCTCCATCACGGCGTCGCGCTGCTGCACCACGATCGCGCTCGGTCCGTGCGGTTCAGGAAAACACGTTTCCTTCAACCAACCGCAGGTGGACAGCAATTGGCCGCCCAGCGCCACGCCCGCCTGCATCGCGATCGCTCCCTGGTGGTAGGCTTGCACGATGCCCGGCCGAATGCCCGCCGCGAGATTGGCCGCCAGCGCCGACGCGTCGTGGCACACGGTCACGCCGAGGCCCGCACAGGAGCCGTCGCGCTTCACGATTACGGGAAACCCGTGTTGTGCGACCAGTGCCGCCACTCGCGCCGCGTCCTCGCAAGGCGCCCAGGCCGGCACGGCGAGGCCGTATTGGTCGGCGAGCGCGGCGTTTTGCCGGCGCGAATACATGCTTACGAAGGAAACTTTGTTGGGCAAACTCGCAGTAATCGCCCGGAAGGCTGCCGGAAAAAGCAGGGCCAACGGCAGGCGCCGTCGCGGTTCGTTGAGGCGGCCGAGGTAGCGGAGCGCGGCCTCGTCGCCCGCAATAATCTGGGCAGGCGGCAATTGCTGCAGGCGCCACAGAAACACCAACAACGCCACCCAGCGACTCAACGGCGACCGCCCATCCGGTGCCGGAAAAAACGCGTCCCGGTGCTGCGTGAGGGCCGGAAAGGAATCCGGCGGCGCGATCACCGTGACGTGCAGTCCGGCCTTTTGCAACGCCCGCGGCAGACGCGCAACGCCCTCGCGATTCGAACGCAAAAACAGGACCACGCGGGGCTGTGACGGGGTAGGCATCGGCGAGGGCACCTTTGCAATAGTGCGGACTCATCGCGCAGCGCAAGCAGCGAGCATGTCACCAAGCCGCTCCACTGGGCCGCACGCCAGCTAAGACCGTCGCCCGCTGCGCGCGTCCCCTTCGGGGGCGAGCGCCGAACCTGCGGACGGCGGCGCGTAATTTACCGCGAGTGTAACTCCGTCGATTTCCCCGGGCGCATCAGACGCGCAACGCGCCCCGAAAACCACGGCCGCTGTAGTAAGATTGCGCGCCGTTGTGGTAAATGAAGACGTGCCCGAAACGCCGGTCGCCAAACAGCGCCCCGCCGAGCTTCCGGATAGCTGGCGGTGTCAGCACCCAGCTCGACGACTTTGTGTCGAACTCACCGAGCTGCTGCAGGGCGCGATATTCGTCGGGGGTGAGCACTTCGATTCCCATCGCGGCCGCCATCTCGAGCGCGGTGTTCTTCGGCTTGTGTTCCTTGCGCGAATCCAGCCCCGCGCGATCGTAACACACCGCCGAGCGCCCGGCCGGACTCTGCGCCGCGCAGTCAAAAAATACGTAATCCCCCGACTTCTTGTCGAACTGCACGACATCCGGCTCGCCACCGGTGCGCTCCATTTCGTGGAGCGACCAAAGTTTTTCCGGATTCGCGCTCAGCTTCGCCTCGACCTTGCTCCACTCCAGCTTGGGGTGACGCGGCCTATTCTGGGCAAAGCGAGCCTGCAGCGCGCTGAGCAAGGCGGTGCGTTGGTCAGCGGATAGTTTCTGAGCGGACTCGATTTTCTTCATGGGGAGGGCGGGCTTGTGCAACAGAGGACACGTCGGAGCAAATCCGGAAGGTAAGGCGTTGGCGAGTGGAGTATCGCGGGTGGGGCACGCGCGCCACCTGGCGGAGACGGTCAGGTGCGGAGAATTTTCTCCATCGGCTTTCCCTTGGCGAGTTCATCCACCAATTTGTCGAGGTAGCGGACTTCCCGCATCAACGGATCAGGCACGTCTTCCACGCGCACCCCGCAGACGACACCTTTGATCAACGCGCGCGCCGGATTGAGTTTTGGCGCGTCGTTAAAAAAGGTTTCGAAGTCCGTCTGCTTCTTCAAGTGGCTCGCCAACTGCCGCGCCGTGTAGCCGGTCAGCCAGCATAGCACAGCATCGACCTCGGCCTGGGTGCGCCCCTTCTTCTCCACTTTGGCAACATAGAGCGGATAGACGTTTGCCAAGGGCATTGTGAAAATCCGGTGTTTCGTGGTCATGTCACGGGGGCCTTAGAAAGGGCCATAAAAAATGGGTATGCAACGGTCTTTCAAGCGAG
>JAUXXD010000046.1 GCA_030681265.1 Candidatus Didemnitutus sp. | reverse complement strand
TCTTTGGTGTGACATAGTAGAGGCGCCGCAGGGGAACCAGCAGTTCCGCCCTCACGCGTTCGGCAAGCATTTGCCGTGATGGTCCAAACATCTTCGGTGTGCGTCCGGCATGAACCGTGGAGCGGACGCGTAAACCGAGTTCAGCGGAGAATTTCCTTTCCAATTCACGGGTTAAGTCTTCGTGGAAGCCTTCGAGAGGAATCAACCAGATGTCGACGGGGCGGTCGGAAACTGCGGCGGGATGAACAGAAGCCGGGGCCGGGGCGGGCGTGGTTGCACAACCGGCGAGACCGCCGACCACCAAGAGGGCAATAAGAACGAAACCGCAGTAGATCCACTTCATGTATCGATCGGCATTATCCAACTCCGTAAAAACCTACGGCTGGTTTGGCCCGTGGGTGGGAGCGAAGGGAAATCTTCGGGGTGCAGCAATCTTGGAAATGCGCGGCGGACCAACTCGCGTTTACGCGCGCGCGAAGCGCACGTTCATCCACACGGCGAGGGCAAGCATGGCGGAGAGACCGCGCTGTTGGTGGTGCACGCCGCCCCGCTCAACCCGGAGGGCAAAGGCTGGCGATGGGTGGGCGTGGAGGATTGAGCGGGTGCGAGTGATGGCGGCTTCAGTCCGTGCGCATCTGCTCGAGGGTGAGACCCTTGGTTTCACGGATGTATTTCCACGTGTAGAAGGCGGAGAACAGCGCGAAGGCGGCGTAGATGCCGTAGGCGCCGCCGAGGCCGATGCTGGCGAGCAGGCGCGGGAAGGTCAGAGTGACGAGGAAATTCGTGCCCCATTGGCACAGGCCGGCGAGCGAAAGAGCTGCGCCGCGGATCTGGTTGGGGAACATCTCACCGAGCAGCACCCACATGACCGGACCCCAGGAGATGCCGAAGGCGACGATGTAGAGGTTGGCCGCGATGAGGGCGAACGTGCCCTCGGTGGAACCGAGCAGCAGGTTGCCGTCGGGGCCGGTCCCGGCGCGGGCGAAAAGCACCGCCATCAGGCCGAGCGTGAGACTCATGCCGAACGAGCCGATGAGCAGGAGCGGGCGGCGGCCGATGCGGTCGACGAGGGCGATGGCGACAAAGGTGGAGAGAACGTTGATCGTCCCACCGATGAGGTTAATCCTCAGCGCGTCGCCCTCGGAGAATCCCGCCGCGCGCCACAGCACCTCGCCGTAGTAGAACACGACGTTGATGCCGACGAGTTGCTGAAGTGCGGCGATGGCGAGACCGACCCAGACGATCGGGTGGAGCCGGCCGGTGCCGCGATTCCAGAGGTCGCGCAGCGAGGGCCGGTGCGAGCGGTCGAGCGTGCGCTGGATCTCGGTCACGGCGATGGCGGCGGATTCGCGGCTGGAGAATCGCGCGAGGACGGAAGCGGCCTCTTCGTTGCGGCCGGCGGCCACGAGGTAGCGCGGCGACTCGGGGATGAAGATCAGGCCGACCAGGAAGACGAGCGCGGGGAGGATCTCGCCCCAAAACATCCATTGCCACGCCTGATAACCGCCGAGCCACACCGCAGCGGCTCCGCCGGCGAACTTGGCGATGAGGAAATTGCTGAGGAAGGCGGCGAACAGCCCGAGAACGATCGCCAGTTGCTGCAGCGTGGCCAGCCAGCCGCGGTGCTGCGGCGGGGAAATCTCGGCGATGTAGGTCGGACAGATGATGCTGGCCGCACCGACGGCCAAGCCGCCGAGCAGACGGTAAAGGACGAACTCGACAGACCCCCCCGCAACGCCGGAGCCCCACGCGCTGACGACGAACACCACCGCGGTGAAAAGGAGCGTCCTGCGGCGGCCAAAGCGGTCGGCGGCGCGCCCGGCGAGGAAGGCGCCCGCGGCACACCCGAGGAGCATGGAAGCGACATTGAAGCCGGTCACGGCCTTGCTCGAGCCGAAGGCGGCGGTGAGGGCGGAGACGGTGCCGTTGATCACGCCGCTGTCGAAGCCGAAGAGGAAGCCGCCGAGCGCGGAGACCGAGCTGATGAGAAAGACCGAGGCGAGGGGGTGACGGGAGGACATGGAGTGGGGTGGACGAGGGTAAACCGATCAGGATTTGAGCAGGAAAGAGAGAGGGATGTCGACGCGTTCGCGCCACGAGGATTCGGAGTGGGTGGCGCCGGGGAATTTGCGCGTCAGCCAATTGCGGCCCGCGGTGTAGCCGGCGGCGCGCATGACGGCGTCCATGCGGCGTTGAAATTGCTCATAAGTGGCATCGAGTGCCTCGGTGCCGTAGTCGAAATAGAATTTGTGCGCCCCGGGCGGCGGCAGGAGGCGGGCGAGAGTGTCGATCATCGCGCCTTCGTCCGCGGGCCAATGCGTCGAGACGCAGCCGGCACCGCCGAAGACCGCGGGATACTCGACGAGCGCGTAGGCGGAGATCAATCCACCCATGCTCGAGCCCATGATGAACGTGTGTTCGCGTTCGGGGCGCGTGCGATAGGAGCGGTCCACGAACGGTTTCAGCTCTTCGACGATAAAGCGCAGGTAGGCGTCGGATTGGAGCGGCGCATTCGGGAGATTAAAACGCGCGAGCAACTTCTCGATGGCGGCCACGGAGGTTCCTTTTTGCGGCATGTATTCGACGAAGCGCGCCGGAGTGTTCCAGATTCCGACGACGATGGCCGCCGGCGCTTCGCCGCGCGCGAGGAGGCGGTCCATCGCCCCATCGATGCCCCACGGCACGCCGGTGTAACTGGTGGCAGGCTCGAAGAGATTCTGTCCGTCGTGCATATAAACAACGGGGTAGCGTTCGGCGTGATCGGCATCGTAGCCGGGCGGCAGCCACACATCGACTTGGCGCGCGGCGACGAACTGGGACGGGAACGCCGGGTGCTTTTCCAACCGCGCGCCCGGCGCGGCGATCCCGACATGCACGAGGGCCTCGGGGCTGAGCACCGTGCCGACATGGTTGCGCACAAGGGCGCGGTAGCGGCCGGCGCTGTCGGCGTCCGCCGTGAAGGTGAGCTGCGGTTGCGTCGCGCCGGGGATTTCCTCGTCGTTGTGCAACCACTGGTATTCCAGCTCGCCCGTGCCTTCGGCGGCGACGGAGAGCGTGACGGTTTCACCCGGGAGGGCGGTTTGCGCCGCGGCGGGAACGAGCGTGAGGTGCGGCACGGTTGCGCCGCGCGTGCCGAAGACGGGCGTGCCGGCGGCGACCGTCAGGCCATCGAGACGTGTGGCGGTCACGTGGCCGCGAAGATCATTGACGGTCGCAACCAGGGAGAAGCGCTCGCCCGGAGCAAGGTCGGGAGGCGGCTGCCAGAAGATTCGAAACGGCGCGGCATCGTCGACCCCGAGCAACTCATATTGGGCGGGGCGGGAGTCGCGGATGAGAGTGAAGGTGACTTCGGCCACGCCGTCGGTGTCGGCGACTTCAGCGCGGATTTCCTGGCGAATAGCCAGGCGGTGGCCGTCAACGATGCGGGTCGGAAACCCGAGGGCGGCACCGGCGGCCGGCGAGCCGAATGCAATCGTCGGCGCGCGGTCGGGGACAGGCAGCGGTGCGTCGGCGCGCCAGAGGGCGAATTGCAACGGCGCGAGCGTGACCGTGACCCGGCCGCCCGTCTCCGCAGTCAGTAGGGACGCCGCGGCGGACCGCGAGTCATGAAGGAGGGCGAGCGTGGCGCCGGCGGATTGGCTGGTCGGCAGCGTCACGGTGACGGTGTCCGTGCGGGAGTTGTTGAAGGCGGCGAGGTGTTCGACGCGTTCCTCACGGGCGATCCGGGAAAACGCGAACACATGAGGATGGCCCGACGGACGCACGAGCATCGCGCCGTGGCGCAGCGCGGGGCTGGCGGCGCGAAGGTCGGCGAGCGCCCGAAAATTGAGATAAAAGGGGTGATGGGGGTCGAACTTGTCGTCCGCCCCGGTGCGCGTGGTGCCGAGCAGGGAAGCGTCGCGGAAATCCGGCACCTGCGAGGGGAAGAAACTTTCGCGGGCCTGCTGGTCCCAGCCGCCCCGGCCGATCATACCCTGCTCGTCGCCGTAGTAGAGGACGGGCTGGCCTCGCACGAGGAAGAGGAGGCCGTGGCCGAACCGAACCAGTTCGCTGAGCAGCGCGGGCGGGGCGTCGGGGTTGTCGAGCTTGAGGAAGTAGGCGAAGCGGCCGGCGTCATGGTTGCCGAGAAAGGTGGTCGTGGTGTGCACGTTGCTGTCGTGGTCCGTGTAGCGGTCGTCCTGATCAAAGGCGGCGGCGAGCCGCGCGGAGCTGTTGCCCTGGGCGACGTAGGCCTGCGCGGCGCGGAAGAAACCGAAGTCGAGCGTCGCATCCGCCGGAGCCGTGGTGGAGAACTCGCTCAGGAGGGAAATGTCCCCGCTGTCGTTGGCGACTTCGCCGAACTGCACGAAGTCGGGGCGGCCGATGGCGCGGGCGGCGGCACGGAGCGCGGGGCTGAAGGCCTGCCAGAATTCCAAATTCACGTGGCGGACCGTGTCGATGCGGAAGCCGTCGATGCCGTAGGCCTGAATCCAATGGCGGTAGATTTCGATGAAGCCGCGGACGACGTCGGGGTGTTCGGTGAAGGTGTCGTCGAGTCCGCTGAAATCACCGTGGAGCGAACTCTCTCCCTCGAAGGTGCTGTTGCCGCGATTATGGTAATAGATGGGGTTGTTGAGCCAGGCGGGATTCTTGGCGGTGAGTTCGGCGGGCGGAACAACCGGCGTGCGCGGGAAACTGCGCTCGGCGGCGAGTGCGGGAAACGTATCGGCGGGCGGGGTGAGGCCGTTGAAGGCCACCGAACGGGCCGTGAAGGGAGTTCCGTCGGCACGACGGGTTGGCGCGGTGACTTCGTCCACGTAGGCGTAGTCCTGCTCGGCGTATTGGATGACGTCCGCGGTGTGGTTGGTGATGATGTCGATGTAAACCTTGAGGCCGCGCGCGTGGGCTTGGGCGATGAAGTCACGGAACTCGGCGTCGGTGCCGAGGTGCGGGTCGATGCGCAGGAAATCGAGAATCCAATAACCGTGGTAGGCAGCGGAGCCGTTTTGCACGGGCTTGTTGGCAAAGGGCGGCGTGACCCACAGCGCGGTGACGCCGAGATCCTTAATGTAGTCGAGGTTGGCCGTGAGCCCGGCGAAGTCGCCGCCGTGGAAGTAGCCGATGCGGGTCGGATCGAAACCGTGGTCCTCGGTTCCGCCGGCGAAGCCGCCAGTGTCGTTGGCGGGGTTGCCGTTGGCGAAACGGTCGGTGAGGACAAAATAGAAAGTCTGGCCGGCGCCCGGGTGCGTGAAGCGGGGGACCACCACCGGTTGGGCGAAAACAGCGAGTGGCAACACGCAACCGAACAGACCGCGCCAAGAGCGAAAAGGGGTGAGCGAAAACATGGTGGGGTGGACCCAAACTGTGCCGGCGCGGCGGTCCGGTCAAACCGCGCACAAGGGAGAAGTCTTGCAAGGCCGAGAAAAAACCTAGGTGACCGCATGACGCGGACGACTGAATCTGCGACGTGGGCGCGGGGGCGCCGGGCGGCGGCATGTAGGCGAGGTGACCGCATTTTCACTCGGAAAAGACGGGTGAACGCGGCACGAATCAACCCGCCCGACGCGCGGCGTGCGCGAAGCGATAAACCTAAGAGTTGTCCGAACCATCTCGGTTTTCTGGTGCGAAAGCGCATCGCGAAGTGGCCGCGGAGTGCGCTTTGCTGACTCCAATATCGGCGCACCCCCGCTTGCGTCGCCGTAACTCCCCCCCTGGTTATTCGACGTTCTTACCCACCATGCATACGACACACACGATCCCCGATCACGCGCGCCGGTTCCTCTTGCGAGGACTGGTTGCTGGCCTGCTGCTTTCGCAGTCGGCTTTTATGGCGTTCGCGCAAACTGCGAGCACGACCGAATCCGAAAAGAAGGAACTGAAGAAGGACGAGCTCGTCGTCCTCGAAGAGTTCAAAGTCACCGCGGGCTTCGCCGGTAGCCTCGCGGCTTCGGCAGAAAAGAAGCAGGCCGCGACGGTCATCACGGAAGTCATTTCCGCGGAAGACATCGGCAAGTTGCCCGATATCAGCATCGCCGATTCGTTGACGCGACTGAGTGGCTTGACGACGCAGCGCCTGAACGGTCGCGCCCAAGCCATTGTCATTCGCGGCATGAACGGCGATTTCAGCACCGGTTTGCTCAACGGTCGCCAGCAGGTCAGCACGAACTCCGGCCGCGCCGTGGAGTTCGACCAATATCCGGCGGAGTTGCTCAACAGCGTCGTGGTTTACAAGACCACGGAAGCCTCGCTCGTCGGTCAGGGACTCGCGGGCACGGTGGATTTGCAAACGATCCGTCCGCTCTCTGTCGGCGGTCAACGCATCGTCGCCAACGCCTTCTACGAATGGACCGGCATGGACTCGAATAATGCCGGCGCGGACAACGCGGGGCACCGGGAAACGTTCTCCTACATCGATCAGTTCGATAACGGCAAAGTCGGCGTCGCCATCGGTATCTCGCTCTCCGACCGTCCCGGCCAGGGCGAACAATTCAACGCTTGGGGCTATGACGGCAGCTTTGCCGGCAACAGCTTGCTCGGTGGGGCGAAACCCTTCGTGCGCACCAGCCAAATCAAGCGCAACGGCATCATGACCGTTCTCGAATTCGCGCCGCACGAAAATTTCCACTCCACCGTCGATCTCTACGTCTCCGACTTCGTGGAAACCCAATTGCTGCGCGGTATCGAAATGCCGCTCAGCCCGAATTGGGGCACCTATACGACGCTCGCCCCGGGTTACACCGCCGTCAATGGCCTCATCACCAAGGCCACGCTCAACAACTTCTTCGGCGTCGTTCGCAACGACTTCGTCAAACGCGACGCGAACCTCTTCGCCGGTGGCTGGAACATGTCATTCGGCAACGACAACGGTTGGAAGACCGAGATCGATCTCAGCTACTCCAAGGTTAAGCGCGACGATTTCGTCCTCGAGACTTACTCCGGCTTCGGCGTCAACGGCGTCGGCACGCCCGACACCATCGGTTACACGCTCTCGCCGAACGGCAGCGCCGGCGCGGTGTTCACGAAAGTGCGCGATTACTCCACCGGTCTGCGTCTCGGTATGCCGCAGGGCTGGGGCATGAGCGGCACGCGTCCCTTCGGCCAACACGGCTTCCTGAAAGGCCCGCTCTCCGAAGACCAAATCGGCCAATACGGCATCAAAACCACGAAGGCGCTGGAAGGTTTCTTTAAGCGGTTCGAAGTCGGCGTCACCTACAACACGCGCGACAAGTTCGAGCGCGAATCCGGCCCCGACGGCATGGAAGGCTACTTCCTGCAATTGAAGAACGGCGCCGCCAGCGCGCCGATGCCGCCCTCCGTCGGCCTCACCGACCTGAGCTTCATCGGCATGGGCAAAATGTATAGCTACGACCCGCTCGCCCTCTACAACAGCGGCTTCTACGACAAGATCGCCAACAACGATCCCGCCCGCCGCGCGGCCAATTACGACATCTCCGAGAAGATCTGGACCGGTTACGCCAAACTCGATTTCGCCACCAAGCTCGGAAACATCCCGGTTAAAGGCAACATCGGCACGCAGGTGATTCACTCCACGCAATCCAGCCGCGGCACCTCCGTCTCCAACAACAACGGCGCCATCACCGTCAACGTTGTCGGCGAGCACAGCTACACCGACGTCGTCCCGACGCTCAACGTGAACTTCGAACTCAACGAGCAACAAATCCTCCGCCTCAGCGTCGCCCGCCAATTGGCCCGTCAGCCGATGAACGACATGCGCGCGGGTAACAACTACGGCTTCGATTCCGCCAAGTCCGGCTCCACCGACCCGTTGAACAGCCCGTGGTCTGCCAGCGGTGGCAACCCGAAGCTCGAACCGTGGCGCGCCAACTCCATCGATCTCTCGTTTGAACACTACTTCAAGGACAACATGGGTTACTTCGCCCTCTCCGCGTTCAACAAGGATCTCGTCTCCTACACCTACACGAAGAACACACTCGTGAGCTTCGCCGGTTATCCGACGGGCACCGTTGGCACCCCGGCGATTTTCACCGGCTTCAACAGCGTGCCGAGCAACGGCCAAGGCGGCTATGTGCGCGGTCTCGAATTCGCGCTCTCGTTGCCCGGCGAAAAACTCACCCCCGCCCTCAAGGGCTTCGGCTTCATCGGCAGCACGTCGTTCTTCAAGAGCTCGATTCAACCCGACCTGGGCAATCCCTCCACTCCCCTCGTCGGTCTCTCTGATCGCGTGATGAGCGGCACGGTCTATTATGAACGCCACGGTTTCTCGGCCCGTCTCAGCGGTCGTTACCGCTCGGACTATCGCGGTGACATCGCGACCTTCGGCCCACGTGGTGCGGTTTACCGCAATCTGCAACCTGAGACAGTCTATGATGCGCAAGTCAGCTACGCCTTCTCGAAGAACAGCGCCCTCAAGGGCCTGCAACTCATCGCGCAGGTCTACAACTTGACCAACGAACCGCTCGTCGCCACCTCCGGCGCGGACATTCGCTACATCCAAGACTTCCAGGAATACGGCCCGTCCTACTCGATCGGCGCGTCGTATAAGTTCTAAGCCGAAAGCGTTCGAGTGTTCTGTCAGTCGCGGCCACCAGCTCATCACTGGTGGCCGCTCTTTCTCCCCTTTTCCGTTAATTCGTCCCGCTTTCCCGTGCGCCTCCCCGTGTATCTCCTCGCCAGCGCGTGCCTCGCCGCGCCCACCACCGCACCCGCGCTCGATTGGGCCGGCCTCCAGCCACTCGCCGCCGTCGCCTCGGTGCAACGCACGGCCGCCGGCCTCGACTTGATCTGCGCCGATGGCGCTACGGTCCACGTCAGCGTCCTCGCGCCGGATTTGATTCGTGTGCGCGCCCTTTTTGCCGGTCAACCGGCCTCACTCGACCACTCTTGGGCCATCGCGCGCACCGACTGGGCCGCCCCGCCATGGCACTTCGCCGAAACGGCCACCGAACTCAGCCTCACTACCGCTGCGGTCAAAGTTGTGATCCAGCGCGATCCGTTGCTGATTGCATTTCACGACGCCGTCACCGGCCGCGTCATCAACGCCGACGCCCGCCCTATGGCGCGGGATCCGGCCACCGGTCGCCTCGCCGCGGCCAAACATTTTGGTTTCGAAGAACATTTCTACGGGCTCGGCGAAAAAGCCGCGCGCCTCGACAAACGCCGCGGGCGTTTCGTGATGTGGAATTCCGACACACCCGGCTACGTCGAGGGCCGCGATCCGATTTATCAAAGCATCCCCTTCTACCTCGGTTGGGAAGAGGGCCGCGCCTACGGTCTTTTCTACGACAACACTTACCGCACAACCTTCGACCTCGGTCATACCGGACAAGACTACGCGGCGTTCGGCGCCGACGGCGGCGAGTTGAATTACTATTTCTTCGCCGGCCCGAGTCTGAAGCAAATCGTCAGCCGCTACACGGAACTCACCGGCCGCATGCCGTTGCCGCCGCTCTGGGCGCTCGGTCACCAACAGAGTCGTTACAGCTACTACCCGGACACCGTGGTGGAAAAAGTCGCCGAACAATACCGCGCCCGCGACCTGCCGCTTGATGTGCTCTACCTCGATATCCATTACATGGACGCCTATCGCGTCTTCACGTGGGACCGCACGCGCTTCCCCGATCCATCAGGGCTGATGAAGCGTCTCGCTGAAAAAGGACTGCGCGTCGTCACCATCGTCGACCCCGGCGTGAAATACCAACCGCCCGTGCCGGGCGCGATCGACCCCGCCACCGATCGCGACCTCGCGTCGTCGCACGAGAGTTACTACGTCTACAACGAGGGGCTCGCGGGTGATTATTTTCTGCGGCAAAAAGACGGCAGCCTCTACATCGGCGAAGTCTGGCCGGGCCAGTCCGTCTTCGTCGACTACACCCGCGCCGACGCGCGCCAGTGGTGGGGCGAGGGGCACCGCGCGCTCACCGAGCGCGGGGTGGCGGGCATCTGGACCGACATGAACGAACCGGCCGACTTCCTCGACCAAACCGGCGAGCGGCACAAGGACATCGTGTTCGATGACCTTGGCCAGCGCGCGCCCTATGCGAAACACCGCAACACCTTCGCGCTCCTGATGGCGCGGGCGACCTACGAAGGCTTGGAACAACTACAACCCGACCGCCGCCCGTTCGTCATCACGCGCGCCGGTTCCGCCGGCATCCAGCGTTACGCGGTGAAATGGACCGGCGACAACAACGCCACGTTTGACTCGCTCGCGTTGAACATCCCGATGTTCGCCTCGCTCGGCATCTCCGGACAGGCGTTTGTCGGCGCCGACATTCCCGGGTTCATCGGTCGCGGCGACGGCGAGTTGCTCGCCCGCGCCTACCAGATGGCGACCTTCGTGCCGTTCTGCCGCAACCACAGCGCCATCGACCAATACGACAAGGAGCCGTGGCGCTTCGGCAGTTACTACGAGGGTATCGTGCGCAAATACCTCAAGCTGCGCTACCGCATGCTGCCGTTTCTCTACACCACCCTCGAGGAAGCCCACCGCACCGGCGTGCCGCTCTTCCGGCCGCTGCTGCTGAATTTTCAAGAAGACTACAACACGGTGAACCTCGACGACCAGTTCATGATCGGCGATGCGCTGCTTGCCGCGCCTGTCGTGCGCGCCGGAGAGCGGGCCCGGGAGGTTTATTTTCCGGCGGGGCGCTGGTATGAATTCGAGACTGGCGCGATAATCCGCGGCGGCACTACGCTGCGCGTTGATGCGCCCCTCGACCACATGCCGCTCTACGTGCGCGGCGGCAGCATCGTTCCCTCCACGATTGCAATGAATTACACAGACGAGAAACCGTGGAATCCGCTGCGGTTCGACATTTATCCCGACGACGCCGGCACGGCGAACGGTTCGCTTTACGAAGACGACGGTCATTCGCCCGACTACAAGCACGGCGCATGGCGACGCACGACGCTGCATTTTGCCAACGGCCAACTGACACTCACGCCCACAGGCACCCATGCGCCGGGGGTGCGCAATTTCGCCATCGTCCTCCACCGCGCCGCCGCCGTGCAACAAGTGCTGGTTGATGGCGTCGCCCTAGAGGCCTCCGCCTGGACGCGCGCGGCTGATCATTCCCTCACCGTGGCGTTGGCCGACAACGGCCGCGCGCGCCAACTCGAATTTCGCTGACCATGGAAGTTCCGCATAGCTCTTGGCTCAACACCCGTGCGGCGGGTGTGCTGGCCCACGTTTCGTCGCTGCCGGGCGACTTTGGCATCGGCAATCTCGGGGCGGGCGCGCGCGCCTTCATCGATCTGCTCGCCGCGGCCGAAGTGCGCTACTGGCAGATTTGTCCGATCGGTCCGACGGGGTTTGGCGATTCGCCCTACCAGTTGTTCTCGGGGCGCGCGGGCAATCCCTACTTCATCGATCTCGACGAGTTGCGCGCGGCGAATCTGTTGACCAATTCCGAGATCGCGCCGCTGCGCGCGTTGCCGACGGAGCGCGTCGATTATGGTCAACTCTACGAACGTTTCTGGGCCGTGCTCGCTCACGCCGCCGACCGGTTTCTCGCGACGGGGGCGGACGAGTGCAATGGCCTCGGCTCGTTGCGCCGCTTCCGGCGCGCCAACGCGACGTGGCTGGAGCCGTTCGCTGATTTCATGGCGCTGAAGGCGCATTTTGGTGGGCAGGCCTGGACGACGTGGCCGGAGGAATATCGCGAGTGGCGCGCCGATGTGCGCGCGACGTTTTCCGCCGCCGTGCGGCGCGAAGTGGCACGGCACGAATTCTACCAATACGTTTTCTTCGGCCAATGGAACCGGCTGCGCGACTATGCGGCGCAGCGGCGCGTCGGCATCATTGGCGATGTGCCGATTTTTGTCGCGCTCGACAGCGCCGACACGTGGCAAAGCCGCGCGGCGTTTCGCCTCGATGCGCAGGGGCAGCCGATTGCCGTCGCGGGTGTGCCGCCGGATTATTTTTCCGCCCTCGGCCAGCTCTGGGGCAACCCGCTCTATGATTGGGAACACTTGCGCGGCACCGGTTACGCCTGGTGGATCGACCGGTTGCGTGCGGCGTTCGAGCTCTACGACATCATCCGCCTCGACCATTTCCGCGGCTTTAACACCTACTGGGAAATACCCGCCGACGCGCCCGACGCGCGCACCGGCCAATGGCGGAGCGGCCCCGGCGCGGAATTTTTTGCCGCCGTGCGCGTCGCGCTGCCCCAGGCGCGCATCATCGCCGAGGATCTCGGCTATATCGGGCCGGGCGTGGTCGATTTGCGGCGCGGCGCGGGTTTGCCCGGCATGAAGGTGTTGCAATTCGCCTACGGGCACGACGCCAACAACGCCAACCTCCCTCACTTCTATCCGCCCGACAGCGTCGCCTACACCGGCACGCACGACAACACGACGACGCGCGACTGGCTGGAAACGTTGGCGCCGGACTACGCGGCGAAGGTGGACGAATATTTTCAACTACACGGGGAACGCTCCGCGTGGCCGATCATTCGCGCGGTGCTCGCCACGGCGTCGCGGCTCGCGGTGATTCCGATGCAGGATTTGCTCGATCTGCCCGCCGCCGCCGCGCTCAACCGGCCCGGCACGCTCGATGGCAACTGGCAATGGCGCTTCACCGCCGTGGCGATGGATGAATTGCGCGCGACGCGCTGGACGACTTTGCAGCGATGGATCCACCTCTTTGACCGCACCGGCGAGCGTCCCGTGCGCGACTACAGCGAACCCCCCACCCCATGAACGAACAGCGTCCGCTTCCCCTGCCGGCGATTTGGAACATGAGTTTCGGCTTTCTCGGCATCCAGTTTGGCTGGGGCCTGCAGATGGCGAACATGAGCGCGATCTACGAATACCTCGGTGCATCCGAAAGCGACATTCCGATGCTCTGGCTCGCCGCGCCGCTCACCGGTTTGCTTGTGCAGCCGATTGTCGGCTACTACAGTGATCGCACCTGGACGCGGCTCGGCCGCCGCCGTCCCTACTTTCTCGTCGGCGCGATTCTCTCCAGCCTCGCGTTGATCGCGATGCCGAACTCGTCGGCGCTCTGGATGGCGGCCGGCCTGCTGTGGATTCTCGATGCCTCGGTCAACATCAGCATGGAACCGTTTCGCGCGTTCGTGGCAGACCTGCTGCCGCCGAAGCAAAGGCAGGTCGGTTTCGCGATGCAGAGTTTACTGATCGGACTCGGCGCGGTGTTGTCCTCGGCGTTGCCGTGGCTGCTGACCCACTTCGGCATCGTCGAGACGGATGTGGCCGCGGGCGGAATTCCGTGGTCGGTGAAACTGGCGTTCTATGTCGGGGCGGCCGTATTCTTTGCGGCGGTGGTATACACGATTGTGACGACGCCGGAATATCCGCCGACCAAGGAAGATTTGGCGGAGCGTGCGCAGGCACCGGGGTCGTTTTTCCGTGATGTGTTTCACGGCATCGCGAACATGCCGCTGGTGATGCGGCGGCTGGCGGTGGTGCAATTCTTCACGTGGCTCGCGTTGTTTTGTATGTGGATTTATTTCACTCCGGCGATTGCGCGCACGGTATTCGGCGGATTGCCCGGCACGGTGGAGTATCAACGCGGACTCGAATGGGGCGGCGTGTGCTTCGCGGTCTACAACGGTGTCGCGTTCGGCGTCGCGTTCCTGTTGGTGGCGCTGGCGCAACGCGGCGTGCCTGCGCGGCTGATGCATCGCGTCGGTTTGCTGTGCGCGGGCGCGGGCCTGATTTCCGTGGGTTTCGTGAGCACGCCGGAGATGCTGCTGGTGTCGATGGCGGGCGTCGGCGTCGGTTGGGCGACCATTCTTTCGATGCCCTACGCGCTGCTGGCCAACGCGATTCCGCCGAAGCAAATGGGTTTTTATATGGGGGTGTTTAATTTCTTCATCGTATTGCCGCAGATTCTCGCGGCGACGCTGCTCGGGCCGGTGGTGCAACACCTCTTTGGTGGCCGCCCGATTGTGGCGGTAATGGTCGGCGGCGCGTGCCTGTTGCTCGCCGCGCTCGCGCTGTCTTGGGTGCCGGAACCGAAAGCAGCGAAGTCGGCGCCCGCCGCGGCTTAGTCCGCGGTGGGGCGGGCGTCTTTTTTGGCCGGCACGCCGTGGGTGAAATCGAGACGGTCGTAATAGACCGTCTTGGGCTGCGCTTCCTGTTGCTTGCGCCGCGCCTCGATCTGCAGGCGGTATTCCTGCGGGGTCATTGCCTTGTGCTGTTTAAAAACACGGGCAAAATACGCGGGATCGGCGAAGCCGCTGGCGTAGGCGATCTCGGAAATGGTCAGCTTGGTGCTCTCGAGTGCGAGGATGGAGCCGTCGATCCGGATCCGTTGGATGTAGTGTGTGAGCCGCTCTTTCGTTTCCGTGTGGAAGAGGTGGGACAGGTAGTCGGCGGAGCAGCCGAGCACTTCCGCGATGTGTTGCACGCACAGTTCGGAGTTGGCGAATTGTTCGCGCACGAGGCATTTCGCCTGAAAGACTTTGCCGATGTCGCTGTTGAGCTGGCCGGTGCCGGTTTCGACGATGTTGCGGAAGAGCCCGAGGAGCGCGAGGAGGAGGCCTTGTAACACGGTGGCGCGGGCCGGACCCTGCGTGCCGTGGGTTTGCGCGATAGCGTTGGCCAGCTTGAGAAAGACGTCGAGGTTGGGCGCATCAAAAAACTCGATGACCTCGATGTCGGGTTTGCCGGGGCGGGCTTCGTGGGCGAAGTGCAGGCTGAGCGTGTTGTTGTAGAAACCGGCGACCAGATTGCGGAACGGCTTGTCGGGCGGAGCGCCGATTTGCTCTTCGTGCGGCACGCCCGCGGGAATCAGGCAGACTTCGTCGGGGCCGAGGCGGAAGGTCTCGCGCGGAAAACTGAAATCAGTCCAACCACTCAGCCCGAGAAAAAACTCCGGCCGGTAATGGTAGTGCATGTCGCGGCTGTTTTGCACCGGCTTGACGTCGTGCGGCACACGCAAAGTGGCGCGGTTGCGTTCGACGAGCTTGATCACGTTGTCGAACGCCAGGCGCATTTCCGCCCGGTTCTGGTGGCTCATCGAGCGCGCCGCGAACAGAGCATGGGGTTTGCCGGGGGTGGACATGGAGGAACCGACACGAGTCGTGTAACGGGAGGAATCTAACTTGTCGAATAACGAGAATCATGTCTCGTGCAATCTTGTCCGGAAAACAGCGCGCCGCGCGTGAGATTACAGCCGTTAACAACTTGTAAATGTTGCAAAAGCATGGCGGGTGCGCGGGGGCATGGCTTGCGTTGGGTGGCGTGGAGTATTGGCTGGCGACTCCGGCGTGCGCGCGGTTGCTTTCTGAAGCATCGCCGCTACCTTCCTCATAATGGCTGACATTCTTCTCATCGACGACGACGACCTTTTTCGCGACGTGCTCGCGAATGCGCTCGAGCGTCAGGGCCACCATGTGCGTCAGGCGGAGAACGGCGACGCGGGCCTGAAGATGTTTCGCGCACAACCGGCGGATCTGGTGATCACCGATATCGTGATGCCGGAGAAGGAGGGCCTCGATATGATCCGCGATTTGCGGCGTGATTATCCGACGGCGCGCATCATCGCGATGTCCGGCGGGCTGGCGCAGGACGCGAAACTCTATTTGCACATGGCGGGCAAGTTCGGCGCGCTCGCGGTGCTGGCCAAGCCGTTTCCTTTGACGGAATTACGGGAAGTCGTGGACCGCGCCCTCGCGGAACCCGGTCCGGAAATCGCGCAGCCGTGAGGTTTTTTCGGCAAAGCCGAGCGTTAATGGCGCAGACTAAAACCGACCGGTTGCCCGGTAATGGGCGAGTAAATCGGCCGTGCCGGCGGCCATCGTGACCTGCGGCGCATAACCGAGGTCGCGCCGCGCCGCGCCCAAGTTAAACCAGTGGTCCGTCGCTAATTCCTTGGCGACGAAGCGCGTCATCGGCGGCTCTCCCGTGAGCGGCAACACGCGCCAGACGGCTTCGAGCACGGCGCCCGCCGCATAGGCCCGCCGCAGCGAGACGTGGCGCGTGACCGGCGGCAAATCGAGGCCACGCAAGAGTTCGTTAATCCACTCCCAGAGCACAACGGGTTCGCCGTTGGTGATGAAATACGCGCGTCCGCGCGGATCGCGTGCCGTGGATTTGTCACCTAAAAGGTGACAACGTGCGAGGGCCTGCTCTGCGAGCACGTGGGCGTCGACGACGTTGGTGATGTGCGTGCAATCGACGAGATTGCGCCCGGCGCCGACGATGCGCAGCCGGCCGCGGCGCGCCAGCGCAAGCACGCGCGGCACGACATTCTGATCGCCCGGTCCCCAGACGAGGTGGGGGCGTAGCGACACCGTGGCGAGTGTCGGCGAGTTGGCGGCGCGGAGCAGACGTTCCGCGGCGGCCTTGCTCGTTGGGTAGGCGCACGGCGCTTCGGTGCAAAGTGGCGCGGATTCATCGACACCAGCGAGATCACCGCCGTTGAACACCACGCTCGGCGAACTGGTGTGCACGAGCCGCGGCACGGCGGCGCGTTGGCAGGCCGCGACGACGCACCGCGTGCCCTCGACGTTGACGCGAAAAAAATCAGCCGCCGGTCCCCACACGCCGACGCGCCCAGCGACGTGAAACACGGTCGCGGCGCCCGCGCAGCCGCGGTCCAGTGCCGCGCGATCGTGCAAATCGCCGGGCACGACTTCGGCGCCGCGTCGTGCGAGTTCGGGCAATGGCCGCCGTGCCAGCACGCGCACGGAGCGACCGTCGGCGAGGAGGCGCTCGGCCAGTTTACCGCCGATGAAACCGCTCGCGCCGGTGATGAAGACCGGTTCGCTCATGCGCGTTTGCCCAGCGGCGTCACGTGGCGACTGTCGGATTCGTAGCCTGTCGCTGTCTCGGCCCAGCGAGCGAGGGCGAGGCGGTGAATTTTGGCGTTGTGGCGCACATCGACCGGAAATTTCCGGTGCAGGTAAGTCAGGCGAATGGGATTGGTGTGCGGGTGCGCGGCGCCGAGTGCGGCGAGTTCGCGCACGAGTTTGCGGCGCAGCGACGGCGTGGCGACGTAGGCGGGCGCAAGCGGTTCGACCACAATCGCGGGACGCTGCTGGCCGCGCGGACCGTGGCCGATGAGGGCGGTGCGGCGCACGGCGGGATGTTCGTTGAAAATCGGTTCCACCTGATCGGAATAGAGCACGCGATCGCGGGTCTCGACGCGCTCGGCAATGCGGCCGCAAAACCAGAGGCGACCATCGGCGTCAAAATAACCGGCGTCGCCCATGCGATGCCAGACCGGCGCGCTGGGCGCGCCGGAAACTCCAAGTTCCAAGCCACAATGACCAAGACCAGAGTTGGTCGTTGTCTGGTGCTTGGATTTTGGTGCTTGGATCTTTGCTCCCGCGGTTGCATCGGGCAGTTGGTCGTAAGCTTTCGTGACGACGGGACCGCTGACGATGATTTCGCCGATTTCGCCGACGGGGAGTTCGGTGGCGTCGGTCAATGTAGCGAGCGGGGCGTCGGTCAGCGCGATGATTTTTACGGTGATGCCGGGAACGGGACGACCGACGCAGGTGCCGCGACCGTGAAGCGCGGCCTGCGGGTCGATGTCGGACGCGGCGATACTGCACAACGGCAGCGCTTCGGTGGCGCCGTAGGGACTGTGCGCGGTGCCCTGGGGCAATAACGCCTGTATGGCAGCGAACAAATCCGGCGGCACCGGCGCGCCCGCCATCAGCACGCGGCGCATCGTGGGCAGTAGGAGTTTTTCCGCGCGGCAATGTTGCGCGATTTTCCGCCAGAGGGTGGGTGAGCCGAAGGAGTTGGTGACACGCTCTTGCGTGATGGCTTGGACAATTTTGGCGGGATCGACGGAGGCGGGTCGCGACGGGTCGATCTCGGGCACGACGGTGGTCATGCCGAGGGCGGGATTGAAGAGCGCGAAGATCGGCAGCATCGGCAAATCGACTTCGCCGGGCTGAATGTGGTAGGTCTCGCGAATCAGGCGCACTTGCGCGTCGAACATGCCGTGTTCGTAGCAAACGCCTTTCGGCGCGCCGGTGGAGCCGCTGGTGAAAAGAATCGCCGCGAGATCATCGGGGGCGTTTTCCGCGAGCCGCGCGACACCGGGCGTGCGGCAACGGGCGGTCGGAGACGCGCTCACCCAAAGGCGTTTTTCCACCGACGCAAACGCGCCGCGACAAAGGTAACTGACCAACTGCGCGCGTGGGATGCCGAGCAACACGCGCGGCTGCGAGCGTTCCACACAGGAAAGAAAACTCGCGCGGCCCATGCCGGGGTCGATGATGACGGGCACGGCACCGAGCTTGAAGAGCGCGAAAGCCGCCGCGATCAACGGCAGGCCTGGCCGCACCATCACCAGCACACGGTCACCGCGCCGCACGCCGCCGGCGGCGAGCCGCGCCACCCATGCATCGACTTCGGCGTCGAGTTCGCGGAAGGACAACGTCAGGTAACGGATTTTTCCGCCCGAGCGACCTTGCGGAATCTTGATGGCGGCGACGTCGGGCTGTTGCGCGGCGACGAGCGGCAGGTGGCGGGCGATGTTGGCGGAGGAAGCCACGGCGAGAAGGAGGCGTTCAACCCTGCCACGCGGTATCCGCGCTGAGCAACTCGGCCTGCCACGGCAACAACACCGTGCCGATACTTGCGGGTTCACGGGCGATTTGGGCGAGTTGGGAACGCGTGGCGATGACGGTGGGATCGAGATTCAGTTCGTGGGCCAGTTTATCGCGGTAGGATTTGAGGCGATCCTGGCGCGAGAGCTCTTCGGGCAGCATCGGCGAGTAGTCGCGACGGCGTTCACGGCGCGGGAGCGTGTGCGGGTCGAGTTGGTAACCGCGGCGCACGGCTTCGGACAAACTGGAGAAGATCCGGTCGTGGCGGCGGCCGAGGTGGATGCGCAGGGCTTCGGTAATGGGCAACTCGTCGGAGGCGGCCCGCGCGATGCGCATGAGCATTTCGTTGCCCGTGACTTTGAAGGGCGGCGTGTTGAAGCGCTCGGCGCTTTGTTCGCGCCAGTGCCAGACCTCGTGCAAGACGGCGAGGCCGCGCGGGCCGAGTTTTTCGGAGCCGCCGATGCGCCACGCGTTGTCGTCGGGTCCGGCAAACCCTTCGCGACCCACGGCGATTTGCCAGTCGCACTTCTGCTGTAACCAGGTGAGACGGCCGAGGCGGGTGAGTTCGGCGGTGAGTTTGTCGCGCAACTCCGGCAGGTAGTGCACGTCCATCGCGGCGTAATCGAGCATGTCGCGCTCAATCGGGCGGCGCGACCAGTTGGCTTTCTGGTGGTCCTTGTCGAGTTTGGCGCCGAAGAATTGTTCGAGGAGCGCGGCGAGGCCGAAGCGCGGAATGTTGAGCAGTTGCGCGGCAAACATCGTGTCGAACAGGCTGCGCGGGCGGAAATCGCACAGGCCGTGCAACAGGCGCAGGTCGTAATCGCTGCCGTGCATCACGAGGTGTTTTTCCATGATCCGCGGCCAGAGTTCGCCCAGCGGCAGATCGGCGAGCAGATCGACGAGGAAGATTTCATGCTCGATCTTGATTTGCAGGAGGCAGATTGCGGTGCGATAGCGGTAGAGGTTGTCGGCTTCGGTATCGAGGGAGATTTCGGCGACTCGATCGAGCGCCGCGTAAAGCGGCGCAAGTTGCGCGGAGGCCGTAATGAGAGAATAGGAGGGGGTTTGATTCACGTGGAG
The DNA here is from genome assembly GCA_030681265.1 of Candidatus Didemnitutus sp. GTDB lineage: Bacteria > Verrucomicrobiota > Verrucomicrobiia > Opitutales > Opitutaceae > Didemnitutus. Next base: position 10,685 of record JAUXXD010000046.1, on the reverse strand, counting down.
GAGGAATGGGGGGCGGAGTCCCAGGCGGAGAGAAAAGTGTCGATCAAGTCAGGCAGATCGGCGCTGTAACCGCCTTCGAGCACGGCGGCGGCGGGGAGATTCGATTGGCGCAACCAGCGGCCGAGCTCGGCGAAGTCGGTGCCATCGAGGGACATTTCGGTGAGTGGATCGCCCGCGTAGGCGTCGAAACCGGCGGAGACGAGCACGAGGTCGGGTTTGAAGCTGAGCACGGCTTCCCACGAGCGGGCGAGTTCGCCGAGGTGGAGCTCGCGCGCGGCGTGCGGGGCGACGGGGAAGTTGCGGGAATTCACCGTCGAGCGGGTGCCGGTGCCGGGGTAGCCCGGAAATTGGTGCACCGAGGAGAAAAACATCCCCGGCCGACCTTCGAGGATGTCTTCGGTGCCGTTACCGTGATGCGCGTCGAAATCCCACACGGCCACGCGCACACCGCTGCCGCTTTGAGCGTTGAGCGCAGCGACAGCGATTTGGTTGAGGTAACAAAACCCCATCGCCTGATTGCGCGTGCAATGGTGGCCGGGCGGACGCATGAGCGCGAAGGCGCGTTGACCGACGAGCGCGGCGTGCGCGGCCTCAAGCGCTGCGCCGACGGCACAACGCGCATGGGCATAGATGCCGGGAAAATACGGCGTGTCCTCGTCGAAGTCGGGACCGTGTTGCAGCCGATGGAGGAGCGCGGGGGTATGCGCGTTGAGCAACACGGACTCGTCGATGGCCTGCGGTTGCCGCCAAATCCAGTCGGGATGTTGTGTCCGCAGTCGTGCGGCGCTGTGTTGGACGCGGGAAGGTTGTTCCGGTCGCATGTGCGAGCCGTATTCCGCGCAAGAGGGATCGTGAAATAGAATCATGAACTGTGTCCGCCCACGGACCGAAGGAAAGTGTCAGAGAAAAGCTAAACGACCCGCCTCAGCAAGGCCGGATTATCGCCGAGCAAGCCAGCGACGCCCCACCCCGCCAAGCGCCGCGCCGGCGCGGCGGAGTTGACGGTCCAGCACCACACGGAAAACGAGCGTGCGTGAAAATAGGCGACCATTGCCGCCGAGCGCACCGCGCGGTGGTCGATACTGAGGCCGCTGGCGGAACACGCCGCGGCTTCGCGTGCGAGCGCCGCCGCCGGGCGACGGCCGGACGAGATGAGCATGCGCGGAATGGTGGGCGCGAGTTGGGCGGCTTCGCGCACGCGGGCGGCGTCGAACGAGGCGAGAATCACCCACGCGGTCGCCCGGGCGGCGCGCACGGCGCGAATGACGGGTGCGACGGCGATGCCGCCCTTGAGTTCGATTTGCACCAGTGCGCGGTGGCGCGTGAGGCGCAACACATCGACAAGGCGCGGGATCGGCTCGGTGCCGTTGACGCGGAGTGCGGTGAGTTCGCGCCACGTGCGATCGGCGAGTCGTCCGCGCGTGCCGGTGAGGCGCAGTAAATTGGCATCGTGAAAGACGACCGGCACGCCGTCGCGTGTGAGGTGCACGTCGAGTTCGATGCCGTCGACTTTGAGTTCCAGCGCGCGTTGAAAGGCGGCGGGTGTGTTCTCGGGTTTTTCGGCGGAAGCGCCGCGGTGGGCGATAATCAGCGGTGAAGGCACGACACGCAGCGTAGCGGGAGTGTGGGCCGACGCCAGCGCGCGGTTGGGCGCGTGCAACCGGTTCCGCGGTGCGCGGATGTTTATTGCGGTGTCATTGCGGCGGAATTATGAGCAAGCTCGTGGCATGAAAGTCGTGGTCTTATGTTCCGGCGGGATGGATTCGGTGGCGGCGCTCCATTGGGCGCGGCAGCAGCACGACGTGCGGGCGGTGCTGAGTTTTGACTATGGGGCGAAGCATAATCACCGCGAAATTCCGTGCGCGGCGGAGCAATCACGGGCGCTCGGCCTGGCGCATCACGTGGTGCCGCTGGCATTCATTGGTGAACATTTTGCGTCGGCGCTGTTGAAGGGCGGTGCGGAAATTCCCGAGGGCCATTACGCGGCGGAGAACATGAAGCAAACCGTCGTGCCGTTTCGCAACGGCATCATGCTCGCGGTGGCGGGTGGATTCGCCGAGAGCGTCGGCGCGGAGGGCTTGGTGATCGCGGCGCATGGTGGCGACCACGCGATCTATCCGGATTGCCGCGAGGATTTCATGGCCGCGATGGGTGCGGCGCTGCAACGCGGGACGTATGCGGGTGTTCAGTTACTACGGCCGTTCATCGCACAGACGAAGGCGCAGATTGCCGCGCTGGGCGCGCAGCTTGGCGTGGATTTCGCGCGCACGTGGTCGTGTTACAAGGGCGGCGCGGTGCACTGCGGGCGCTGCGGCACCTGCGTGGAGCGCCGCGAGGCGTTTCAGCACGCGGGGTTGGCCGACCCGACGACTTACGATAACACCGACCCACTTCCGGCGAGACCGGAAACGGCTTAAGCGCGGACACGCGCATGCAGACGGACGGACGCAGGTTTTTGTCGGTGCGTTTCGCCGCGATTCATGATGAAAGGAGGCGATGCTGATTTCGGAAATCTTCCATTCCATTCAGGGCGAGGGCGAGTTGACGGGTGTGCCGTCGGTCTTCGTGCGCACGAGTGGCTGCAACTTGCGGTGCAACTGGTGCGACACGCCGTATGCGTCGTGGCAACCGGAAGGAAAGCAGATGGCGGTGGAGGAAATTATGGCCGAGGTCGTGCGATATCCGGCGCGGCACGTGGTGTTGACGGGGGGAGAGCCGATGATCGCGCCCGGGATGCACGAGTTGGCGTATCAATTACAGGAAGCGGCGTATCACATCACGATCGAGACGGCGGCGACAGTCGCGCCGCAGGGGATCGCGTGCGATCTGGCGTCGCTCAGTCCGAAGCTGGCACACTCCGCGCCGGACGCGCGGCTCGACGACACGTGGCGGCGCAAGCACGAGGAGTTGCGCTGGCAACCGGAAGTGGTCGCGGCGTGGATCGCGGCGGGGAATTACCAATTGAAATTCGTCGTTAGTTCCGCTGCTGATCTGGCGGAGATTGAAGCGATGATTACTGCGACGGAATGCGCGGTGCCGCCGCACAAAATTTTACTGATGCCGGAAGGGATAAAGATCGAGACGTTGCGCGAGCGCAGCACGTGGTTGAGCGAAGTGTGCAAGGAGCGCGGCTATCGTTACGCGCATCGCTTGCACGTGGAGCTTTACGGCAACCGGCGCGGCACGTAGGCGCGGACGCTGATGAAAATCGTGCGACAACAAAAGCTTCCGCGGCGGCTGTCGGAGGAGTTGGCGGATTTGCAGACGTGGGCGGCGGCGCGCGCGGTGACATTGCGTGAAGTGATCTACGTGATGCGCGGGCGCGCGTATTTACTGCTGGTGGTGTTGCTGACGCTGCCCTTTCTCACGCCGATTCCGCTGCCGGGCCTGTCGACGCCATTTGGCTTGGCGATCGCGGCGATCGCGCTGCGTTTGGCGCTCGGACAGCGACCGTGGTTGCCGGCGCGGTGGCAGCGGTTGGCGTTGCCGAAGGGTTTTTTGCACCGCGTGCTGACGGTGGCGCGGTGGATTATCCGGCTGTTGGAAAAACTGCTGCGGCCGCGGTGGGCGTGGCTGACGGAGACACCGGCCCTGAAACAACTACATGCCTGCACGATGTTGCTCGCGGCGCTGGTGCTGCTGTTGCCGCTGCCGATACCGTTTACCAATTCGTTTCCGGCGTGGGCGATTTTGCTGCTAGCGGGCGGCTTGCTGGAGCGCGACGGCGTGGCGGTGCTGCTGGGCTATGTCGTGTTTGCCGCGGGCGTGTTGTATTTTGTCATCCTCGGCGAAGCCGCGGCGCAATTGCTCGCGTCGCTACTGGAGTGGTTGCGCAATTAACCATCGCGGCACCGATGTGCCGCCCCCGATTGAGTTGCGCGAGGGCCAACCCTACGCCGCCGCCGGACGAGCCGGACGCAACAACGAGAGAATCATGGAGCCGAGGAGTAGTGCGGCGATGATGCCGAGCGACCAGGTGATGGGGAATTTGCCGTCGAAGGCGTCGTTGAGCCACACCATCTTCAGGCCGACAAACATGAGCACGAAGCCCAGTCCGTATTTCAGGAAATGAAATTTATGCATGACTCCAGCGAGGACGAAAAACAAGGCGCGCAAGCCGAGGATGGCGAAAACATTGGAAGTGAAGACGATCAGCGGTTCCTTCGTGATCGCGAAGATGGCTGGCACGCTGTCCACCGCGAAAACGATATCCGTCAATTCAAGAAAAACGAGGCACACCAGCAATGGGGTGGCGTAGAGGACGCCGGCGCGGCGCGTGAAGAAATTTTGACCTTCGATGGTAGAAGTCACGGGTAGCAGGCGCCGCAAGAGCCGTAAAACCGGATTTTTTTCCGGCTCGATCGGTTTTTCCGGCGCGAACAACAGCTTGATCCCCGTGAGAATGAGAAACGCGCCGAAGAGCCAGATTACCCAGTGAAACTGCATCAGCACCGCACCGAGGCTGATGAAGATCACGCGAAAAAACAGGGCCCCCAAGATGCCGAAGAAGAGCACGCGATGCTGGTATTGCGGCGGAATCCCAAAGTAGGTGAAAACAACGATGAAGACGAAGATGTTGTCTACCGACAGTGCCTTTTCGACGATTAACCCGGTGAGATATTCGAGTCCGACTTGCCGGGCGAGCAACGCGTGATCAAGGCCGACCAGGCGCGGATCGAGCGGGAATTTCCACAGCGCATACTGGTAAAGGCCATAGCCGAAAAGGAGGGCGAGCGAGATCCACGCAATGCTCCACCCGAGCGCCTCCTTCACCCCGACGACGTGCGCGACGCGATGAAACACGCCGAGATCGAGCGCGAGCATGCCAAGCACGAAGAAGGTGAAGGTGGCGTAGAACCACCAATAGTCGGCAAACGGGAAAAGCAACAGGGCAACAGTCATGCAGCCGCCCAGCATCGCTTGGCTCTGTTGGGCCACAAGACCGGTTTTATGGTAATTTTGCGCGGCGTTTCCACCCGCTGCTTGACCCGTGAAGCTGGGCGCAGTGGCATCGGGCATGAGCTTCAACGTCGCGCATCTCGCGTTTTTCCACGCCGGCATCACCATGGCGTTGGCCGGAGTGATCTGGACGGTGCAACTGGCGATCTATCCGCAATTCGCGGCGGTGGGGCGCGAGGCGTTTGCCGAATTTCACCGGCGCTACGTGCGCGGCATCACGTGGGTCGTCGGCCCGTTGATGGGCGCGGAAGTCGCTACGGCGGCGGGACTCTTGTGGCTGGGCGTGCGCGGCCCGCTGTTGCTCGGCTCGCTCGTGTTGGTGGTGATGATTTGGGCGATCACCGTGGCCGTGGAAATGCCCCTGCACCGTCGCCTCGGCACCGGGTTTGACGCCACGGCGCACCGCCAACTCGTGTGGATGAACTGGGCGCGCACGCTGGGTTGGACCGCGCGAACGGTCATGGTTGGCGCGTGGTTGTTTAATCTGTCGGCGTGGTGAGGCTGCGCTTCACCACGGAGCATCGGCGGAGGTAGCGGCGAGCGTCCGCGAGCCGACGGAGTTTCCACTCGCTGGTGCTCGCGGCCACCATGGGTGCAGGCGCTTCTCGGAGAAGCGCCGTTGCGGTCACATCATCACGACCAGCTTGCCGAATTGCGCGCCCGCCTCCATGCGGCGCAAGGCGGCGTCCGTTTCGGCCAACGGAAACACGGCATCGACGATGGGCCGTATCTTGGCGGCGGCGACTTGCGCCGTCATGCCCGCAAAATCCGCCGGCGATCCCATCGTGGTGCCGAGCAAATTGATTTGGCGGAAGAAACTTTTGCGCATGTCGAACAACTTCGGGTTGCCCGTCGTAGCGCCGAAAAATGCGATGCGGCCGCCCGGTGCCGTAAGGTCAATCAGCTTCGGAAAACCGTCACCGCCCGCACTGTCGATAATGACGGAGAACGGCCCCGTCTGTTGCGCGAGCTGTTCGGGCCACGCGGCGTCGCGGTAATTCACGCCGCCTGCTGCGCCGAGGCTGCGGGCGCGTTCGATTTTTTCCGCGGAACTGGACGTCACCCACACTTCTGCATGCGCGGCGACGGCGAATTGAAGCGCAAAGAGCGCGGCGCCGCCACCGACACCGGTGATGAGCACGCGTTCACCGGCTCGCAGTTGCGCGCGCGTGAATAGCGCGCGCCACGCGGTGAGTCCGGCGAGTGGCAACGCGGCGGCTTCCTCCCAAGTAAGATGCGCGGGCTTCTGGGCGAGATTGGCCAGCGGCACGGTGATTTGTTCGGCGAACGTGCCCGCGTCGGGCAAACCGAGGATGCGAAATTTGGGTCCCTGCGCGCGCGGGTTGTCGCCCCACTCCAGCGCGGGATTGATGATGACCTCGCGTCCATGCCACGCGGTGGAATCGGCGTCGCCGACCGAGGTGACCACGCCCGTGCCGTCGGAGCCGAGAATGACCGGTAGCGAGATGCCCGGATAGAGCCCTTGTTGAATCCACAGATCGCGGTGGTTCAGCGCCGCCGCCTTCAGGCGCACCACGGCGTAGCCGGGTAACGCGACAGGATCGGCCACGGTGGTCAGCGCGACGGGTTGTTTGAGTGCGGTGAGTAGAGCGGCTTGCATGCGACAAACATAGAAAGGCCCGGCGGCGAAGCAAACGCACAACCGGGCCAATGCTAAATGAAAACGACCGACTCAGTGTGGACCGTCAGCGAAGAGTTTGCCGCCGACCACGGTGCCGGTGGCGTGCGTCGTGTATTCGAACGGATCGCCGTCGAAGAGCGCGAGATCGGCATCTTTACCCACCACGAGCGACCCGGTGCGATCAGCGATGCCGAGGATTTGTGCGGCGTCGCGAGTGACAGCAGCGAGCGCGCCGTCGAAACCGAGTCCGCGTCCGGCGGCGGCGGCGGCTTCGAAGAGCACCACGCGCGTCTTCGGCACGTAGGATTCGAAACCGCTTTGAATCGCGAACGGAATGCCCGCGGCGCGCAGTTTGGCGGCGGTGTCCATTGCCAGATTTTCCGTGTCCTCGTTGGCGCGAGCCATCGTCGGATGCAAAATCACGGGGAAGCCACTGGCTTTGATTTCATCGAGCACGAGGTGCGCATCGGCGCAGCCATCGAGCACGATTTGGAGTTTGAATTCCTGCGCGATCCGCAACGCGGCGAGAATGTCCTGCTGGCGATGCGCGGTGATGAGGAGGCGTTGCGAACCATCGAACGCGCGAGCGAGCGTTTCGAGTTTCAGGTCGCGCGCGGGCCGCTTCGACTCATCTTTGCCTTCACGTTTCGCGACGTATTCCTGCGTCTTGATCAGTTCGGCGCGGAGCATGGCGACGGCTTTGGCACGCGTGCCGGGAGCGCGGGCCGCACCACCGGCGGACGGAGCGCCACCACCTGGCTCGCCACGCGAAATCGCAGAACTGCCGAGCGAAACGTTGGTCATCGCGGCGGGATTGATCACGTCGGCGTCGGCGTTGCGGCCGTAGGTTTTCACGATCATGGTCTGACCGGAAACGAGGGTGCCGGGCGCGTGGCCGGCGTTGAGCGTGGTGATGCCGAAATTGCGCAGCCACGCGATGAGCGGGTCTTGTGCGTTGTAGGCGTCGATGGCGCGAAGCTCGGGTTGGATCGGGTTGGAGCGTTCCAACATGTCCTGATCTTGTGGTTGGTTAAGAATGCCGGAGAGACCGGCGGTGGCGCGCGCATCGATCAAGCCGGGCGTCACCACCTTCGCGTGCACGGAGCGATGATCCGCGGTGTAAGCGACGTCTTGCGCGGTGCCGACGTAGGTGATCTTGCCGTCGCGCACGAGCACGAGGCCGTTTTTAATCGGTTCGCCGGCAAGCGTGTGGACAACGTCGCCGTGAATCGCGAGCGGCATGTCGGCGGTCGCCGCGTGGGCCAACAGAGCGGCGGTCAACGCGCCAAGGGTGCACGCAACGCGCAAAGCGGTGAGGGAAGAAGCTTTTTTCATTGGGTGTTGCCGAAGAGGGCGGCGTTGGCGTTGGCGATGATGTCCCAGGCGTTGCCGAAGCAGCAGAGTTGGGCGCGCACAGAGTCGCCGGCTCCGGCTCCACCGAAGGCGTAGAGGCGATCCTGCGGATCGGTGACGTCGAAGACCTTGCTGCCTTCGATCCAGGTTTGTTCGACCAGCGTGTAAACGCTGAGCGGGTCGCCGGAGAGGATAATGAAGTCGGCGTCTTTGCCCGCTTCGAGCGAACCGACACGATGGGCGAGGTCGAGCATTTGCGCGTTGGCGAGCGTGACCGCGCGGAGCGCGCCGTCGCGCGACATGCCGGCACGCACGCCCATGGCGGCGGAGCGCAGAAAGTGGCGCGAGTCGGTCACGCCATCGTCGGTGTGGTAGCCGACGAGCGCGCCGGCTTTTTCGAGGGCGGCACCGGTTTCGAAACTCATATCACGCGCCTCGAGTTTGCCGCCGGGAGAGTCGATCAAGATGATGGACGAGGCGACGCCAGCGCGGGCGATTTCCTCGGCGACTTTCCAGCCTTCGCTGACGTGATGCAGCACGACTTTGAAACCGAATTCCTGTTGGAGGCGAAGAACGGTGAGGATGTCGTCGTGGCGATGGGTGTGGTGTTGCACGACGCGTTTACCGTCGAGGACTTCGACGAGCATTTCCATCGCGAGGTCGCGCGGTGGGAGTTTTTCGGCGTCGCCCTTGGCGCGCTCGATCTTCGCTTTGTATTCCTGCGCCTTGATGAATTGCGCGCGGACGAGTGCGGCAGATTTACCGCGGGTGCCGGGAAAATTTGGCGAGGATTTGATGGAGTTGGTGCCGTTGGCCATTTTCAGGCCGCCCGCGATGGAGCCGTCGGCATTTTTGATCAACACGTCGTCGATGACGCGGCCGTCGCGGAGTTTGAGATAAAGTGTTTGGCCGCTGATGAGGTGGCCGGAGCCGGGCATGACGTTGACGGTGGTGATGCCGCCGGATTGCGCCTTCTGGATCGAGGGACTGCGCACATCGATCGAGTCGAGCACGCGCACGTCGGGCTGGATGGCGCTGGAGCTGTCGGCGCCCGCCGTGCCGCCGATGTGGCTGTGCGAGTCGACGAGTCCGGGCATGAGCACTTTGCCGGAGACGTCGTGGATGGTAGCGCCGGTGGGAATCGCGACGGCGTCAACGGCGCCGACAGCGATGATTTTGCCGCCTTGCACGAGGAGCGTGCCGCGCGCGATCGGTTCGCCGGCGATCGGGATGATTTGCGCGCCGGTGAAGGCGTGCGGAGTTTCCTGAGCGTGGATGCCCGTGGCCAAGCCAAGCAGGACCGCCAGGGGTAACAGGGGTCGGAGTGACATAGCCCGCGACGTTACGCGGGCGCGACGCGGCGGCAAATGGAATTATCGCGACCAACCGGGCGTCTTGGTCCGGCGTTGATTTTACTCCACCGAAACGAGCACGCGGTAGTGCCATGCGCCCATTGCGAGTGGTGTGTGCGCTTGGAGCGTGACGATTTCGCCGGTGAAGGCATCGCGCCAGGTGCCGGCGAGCGCGGCGTCGAAGACATCGGCATTGACGTCACGCTCGGTGAGATTGAAGAGCCCGACGACCTTGTTACCCGGTGCGGAGCGCAGCACGACGTAGACAGCTTCGTTTTGCGTGGTGTCGAGCCGACGCATCGGCGCGCCGGTGTGGAGCGCGGGTTGCGTGCGGCGCAGTTGCGTGAGGGTGCGGTAGAACGGCGTGAGGTGGTGTTCGGTGGCGGGCCAGACGATCGGATCCTTTTCAAAAAATTCGAGACGACGATCGAGGCCGATTTCCTGGCCGTTATAAAACATAGGAACGCCATCGAGGAGGAACGACAACACGCCGAAAGCGGGTGCGCCGCCACCCATGCGTTCGAACTCGGTGCCAGCCCAACTATTCTCATCGTGACTGCTGGTGAATACCAACAGCGCGCCACCGGCGGGAAAACGCGTGCGGAATCGAGCGAGCGCATCGTCGAGGTGGGAGACACCGTGCTTGCCCTGGGCGACGACATTCATGGCGTGGTGCAAGTCGAAGCCGTAGGAAACATGGAAGGCACGGAGTTGGTGCTGCGGCACTTCGGCTTCGGAGAGGAAAAACACATCGGGCCGCACGGCGCGCACGCGCGCGGTGAGTTCATCCCAGAATGGCGTCGGCACACCGGTGGCGTAGTCGCAGCGGAAGCCGTCGACATCGAAATTCTTCACCCAGTGTAGCAGGGCTTTAGTTTGGTATTCGAGCACGGCGGGGTTGGCGAAGTCGATTTGGATGACATCGGTCCAATCGAAGCCGGTCGGCGGCTGGAAGCGGCCGAGGGGGTCGCGCAGATAGTAATCGGGGTTGGACGTGGCGATGGGGTTGTCCCACGCGGTGTGATTGCCAACCCAGTCGAGAACGACGCGGAAACCCTGTGCGTGGGCGGCTTGCACGAGCGCACGGAAATCGTCGTCGGTGCCGAATTCGGGATTAACCGCAAAATAATCCTGCACGGCGTAGTAGCTGCCGAGCGTGCCCTTGCGGTTGACCGCGCCGATCGGATGAATCGGCATGAACCACAAAATATCGACGCCGAGATCGCGGAGGCGCGGCAAGTCGGCGGTGACGGCGTCGAAGGTGCCCGCGGCGGAGTATTGGCGGACGTTGATTTCGTATATGGTGCCGTTGCGCACCCAGTCAGGCATGCCAATAGCCGGTTGATCGGCGCAAATTTGCACCGGCTCGACAGCCGAGA
>JAUXXD010000169.1 GCA_030681265.1 Candidatus Didemnitutus sp. | reverse complement strand
CGCGCGAACCCGGCGGCACCGAGATTGGCGAGCAGATCCGCAACATCATCGTCACAAATTCCAAGGGCGACGAGATGTGCCCGGAGACGGAATTACTGCTTTTCACCGCCGCACGCGCCCAGGTCGTGCGCCAGATCATCGCCCCGGCCCTGCAACGCGGCGCCGTCGTCCTGAGCGACCGCTTCCTTGACTCTTCGACGGTTTACCAAGGTATCGCGCGTCATCTCGCGCCCGACCCCGTCAACCAGATCAACGCCTTCGCCGTCGGCGGCGTGATGCCGCATTTGACCATCGTCATCGACGTGCCGACCGAGGTCAGTCTCGCGCGCATCCGCCAACGCGCCTCTGCCCTCCCCGACCGTATGGAACGCGAAAGCAGCGAATTTTTCACCAAGGTCCGCCAAGGTTTTCTGCACCTCGCCCAGCAATGTCCGGAGCGCGTTTGCGTCATTGACGGCACCCAGCCCCCCGAGGCGATCGAACAGCAAATCTGGCAACTCGTCCGCGAACGTTTCGGTATTTCCGCCAACTAATGCCGATCGTCCCGCATGCTCCGTGGCCTGACGCGCTCGCCGGCACTCCGGCAGTGTCGGTGATTGAGCGCGCGATTACCCGCCAGCGCCTCGCCAACAGCTTGCTCCTCCACGGCGAGAATCTCGGCACCCTCGCCACTATCGCCCACGGTATTGCCGACCGCCTCCTTAACGACCCGCGCAATCCCAGCCAATATTTCGCACCGAAGGACCACCCTGATTTCTTCGCCCTCCGCCCCGCCGGCAAATCGCGTCAAATCCTTGCGGAGCCGACGCGCAACTTGATCGGCCAGATCCAAGTTTCCGCGCGCACCTCGTTCCGCAAAGTCGCCGTCATCTATGAGGCCGACCGGATGAACACGGCTTCGGCCAACATTTTTCTCAAAACCCTCGAGGAACCGCCCGCCAGCACGACGATTCTCCTGCTCACAACGCGCCCCTACTCGCTTCTCCCCACTATCCGCAGCCGGTGTCTGCATTTCCGCTTCACCGATTCGGGCAACGAAGCACTCGCGGGCTGCGCCGAGGACTTGCGTGCACGGTGGCGCGATTCGCTCGCGTTTTACCGCCAGTGGCTCGGGCAAATTGTCGACGGCACACTCGAAAAACACGCTGTCGCGAACGTGGTGATGTCGGTCTACGGGATTGTCACCCGTTTCAACGCCGTCCTCACCGCCGCCGCCGATCAAGCGTGGAAAGCGCAAAAGGAAAAACTGCCACCCGACCTCGACGACGACGAAGTGGACGCCATTCAGACCGGCATCACCAACGGCATCCGCATGAAACTCTTTATTGAACTCGAAACCGCGACGCGCGACTTCGCCCAAGCGCGACTCGACGAAGGCGACGCCGCCGCGCGCCGCTCCCTCGTGGCCGCCATCGAGCAACTCGAACATTGTGTCGGCCTCTTGCGCTTGAATCTGAACGAAGCCGTCGCACTGGAGAATTTCCTGCTCTCGTCGCTGCGCATCTGGTCTAGGCGCTGAGCACCGCACGCACGAACGCCGCGCGCGCATCCATGTGCGGATTGTGTCCCGACTCGGCGATCGTCTCGAGGCGCGCCGCCGGAAAATACTGGCGAATTGCCGCGTGATCGTCCGCTGCGACGTAATCCGATTTCCCGCCCACGATGAACAACACCGGTCCCTCGTAACGGTCGTCCGGTTGCAGCGAGTTACGCTCCAAGTCAGGCAGCGCGTCCGTCAACGCTGGCAAGTTGATGCTCCACGTCCATGCGCCGGTTTCCGTGCGCGCCAGATTCGTGGTGAGAAATTTCCGCATCGCAAAATCCGTCACGCGCGCCTCGAAGCGCATCTCCGCCTCCTGCCGCGAGCGCAGGTCGTGCAGATTGAGTTCGTGCATCGCCATGAACTCCGCGCGGTGCCCCCGCCAGTGGTAGTCGCGCGGGGCGACATCGACCACGACGAGACGCTCGACCAGTGCCGGATGCCGGCAGGCGAGTTGCATGGCGATCTTGCCGCCCATGCTGTGCCCGACAATGGTCGCGCGCGGCGCGCCCTGCGTCTCCATCCAGCCCACGACGTCCTCCACCATCGCGGCGACGCTCATTTCCGCGTCGTGTGGCGAACGTCCATGGTTGCGCGCGTCGAGCGCGATCACGTGGAAATGCTCCGCAAGGTCGCGTCCGGTCGTCTGCCAGTTGCGTGACGAACCGAGCAGGCCGTGCAACACGAGCATCAGCGGCTTGCCCGCGCCGCCGAGGTCAACTTCGTGTAATTTCACCACACGTCCGACGAAGCGCACTTCACTCTCAGAGCCAAGCGGAAACTCTTCGCGCCCTCCGGTGATTTTCGGCGTGCCCTTGTGCCCGCAGTGGTGCAACTAGAGACGCCCTATGTCTGAAAAGCTCACGCCGATGATGCAGCAGTATTTCGAGGTCAAGCGCGGCCTGCCCGCGAATACCATGCTGCTCTTTCGCCTCGGCGACTTTTACGAGATGTTTTTTGAGGACGCCGAAGTAGGCTCCAAGATCCTCGGCATCACTCTGACGAAGCGCCAGGACTACCCGATGGCGGGCCTGCCATTTCACGCCGCGGACAACTACGTCGGCAAGCTGCTCGCCGCGGGTAAAAAAGTCGCGATCTGCGATCAAGCCGAGCCGGCCACGGCGGGCAAACTCGTGAAGCGCCAACTCACGCGCATCCTCTCTCCCGGCACCACGCTCGCCGCCAACCAACTCGACGCCGCCCGCAACCATTACCTGTGCGCGTTGGAGTTGAACAAGCACGGCTTGCACGCCGCGTGGCTCGATCTTTCGACCGGCGAGTTCCGCGTCGCCACCGATGCACGTCCGGAAAATCTGCTGCCCGTCCTCACCGCGCTCAATCCGGCCGAACTCGTCTTGATCGAGGGCGATCTGGAAAAATGGCGCGCGGCACCACACGACGAACACACCACGCACCACGTTGCGGAATTCTGCGCCGACCGGTTGATTTCGGAATTGCCGGGTTATCATTTCGACACGGCCAGCGGGGCGAAGGCGGTGATGGACGCGCTCGGCGTGCTCAATCTGCAAGGCTTCGGCCTGACCCACACGCACGCTGCCCTCGGTGCGGCGGGCGCGCTCGTTTACTACGCGACGGAGAATCTTTGCGCCAAACCGGAGAATCTTCGCTCGCTGCAGGAATACCGCAGTGCGCACACGCTGCTGCTCGACCCGGCGACGTTGCGCAATCTGGAGATTTTCGCCTCGATCCGCGGCACCCGCGACGCGTCACTGCTCGGCGCGATGGATCGCACGGTCTCCGCAGCGGGAGCGCGTTTGCTCGAACGCTGGCTCGCCGCCCCCGCACTCGATCTGCCGGAAATCCGCCGCCGCCAGACCGCCGTCGGTGAATTCGTCAGGCAGCCGAGCGATCTTGCCAATCTGCGCGAGTTGCTCCAGCGCGTGCGGGACATTCCGCGCATTCTCAGTCGCCTGCAGAATCGCCTGCGCAATCCGCGCGAACTCGGGGGCGTGCGCGACACGCTCGCGCAACTGCCGCCGATGCTCGCCTGTCTTGATTTGCTCGACTCGCATCTCGTTGGTTCGCATGGCGGCGAAGTTTCGCGCATCCGCCAACGCATTACCGCCCTGCCCGCGCTCAGCGAGTTGCTCGCACGTGGTCTCGCCGACGAATTGCCCAACGATTTGAAGGACGGAAATTACATCCGCCCCGGTTACGATGCGGAACTCGATCGGTTGCGCAGTCTTACGTCGGACAACAAGACGTGGCTCGCCGACCTCGAACAGCAGGAGCAGGAGCGCACCGGCATCAAGAGCCTCAAGGTGCGTTACACCTCCGTCTTCGGTTACTACATCGAAATCACGAAGGCCAACCTGCACCTCGTGCCGGCGGATTATATCCGCAAGCAGACGACGGTGAACAGCGAGCGCTACGTCACCGAGGATCTGAAGCAGAAGGAAAAGGAAATTTTCTCCGCCGAGGAAAACTCACTGGCGCGCGAGCAGGAATTGTTCGCCTACCTTACCGGCGCCGTGCTCGACGAATCGATGGCACTGATGCGCACTGCCGATGCACTGGCCGAACTCGACGTGCTCGCCGGTTGGGCGGTGTTGGCGCGCGAGTGGGACTACTGCGCTCCCACGCTCGACGAAGGCGACGCACTCACCATCACCGACGGTCGGCATCCCGTGGTGGAACAAATGATGAAAAAGGAGCGGCTCGGACTCGCGGGCAGTTACAGCTTCGTCCCCAACGACACCGTGCTCTCGGTTAGCGACGCGCAAATTTTGCTGCTCACCGGCCCGAACATGGCCGGCAAATCAACCTACATCCGCCAAGTCGCCTTGATCACGTTGATGGCGCAAGTCGGTTGCTGGGTTCCGGCGAAGGCGTGCCGGATCGGCCTCGTCGATCGCATTTTCTCCCGCGTCGGTGCGAGTGACGACCTCGCGCGCGGCAACTCGACGTTCATGGTCGAGATGAATGAAACGGCCAACATTCTTAACAACGCGACCGCCCGTTCGCTCATCATCCTTGATGAAATCGGCCGCGGCACCTCGACCTACGATGGACTCGCCATCGCATGGTCGGTGGTCGAGCACCTGCACCGGTCACCGGACGGCGGTCCGCGCACGTTGTTCGCGACGCATTACCAGGAACTGACGCAACTGGAGAAATACCTCGCGCGACTCCGCAATTACTCGGTGGCGGTGAAGGAATGGAACGACGAAATCGTCTTCGTGCGCCGCGTCGTCGAAGGTGCGGCCGATCGTAGTTATGGCATTCAAGTGGCGCGTCTGGCGGGATTGCCACTCACAGTCATCGACCGGGCAAAGACGATTCTCGCTCAACTCGAGTCCGACGATGTGACCGTCGCATTACCTGCGACCCCGCAAGCGAAGCCGAAGAAGAAAATCACGGTCACGCCGGCCGACGATGCGCAGCTCAGTTTGCTGTGATGGAGTTGCGAGTCTGGAGGCCGAAAAAACTCGCGGCTCTCTCCCTGATCGCCACGCTGCCCTCGGGCCAGCCGAAATGGATTACAAATCAACGTCGGATAATCCGCGGCGTTCTCGCCCCGTGCACCTGCCAGTGCTGGATAACGGCACCCGATCGATCATTGTCTTTCTCACCGTGTGCACGAAAGACCGCGCACCCCTGCTGGCCAACGCGGCCATGCAAGGAATTTTGCTGAAGTCTTGGTCAGCGGCCACTCACTGGCGTGTGGGTCGCTACGCAATCATGCCGGATCACGTGCACTTGTTTTGTGCACCGGCGAGATTACCCGCTGAACCGCTGATCGGCTGGGTGAGGTATTGGAAACGACTGTGCACGCAAGAGTATGGATCAGCGCTGTGGCAGAGGCATTTCTGGGACACCCAACTGCGACGTCATGAAAACTACGCCGCGAAGTGGGAATACGTGCGCCAGAATCCGGTGCGCGCCGGACTGGTCCGTCACGCTAATGATTGGCCGTATCAGGGGGAGTTGAATACGCTGGCCTGGCATAGATGACGTTCGCGGCCCGCGAGGCCGCGGGCCCTCCATGGGGCCGACACGAAAATTGTTTTGAAGGGAGCGCGCGGCGGCGCTTCCCAGTCTACTTTCCATTTCATGAACTTGCTCCGTGAACTCTGTGTCTCTGTGGTTCACCACCCCCGCTCAATACTTCTTGCGGAACTCCGGCGGCAAGGGCGCCGTCGCCTTGAAGGCGAAACTTTTACCGCCGAACTCGTAATTGAAATTGGTTTCCAGCGAATGCAAAAAGAGCCGGTCGAGGCCGGTTGACTTGGTGAAACTCCGGTTGTGGCCGAAATCGCCGTAGGTCTGGTCGCCGACGATCGGCAAATGGCGCGTGGCGCACTGCACGCGGAGTTGGTGACTCCGTCCTGTTTGGGGTTCCAAGCGGATGAGCGACGTCGAAAACGCCCCCTGGATGTGTTGCAGAAACTGAAACTGCGTGGTTGCCGGAATGTTGCCGGCCCGAGCGTTGCTGCGCACTTGCCCGCCCTTGCGCTGCACGGCGAGAAGATCGCGCCACAACTGGCACTTGATCGACGGTTTGCCGAATACGAGGGCGTTGTAAACTTTGCGGATTTTTTTCTTCGCGAATTGTTCGCGCACCGCGACGGCGAGCGCTTCACTCGACGCGGCGAGAATCACGCCGGAGGTCGCGCCGTCCAACCGATTCAAGAGCCACAGGCGGCGCTCTTCGCCCGCCTCGGTTTTCCAATGGAAATGTTGTCCCTCCTCGGCGTAGCGCGTCGTCAGCAGGGCGCGTCCCTCATCGGCCCGCGAATTCGGATGCGACAGAATTCCGGCTGGCTTGTTGAAAGCGACGAGGCCGTTGGCGTCGCGCACCAGCAGCGTCACCCCTTCACCCAAGGGCAATTCGTTCCAGAAAGTCTCGGTGGGCGGATGCACTTATTGGTAGTAGAAACTGAATGTCATCGTCTGCGAGCGACCGAGCACGGCGATCATCTGGTCGGTCCACTTGCGATACGGTTGGCGCACGGTCAGTGCGTTGGTGCAGGCGTAGGCACCGGGCTTGCCGGCGGTTTCTTCGACTTCCGTCACGGAAACTTCGCCCTGCGCATTGAGCGTAAACGTCACGATCACCCGCGAACCACTTTTCGGGCTGACGCGGCTTTCGGAGAGGATGCCCCACCAGGTTGCCTGCACGATTTCGATGAACTCCTGCATGTAGTCCCCGTATTCGCTCCACCGCGCGTCGATGCCGAGAATGCCGATGTTGGATGTGCCGGACAGTCGATTGGCTAACACGTTGGGTCGGGCTTGGGTAAGGCGTGGACGCGGCTTCGGCGTCGGGCGTTCGGTCGCGGCGATTTCAGTCAGGCCGCCAGTTTCGCTGCGTCCGTCCTTGGCACCTTCCAAAAACTGTTCGGCGCGGGTCGAAGGCGATTTGCTCTGCGAGACATTGCTGCCCACGCCGTCCTCGGAGAGGCCTTCGATCTTCTCCGCGCCGGTGAGCGGAATCTGTTCGGCGCGGGCTTGCTGAGCTTCCTGCGGTTGTAGGCTCTCTAACATCTCCTGCGTCGCGGTTACGGCGGCCCCTTCCTGCGGGCGGGCGAAATCGCCGGAAACAATCGCTGAGGAGTCACGCAGATCTTCGCGGCCTTTCACGGACGGGCGGTTCTCTGCATCAAGCGCGTCGGGCTTTTCGGCTTGGGCCGACTGCTGGTTGCGGTTGGAGAAATTCGGCGTCTGGTCGGGCGTGTTCTCGGGCGCGTCGGGATTGGTTTCGACAAACTTGAACGGATCGCGCGCTTTCTCCGCTTCGGCCATTGGCGTCAGCTCGAAGTTGAAATCCTTGCTGCGATTCGCGGCGGCAATGGCGGCGAGTTCCGCGGGCGACCCGAGGCCATGCGTCACCGGAAAATATGGGGCGAGGCATAACAACAACACATGAAAAAACACGGTGCAGACCAGTCCGATGCCGATCGAGCGCGAGGTCTG
>JAUXXD010000160.1 GCA_030681265.1 Candidatus Didemnitutus sp. | reverse complement strand
GTTCGCCACGAGAATCACTTTTTTCTTACTCTTGCGCAGTAGGGTGGCGACGCGTTCGTCGATCGCCGTGAGACCTTCCCGGGCATCGACGATAAATAAAATCACCTGCGCCGCACCAATGGCGAAAGCGACTTGGAGTTCGGAGGCCTTGATCAACTTCGTCGGCGTTGTCGCGTCCTGCAGACCGAGCCCGCCGGTATCGAGCAGTGTAAATCCGCCCTCTTTGACTTCAGCGGACACGATATCGCGCGTCACGCCGGGTTGGTCGTGAACAATAGAAATGCGGCGGCGGGCGAGCCGATTGAAGATACGGCTCTTACCGACGTTGGGCCGACCGACGATGGCGACAGTGCGAGACATGGCATGCAGCAAACTAGCAATCCCACGCTAATCCACGCAAATCTGCGTGCAACCGGCACTCTCCGCGATTTTCTCGGGCGACGAAGAGCGGAAACGCCAATTAGGCTGTTCCGGTGAACCTCGCCGAACAATTTTTTCCGACCGACGTCCCGTTGCCCCAATCGCCCGAAAATCGCCTAAGGACTTATCCTCAAAATAGTTTCAGAGACATGGCCGTCTTCGCTGTGCGCCGATTTGAAAGGTTCATCCTCATTTGCAACATCTTAGCGCCTTATTTCCCTCAATCTAAAGAGCAAAGGAGACGATTAAGCACCTTGAGATGAAGACCCTCGTCGTGGAAGACGATAATGTTGCACGCGAATTGCTGCGCAAACTCCTGACCGACGCGTCAGGTTGTGCACCCATTTGCGCCGAAAACGCTACCGAAGGTTGGCAAATACTGATCAATCCTGCGCTGCACCTCGATCTCGCCCTCATCGATATCGTGATGCCTGACCACGATGGCTTTTGGCTCCTTCAGAAAGTCAAAGAACTGTCCTACCGTCAGAATTTGGTGCTCGGCATCTGCTCGGCCAACAAGGACACCGAAACCATCACGCGAGCGCGCGCCGCCGGCATCAAGCACTACCTCCTCAAACCTTTCGCCCCCGAAACGCTCCGCGCCAAATTCGAACTGCTTTCCGCCGAATCCGTGCAGGCCGAACGCATCGCCGCCAACTTACGCGCCCACCACCGCTGGGCCGATCCCGCGCTCCCTTTCGCCGACGGTCAAATGTCATTCGCCCTGCTCAGCCCCGCCGTCCAACTCCTCCACGAGCAACTCCAGCAAGATTACCAAGGAACAGATGTTTCCCTCGTGGCGGTAAAGATGACTGCCTTCGCCCTGTCCGCCGATCGTCTCGGACTGGCCGACCTCGCCACCATGCTTCGTTCTTTCAGTCATGCCCTGGATCTCGAAGGGGTTGCGCGAACAAAACTGCGCTCGGCTCTTGAACGCGACGCGCTCCAAACAGGCCTACGCACCTTGCACGCAGAACTGACTCGGCTTAACGACGCGGAGCAGACCCGTCCAAACGACGCCGCAGCGGAGGCTGACAATCACACTCCGCCTGCACTTCCTTTCGCGCCAACGCCGCAGCGTTCCAGCCCCTAACCCCACCGCACGCTGTTCCTGCACCGCGAATGCGATCCGCCGCCCCGCCGGGCTGAATCGCCTTGGGGAATTTCAGGATTATCACCGGGAATACCCGCCGGTGAGCGCTGAGGCGTAATTTGCACCACACGCACCACCGCAGTTGCATCGCGCGAAAAATTCCTTCAACCGATTGGGTCGCATGTTCGAGAATCTCACCGACAAACTCTCCCAAGCGCTGCGCAACTTGCGCGGCGTCGGCAAACTGACCGAGGAAAACATGGCCGACGCCCTCAAGGAAGTGCGCGCCGCGCTCCTTGCCGCCGACGTCCATTTCAAGGTCACGCGCGAATTCATCGAACGCGTGCAACAGCAATGCGTCGGTCAGGAAGTCCTGAAGTCCGTCACCCCGGGCCAGATGATCATCAAGATCATCCACGACGAACTCGTCAGCTTGCTCGGCCAAGGCGCCACCGAACTCTCCCCGACCCGTCCGCTAAAAGTGCTGATGGTCGGCTTGCACGGCTCCGGCAAAACCACATCGACCGCCAAACTTGGCAAATTGCTCAAGAAGCGCGGCAGTCGCCCCTTCGTCGTCGCCTGCGACGTGTATCGTCCCGCGGCCATCGACCAGTTGGAAATTCTCGCGCAGCAGGAAGTGCTGGGCTTCTACGCTGAACGTGATTCGAAGGACGTTCCGGCCATTGGCGCACGCGCGCTCGACGCCGCGAACCAAGCCAACGCCGACGTCATTCTCTTCGACACCGCCGGTCGTCTGCAGATCGACGTCGGGTTGATCGAGGAAGTGAAGCAATTGCGTGCAAAGATTCAGCCGGACGAAATCCTCCTCGTGGCCGACGGCGCGCTCGGACAAGAAGCCGTCAACGTCGCCAAAGCCTTTCACGACGCGCTCGGCCTCACCGGATTAATTCTCACCAAACTTGACGGTGATGCGCGCGGCGGCGCGGCGCTCTCGATCAAGTCCGTCACGGGCGTGCCGATCAAATTCGTCGGGACCGGTGAAAAGACCGCCGACTTCGAAATTTTTTATCCAGACCGTCTCGCCTCCCGCATCCTCGGCATGGGCGACGTCGTTTCGCTCGTCGAAAAGGCGCAGGAGAACATCGATCAAAAAGACGCCGAGCGCATGGCGGAGAAGATGCGCAAGGCGGATTTCAATCTCGAAGACTTTCTTTCGCAGATGCAGCAGGTGAAGAAGATGGGCTCCATGCAGTCCATCATGGGAATGATGCCCGGCATGAGCGGCATGCAATTGCCCGATGACTCCGATCGTCAAATGAAGCGCACCGAGGCGATCATTCTTTCGATGACGCTGCAGGAGCGACGCAAGCCCGGCCTGCTCAACGGCAGCCGCCGCATGCGCATCGCCAACGGCGCCGGTGTCAAGGTGCTCGAAGTCAACCAGCTCATCAAACAATTCGAGCAAATGCAGAAGATGATGAAGATGATGAAGGGCGGGAACCAAAAGAAACTCATGCGCCAGATGGAGCAGATGAAAGGCCGCGGCGGCATGGGTGGCATGCCCGGATTCTGATACACCACTGCCTTGCGCACTATTGCAGCATGGGCAGGATGATTGGCGCCTTGTCGGATTGATTCTGCACAGTAGGTGCCCGCGCTGCCAGAATGCGTTTCCCGTTCCGTTCGTTCCTTCTCGCGTGTGTGCTGCTGCATCATTGACGACGTTGCGCACGCGACTGCTCGTTCAGCTTGCCAAGGGTCAAGCGGGGTTCGCGGACTGCGGTCCGGTCTTGCGGGTAAGAAACAAGGTTGCGCGGTCGATGATCGTGATGGGTTGACGCCCGTCGTCGGAGGCAAGTTGACACCGGCTAGTCCTTGGTGCTCTTCCGAGCCCGTAGTCAAGCGTGGTGCCCGCATGCGCGCGTCTTCCCGTGGTGAACGTCCGCTTAACCGTGGCCGTATCCCGTTTCAGAGTTTGCTCATGATCCCTGCGCATGCGGCGGATGCCCTGGCGAAGTGCATCCGACTGCCATGAGCAACAGCACCAAACTAACGACGCCGTTTTAAACTGATACCTTTGCGGGAATCTAATAAATTCTTCGATTGCATAAGATCTTCCTAGAGCGATACCGCCCTCAACTCGAACGTTAACTGACATGGCTGGGCCGATATGAACCGGAGACATAGGTAACAAGTGCTCAGCGCGATTGCCGAGTAGCAGCGGTGCTGGAGTCAGTCGGCGTGTCGCCTATTTTTGACGCCGGGCCATCTTCTCCCGATATTCCCCCTCCAGCAGGTCAATCGGACGGGTGTGGGCAATCTGCCTCTCGACCTCCGCCAGCCAGCGCAGCGCCTCGCGATCCGTGCCTCCCTCAGCACGGTAGATTCGCAACAACGCCACCGCCTCGCGCACCCCAGTCGGCAAAAACTGTCCTTGCGGGTCAATCGGACGGAACTCGCCCAAAACTTTCGCGGCAACCAGACGATCCGCACTTTCACCATTGAGGCCATAAAGCACCGTCATTTTTTGATGGAGCGAAAAGAGATTTTTCCGCTCGTAGTTGTCGCTCTCACGGCTGCCCAACGTCGCTAAACGCTTGCTGAGATAGTCGAGCACGGCCCGCACCGCCAAAGCCGAGCCACCTTCGGCCGCCTGCTCGAGCAAGATCACCGCCTCGCCGACGTCCTGCTTTACCTGATCGCCGGTGTAGAGTCGCATGCCAAGCAACTCGCGCGCGCGATTATTGCGCTGCTTGATCGCATATCGCAGCAGTCGAACCATTTCCTCGGCGTCCGACGGCTCATATTTTTCCTCGAGAAACGTCCGACTCAAAAACTCCCGCGCCGTGAGGTCGTCGCGTCGTTCCGCCCCACGCAGCAACGCAAACGCTTCCGCCGGGTTGGCGTCCACCCCGCGCCCGGTCGCGAGGAGAATCCCCAGCGGCGCTTCCGCGGCTTGTTGGTTTTGCTCCACCGCATTTCGGAGGTGAAATGCCGCAAGCTTCTCATCCTGCGCCACACCCTCGCCTTGGAAATACATCCGGCCCAACTCCGCTTGGGCAGGTCCGTAGTTGCTCTCTGCCGCACGCTTCAGCCAATCCGTCGCCAGCGAAATGTCCTTGGCATAGCCGTCCATTCCGGAGCGCAATCTCAAGCCGACTTCATACTGTGCTTGCGCCGAACCGCCCGCTGCCGCCCGCTGGCGCCAGCGCTGGGCTGCGTTGCTGCCTTCGGGAGATTCGATCCAGCCGTTCGCGTAGGCCACGGACAATGCGTGCTGCGCTTCCGCGTCGCCGCCCTCCGCCCGTTGCAACAAAGCTGCGTCTGGCTCCGTGCGCGGTAATACTTGGTCGAGGTGGCCGTCATTTTTCAACAGACTAGCCAAGCGCACTCCGATGGCGTTGTTGCCGTCTGCGGCGGCGGTGATCAGTGCCAAGCCTTGCTCGCGGTTCACCATCACGCCACGCCCTTGGTAGTAGAGCAAACCGAGGAGCGCTCGCGCAGTCTGCGACTGCGGATTACCCTCCAGTGCTCGCTGCAAATAATGCGCGGCTTTGCCCGGATTGCGCGACACGCTTGGGTCCAACAGAAAATACTGGCCGAGCAACTCGGCCGCCGGCGCGTAGCCTTGCTCCGCGGCACGCGTCGCCCAATTCAGGCCTTCACTGGCATTGGCGCTGATGCCGTCGCGACCTTCGAAATACCTTAGCGCGAGCGCTAACTGCGCCGCCGGTTCTCCCTTCCGCGCCAACTCCACCAATGCCGGATTCGGCGCCGCCAAAAGCACGGACGCGAAACCACTCAGACTCCCAACTAGCACGGCGCCGGAGAAGATGCGTGGAAACTTCATCACTGAACAAACGTTACCCGTGCCACCTGCAAACGCCAGTCATTGCAACACCGCCGCCAATGCGGCTAACTTTGCGTGGTCTTTCACGCCGGGCGCGGATTCCACGCCACTGTTCACGTCGATAAACGTCGCGCCGGTTTGCGCGAGCGCGTCACGGACGTTATCGGGATTCAACCCGCCCGCGAGAATCCAGCGCATGCGCTGGAACTTCTGCTGCTGCCGCGCAAACGCCGCCCAATCGCCCGTGCGCCCCGTGCCGCCGTGCTGCGTGGCATCGTAGGCATCCCACAAAATCGTCTCAGCCAGCGGCGCGAAACACGGATCCATCTCCTTCCCCGGAGGCACGCGCGGTGCGAACCAAAGTTTCGCTGACGGCACCACATCGCTCCATTGCGCGACTTCGCTGAACGACAGATCGTTTGGAAAATGCAGTTGGATAATATCGAAACCCGCTTCGCTCACGGCGCGGAGGGCATCGACGGCAGTGTAAACCAAAACGCCCACGCGCGGCAGCACCGGCAAGTCCGGCTGCAGTTCGCGAAATTTCTCTAAACTCACGTAGCGCGGCGATGCCGGATGCAGCACAAATCCCAAATAATCTGCACCGATCGTCGCCGCGGCCTGCGCATCGGCGACCGAGGTAAGCCCGCAAATCTTGAGAGTAATGCCGTTGATCACGACGACACGCCTCTGCATTAGCCCGTGAACGCGTTGACCGACGCGATCACGTGGGCGACTTGTTCGTCGGTGAGTTCCGGGAAGATCGGCAGACTCACACAACACGCGCTCGCGTGCTCGGCGATGGGCAAGCTGCCTTTCGCGTAACCCAATTCCGCGTAGCACGGCTGCAAATGCATCGGGCCGGGATAAATAATTTCCGTGCCCACACCGCATTGTTCCAAATGCGCACGCAACGCATCACGGCGCGGATGCAACATCGTGAATTGATGCCACACCGATTCGCCGTGCGACGGCACCACGGGCAATTGAATTTCCGGATGCTTGATCTCCGCGCGATAACGGGCCGCAATCTCGCGGCGGCGCGCCGTCCAGTGCGCAATGTGCCGCAACTTGATGTTCAGCGCTGCGCCCTGGAACCCGTCCATGCGGAAATTAAAGCCCACTTCCGTGTGCAGGTAGCGCTTTGGCGAACCGTGCACGCGTAGCAGTTGGGCCTTGTCCATCACCGCCGCATGTTTCGAAACAAACGCACCGCCCTCGCCGCACGCGCCGAGATTTTTCGTCGGATAAAAACTAAACGTGCCGCAATCACCCATCGCGCCGACCGGCGTGCCTTTGTAGCTCGCGCCGACCGCTTGCGCACAGTCTTCGACGACGAACAGCTTGTGCTCCTGCGCAATTGCCATGATTTCGTCCATCCGCGCCGGTTGACCGAAAATATGCACCACGACGATGCCCTTGGTGCGCGGCGTAATCGCGGCACGAATCGCCTCGGGCGCGATGCACCACGTATCCGGCTCAACATCGACGAAGACCGGTTTCGCGCCGACGTAGCTGATGCCCCAGCAACTCGAGGCAAACGTGAACGGCGTGGTGATAATCTCATCGCCCAGTCCGAAGCCACCGCAGATCGAACCGATGTGTAACGGCGACGTGCCGCTGTTCATGCCCAAGGTGCGCGCATAGCCATACGTCGTCGAAAAATTGCGCTCGAAATCTTCCACATCCTTACCGAGACAAAAACGCGTTGCGTCGTAAGTGGCCGCCAATGCCGCCAGCACTTCTTCGCGAATCGCTTGGTGTTGTTGTTTCAGATCGAGAAAGGGAACTTTCATAGAGGGAGAAGAGTGCGAACCGATGAAAAATGAAGCGGTTGTGGGAGCGTGCGCCGCGCACTAGGCGCGCGGTTTGCGTTTGGCGACGAACGCTTCGAGCAGGGAATTTAAGTTGGCCTCGGTTGCTTCGAAATCGACGGGCAAGCCGAGCTGTTTCATCGCCGCCGTGGTGGTGGCACCGATGCTGCCTGCCAACGGACGGCGTGCTTTCACGTCGAGTTTGAGCGCGGCGGCTTGATCGAAAAACGACTGCGCCGCCGACGGACTCGCAAAGAAAATTGCGTCCGCGCCGTCGCGCCGAAAGTCGCTCGCCACCGGGTCCTTCGACAAATCCGTTTCCACCGTGCGATAAATTGGCAGGCGATCCACGATCGCGCGCGCTTGGTGCAACGCATCGAACAACGTGTCGCGGTTGAGATTGCCCGTGACGACGAGTATTTTCGCCGAGTCGATCGCTTCGCGTTCCACCAGCAACTTCGCCAGCTCGGCCGCGTTGGCTTTCTCGGGTTGCACCTCGATGCGCAAGTGCTGGCTTCGCACCACTTCGGCCGTCGCGGCACCGACGACGGCAATGCGCATCAGACCGAACGCGCGGATGTCATCGAACGCGCGGTGGAATTCCTCGAAGAAAAACCGCGCGCCGTTCGCGCTCGTGAAGATGATCCACTCGTATTGCCCGAGCTCTGCGAAGACTTCCGCCAGCGTCTCCTTGTCGAAATGCTTGGTGACTTGAATCAGCGGCAATTCGATCGCCGTGCCGCCTTGCGCCGTAATCGTCGCGGCCCAATCGGCGGCTTGGTCGCGCGGACGCGTAATCGCGATGCGGCAATTGTGCAGCGGTAAGGAAGAGGAGTTAGCAGCCATGAAATCCGAGGTCGTTGAGCATGCGACGCGCCGTCGCTTGCGGCGCGGCAAAATCGGCATCGCTCAACTCGTAGGTATGCGTGCCGGTGCGTTCGTGGAAAAAATACAACTGGTTGCCGACGGCGTGCGCCGCAAAGGCGACCTGACACCCGCCGCCAATCGCCGCCTGAAACGCACGTTCGAGCGTCACGCTCCGTGCCGTCGCCGCGTCAAATGCCGGGGCCAGCGTCGCGGCGAGCGCCTCCGCGCATTGAATCGCAATCGCGCCCTGCCCGACCGCCGGCACGCTCTCGGCGAAGGTCAGCGGGCGCAACACGACGCCGGGCCAACTGTGAATGCCGAGCCGGCGCATACCCGCCGCCGCCAAAATCGTCGCATCGGCGTTGCCGGCGGCGATTTTCTTGAGCCGTGTATCGACGTTGCCGCGGATCTCCGTGAACGTCGCCTGCGGAAACAATTTCGCGATCTGCAACTGGCGGCGCGGACTGCTCGTGCCAATCGTCGCGGGCACGGTGACGCCTTCGCGCAGCACGAGCACGTCGTTGGTCATTTCGCGCGGCAGAAAACCCGCAACCGTGAGGCCGGCGGGATTCTCGCCGGGCAGATCTTTGCAACTGTGCACTGCCGCATGGGCGTCGCCGCGCAGGAGCGCCTGTTCGAGTTCCGCCGTGAAGAGTCCCTTGCCGCCCTGCTTGATCAGCGACCAATCCGTTTGGCGATCGCCCGTCGTGACGATCTTGAGCAATTCGCATTCCGCAC
This sequence comes from Candidatus Didemnitutus sp., assembly GCA_030681265.1. Lineage (GTDB taxonomy): Bacteria > Verrucomicrobiota > Verrucomicrobiia > Opitutales > Opitutaceae > Didemnitutus. The sequence goes on along the minus strand of JAUXXD010000160.1, from coordinate 196 downwards.
CGAGCACGGCCTGAAAACGCGCGGCGACCATTTCGGTCTGCGCAAGAGCGAGCGGGCTTTTCCGGGTGGCGAGGATGAGTTTCATGAAAGTGGCGGGCCCAGCCGCCCCGCCGAGATGGCGAACAGTCTTGGCCAGCCCATCGCCAAAACTGGTGGACGCCGAGGGACTCGAACCCCCGACCCTCTCGGTGTAAAC
>JAUXXD010000044.1 GCA_030681265.1 Candidatus Didemnitutus sp. | reverse complement strand
GGCGGTCGCGGCGGCTTCGGCGGCGGCGGTGGCCGTGGCGGCGATCGTGGCGGTCGCGATCGTTACTAAGCGGTTCCGTTTGCTTCAGCAAACTGACTGAATTTCCAGGGCGGGGCCCAATGCGGCTCCGCCCTTTTTCTTTTCCCTGTTAGCTGCGCGCATTGTCGCGCCTGTATTTATGCCTTTTAAAGCTCTGCAACTTTCCGAACCCGTCCTGCGCGGCATCCAAGCCGCCGGTTACACGGATCCGACTCCGATTCAACTCCGCGCCATCCCCGTCGTCCTCGGCGGCGGCGATCTCATTGGCTCTGCGCAAACCGGCACCGGCAAGACCGCGGCCTTTGCGCTCCCGATTCTTTCCCGGCTCGACAAGAACACCAATCGCACGCGCGTCCTCGTCCTCGAACCGACCCGTGAACTCGCTGCCCAAGTCGAGACGGCCTTCCACGATTTCGCCCGCTTCACGGATATTCGCACGCTCGCCGTCTTCGGCGGCGTCGGCTACGGCCACCAACGTGCCGAACTCCGCAAGGGCGTCGACGTCATCGTCGCTACGCCCGGCCGCCTGATGGACTATATCCAAGACGGCTCGATCAATCTCCGCGATATCCAAGTCCTCGTGCTCGACGAAGTCGATCGCATGCTCGACATGGGCTTTTTGCCCGTCGTGAAAGACATCATCAGCCGCTGCCCGCGTGAGCGTCAGACACTGTTTTTCTCCGCCACCGTGCCGCCCGAGATTCAAGCCGTCGCGTCCTTCGCGTTGCGCAATCCGACCCGCGTCGAAATCGGCGCCAATCGCTCAGTCAACAACTCCATCAAACACGCGCTCTACCCGGTCGCCTACGATCAGAAGTTCGACCTCCTGGTCGCTTTGCTCGAGAAAACCGACTTCGACAGCGTGCTCGTCTTCTCGCGCACCAAACACGGTGCCGACAAGATCGCCCGCCGCCTCAAGTCGCAGAATCACTCTGTTGCCGTTCTGCACGCCAATCGCTCTCAAAACCAGCGCATCGAGGCGCTCGCCGGCTTCAAGTCCGGTAAATACGAAGTGATGGTCGCCACCGATATCGCCGCACGCGGCATCGACGTCGCGGGCGTTTCCCACGTTATCAACTACGATGTGCCGGAGAATCCTGAAGATTACGTGCACCGCATCGGTCGCACCGGTCGCGCCCAGGCAGTTGGCGACGCATTCACGCTCGTCACGCCCGAAAACGCGGATGACATCCGCGACATCCAGCGCTTCATCGGCCAAAAGATTCCCGAGCTCCGGCTCGAAGGTTTCCCGTATCAACCATTCGGCGTGGCGCGTCCGCCCGCTCCGCGCGGTCAACAACGTCAAGGGCAGCGCCAGGGTCAACGCGGTGGCAACCGCGCCGGTCCCGCGGCTGGCGGTGGTGGTGGTCGCAGCGGCTCCCGGGGCAGCAATCCCGTCGGCCCTGATCGCGACAAACAAGGCGGCAAAGTCGGCTTCCGCTTCCGCGGTCGCCGCGGTTAACTCAGTCCGAAATTTTTCGACTAACCACGGATAGCACAGTTTGCACGGATCGCCCTTGGGGTTTGAATCCGTGTCGGCTGTGTAATCTGTGGTTATTTTGGCCCAATTTCATCGCGACGACGCGGAATTTCTCCGGAAATTTCGTTGCACGCTTCGCTATGGCGCGATGCGTTGGCGGGACATGCAATTTCTTCGCCGACTCGCGGCCGCCCTTACTTTTTTTGTCCTGCTGCTGAGCGCCAGTGCGCTCGAAAAAATCTCCCGCAACCCCTACGTCGGCGCGATCGTCGTCGATTCGGACACCGGACAGGTGTTGTTCGAAGATGGGGCCGACGTCGTCGCTTATCCAGCAAGTGTGACTAAGTTGATGACGTTTGCCGTGGTGATGGATCGCGTCATCGCCGGGCAACTCTCGCTCGAAGCCCCAGTCACGGTATCCGCCGAAGCTGCGCGCACGGGAGGTTCGCAAGTTTACCTGAAGCACGGGGAAGTCTTTAGCATCGACGATCTGCTCGTCGCGCTGATCGTTTCGTCCGCCAACGACGCCGCCGTCGCGCTTGCCGTCCATGTCGGCGGTTCACGCGAGGCTTTTGTGGCGTTGATGAATGAGAAAGCGCGCGAACTCGGCATGGCGCAGACCCGCTTCACTTCGCCCCACGGTTTGCCACCGTCGCGCGGTCAGGAGCCCGATGTTTCCACGGCGCGCGATTTGGCGTTGTTGTCGCGTCACCTCATCCAGCACGACCGCGTGCTCGCCTACAGCTCGATCAAAGTCCGCATGCTCCGCGAGCAATCCGCTACGCCATTTGAGATGCGCAGCCACAACCATCTCCTCGGCAAGTTCGCCGGCTGCGATGGCCTGAAGACAGGATATTTTTCCGCGGGCGGTTTTTCGCTCTCCGCTACTGCCGAACGTAACGGCCGCCGGCTCATCGCGGTAACGCTCGGCAGCGAGACATCGAAGATGCGCGATTTCAAAGTCATGGAGTTGCTCGAACGCGGCTTCGCCCACGCGCCCGCGATGCCCAACGTGCAAACGACGTTGCCCACCGTCCGCCCGGCCCCCGTTGCCGCCCCCCCGGCAACCAAAGCCACCGTTACGCTTCCCGCGGCCCGTCCGCCAAGCGCGATCCCCGTGCTGAAAACCGACGAGGTGCCGGCTGGTGATGCAGCCTCGACGAGCGCGATCCCCCCCGTCACCTTTCGCGTCATTCCTCCGACCACCCAACCCAAGAAGAAATGAGCCTCTGCTTCCGTCGTCGCTTCGCCCTGTTGTTCACCTGCTGCGCGCTGTTCGGCGCCGTCGCTTTGCATGCGCAACGCGAGAAATTGCCGCCCGAGGATTTGGAGATCGTCGAGCAACGCTGGCCCAATGCACAAAAAACGTCCAGTGGTCTGCGCTATATCGTGGTCAAGGAAGGCGAGCGCCACGGACCGCAGCCCGAGGCGGGTATGTTTGTTAAGGTCCTTTACAAAGGAGAACTGCTCGACGGTAGCGTATTCGATCAGTCGCAGGATCCCGCCGACCCATTCATCGCGCGCATCGGCCGCGGTGATTTAATCGACGGCTGGGACCAAGCCATCTTGCGCATGCGCAAGGGCGAGAAATGGATTCTGATCGTGCCTTACGAACTCGGCTACGGCACGCGCGGTCATCCTCCCCGTATTCCCAAACGCGCCACGCTCATCTTTGAAATGGAACTGCTCGATTTTGGCCGCGGCGAACCAGCGGTGCCGTCAACGAAGTAAGGCGTCGAGGGTCGGCTGCATCGCCTCCGCCCACACTTGATAACCTGCTGGTGAGAGATGTAATTGATCGGGCATCAACCCCGCGGGAATCGTGCCGGCAGTATCGAGAAAGTGGTGACCAATATCGAGCCAGTGCACGCGTTCGCCGTCGGCAAGCTGGAGCAACGTAGCGTTGACGGCGTGAATCACTTCCATGCGCTTTTCCCATGCATCGGGAGTGCCATCGCGATTGACGCGCGGTCCGCGCGGAAAAATGGCCAACAAGAGCACTTTGGTTTCGGGCAACTTGGCCCGGATATGGTCAACGATTTTTCCGATCGCGGCCGAGATTTCCGGCGCCGTGTGCCCGGCGGTATTGTTGGTGCCGATCAGCAGCACGACCGCGCGCGGGGCAATGCCGTCGAGTTCGCCGTTCTCAATGCGCCACAGCACATTTTGCGTCGCATCACCGCCGATGCCGAAATTCGCCGGCGCGTGCGCGCCGAAATATCTTTCCCAAATATCTGGGGCGCTCTGCCAACCCGCGGTGATGGAATCCCCGAGAAACAATAGCCCGATCGGACCAGCCTGGGCGCGGGCGAGGAAGGCGGCGTGACTTGCCATAAAACGAGGTTCCGTCTTGGGCCGCGGCGCGGCGGCGTCTACTTTTGCGACCGCCAAGATCGGGGTCAGCAACGAGACGAGTAAGAGCAGGACAGAAATTCCGCAGCGCGACATGGCGGCAGTCAGCGAAAGAGGCGTTTGCGTTGCGACCAGAAACTGTCGGCGGAATAGAGAATCAAGCCGCACCAAATCAGCGCAAACGCCGCCAAGCGCGCGCTATCGAACGGTTCGCGATACCAATAAACGCCGATGAGAAATTGCACGGTGGGCGCGAGGAATTGCAACAGCCCGAGCGTCGCCAGCCGGATGCGTTGCGCGCCATAGGCGAAGAGCAGCAGCGGAATCGCCGTGATCACACCGACACTCAGCACCAGCACATGCAGCCATGCATCGACGCGCCCGAGCGCACCCTCGCCCGTGTGGTGCCACCACAGCAGCGCCGCAATGGCCGCCGGCAACAGAATCAACGTCTCCACCGTCAAGCCCGCCACCGAACCGAGCGCGGATTTTTTTTTCAAAATCCCGTAACACGACCACGTTGCCGCGAGCGTCAGTGCGATCCACGGCACATGCCCCACGCCGACCAACAACAGTAACACGCCGAGCGCGGCGAAACCAATGGCGGTCCATTGCAACACGCGGAGCCTCTCATGGAGAAATAGGTAGCCGAGCGCGACGTTGCCCAGCGGCGTGAGAAAGTAGCCCAGACTCGATTCGATGATGTGCCCGTGGTTCACCGCCCACACGTAGACCAGCCAGTTGATCGAAAGCATGACACTGCTGAGCGCGTTAATACCAAAGGCGCGCCAGCTCGCGAACGCGGGCCACAACGTATGAAATTCTTTTTTCCACGCGAGCACACCGAGGAGCAAGACGAGCGACCACGTGATGCGATGCGTGATCAACTCTTGCGCCGGCACGGTCTGCATCTGCTTCCAGTAGATCGGCACGATGCCCCAGAAGAGAAAGCCGACGGTCGCGGCAGTCGCGCCGCGCATAGTGGAAGCTGCTTTGGGATCGAGGGACAAGCGGCGAACGATGCGCGCACAACGCGCGCGGGTCAACTGGCGCGAGTTGCGCGAGCGTTTCAGCGGTTAAGATTCCGCTGTTGTTCGTTCAATTTTGCAGTGCTTGCGCGTAGCGGGCGACCGAAAGGGCGAGTTCCTCGGTGCGCTGGGCGATCAATGCGTTGGTGATGGCGTCACCGGCGAAATCGGCTTCGGTCGCATAGACAAAACGCGGCACAACCGTGCAGCGGAAGTCCAGCATCAGGCTGTTGGCGAGACCCATGATCGACATGTAACTCGTCGTGCCGCCCGCCGCGCAGGCGAAGCCGACGATTTTGTTCTCCCACGCGCGCCCGGTCAGCTCGATCAGGTTTTTCACCGAGGCGTTGGCGTCGTAATTATAGACTGGGGTGGCGATGACGATGCCGGCGGCGGCAGTCACGAGTTCGCGTGCGCGAGCCGTGTGGGGATGGCTGTAGGCGGCGGCACCGTCGCAGGGCGGCAGGGCGAGCTCGCGCAAATCGGCGAAGGCCACGGCGTAACCCGCGGCCGCGAGCGCGCGCTCCGCGGCGCGGGCGAGCAGGCGGCTGTTGCTCTCGGGATTGAGACTGGCGGAGATAACGAGGTGGTTCATGCGTGGAAAAGGAAAGGCCGACGGACGCGCACGAAAGTCACGCCGCGCTCCGGCGCAAGCTTACTCTGCGGCGCGCACGGATTGGTAGGAGGCGAGTTGCCAGCGACCGCCTTGCGCGACGTAAACCGCGGTGACCAACAGGGTCAGTTTAACCGGTTCGGTTTTGCCGGACTGCACCTCGATTTGTGTGGTGCCCGTGATAATCGCGGTAGCGCTGCCGTAGAGGCGCACCAAGGGCTGTGACGTGTAGCGAATTTTGGTGTATTTGAATGCCCCCGTCCGCAAGTCATCGAGCAACTGAGCTTTGGTTTGAGTGCGACCGTTGGAATGCACGTAAATGCAATCGGACGCGAGTATGTCGTCGAGCGCACCGACATCGGGCGCGAGCATGGTGTGGATTCGGGCTTCGTCTACCCGCAAGACAGCGCGGGTGAGTCCGTCGGCGAGCGTTGCACCTTGCGCGCCGGCGGTTCCAACGAGGGAAAACACGCCGATCACAAAAAGCGCGCGACGGAGGATGGTTGAGAGAGTAATCATGCGCGCCGCACTGGTTGCGGCCGGCCATTCTCGTCGAGGGCGACGTAGGTGAAAATGCCTTCGGTGACGCGCAATAATTTGCCGTCGGTGCCGCGTTGCACCCAGGCCTCGACATCAATTTTCATCGAGGTGCGGCCGACACTGAGGAGCCGCGCGTAGCAATCGACGATGTCGCCAACCGAAACCGGATTGAGAAACGCCATGCCGTCGAGCGCCACGGTGGTGACGCGGCAGCGCGCCACGCTTTTGGCGATGATGGCGGCGCCGAGGTCCATTTGCCCGAGGAGCCAGCCGCCGAAGATGTCGCCGGCGGGATTGGTGTCGGCGGGCATCGCGAGCGTGCGAATGACGAGTTCGCCTTGGGGCGTGGATGGCGGGGCGGCGGAAGAGGAGGGGGCGGTGTCGGACACGGCGGCAGGGAAACAGGAGTGTGTGGTGCGCGCAAGTTCGTCCCGCCGTCGGGCTTAGTCTCTAGTGGTCGGAGCGGCCGCGGGGGTTGCCGTGTCGCGCTGATAGCGCAGCAAACGCATCGTGCGCTCAGAACACACGTAAATCGACTGGCCCTCGGGTGAAAAACACGCGGCTTCGGCTTGCGGCAGGTAATGCGCGGGCAGTTGCAACGGTGGGCGGGCAAGGGCGGTGGCCCAGGCTTCGCCGGGGGCGCGGGGAAAGAGCAACAAATCGCCGTAAGTGAGCACGACGGCGGCCGATCCATCGGCAGCGAAGTCGAGTGCCGTGGGTTGGCCGCGAAAGGCTTGCGCAGGCAGGGCGATGGCGCGTTGCAGCGTGGAAGGCTGCGGCAAGTGTGGCACTTCGCCGACGCGACGCGCGACAACGAGTCCGTTGGCCGGTTGCAACGGCAACGCATAGAGGCGCGGCGTGGGCTCGCGTTTGGTGAGCAGATAAATCGTGCGACTCGCCGTGTCGACGGCGACAGCCTCGCAATCGCGCGCGAGGTCTTCGTAGGTGAACTGGATCGAGTAGGCGGGGCGCACCGTGAGTTCGGTGCCGGCAGCGAGCGTCGTCGGATCAGGCTCGGGCACGACATGCAACCAGACGGAGGAACGCCGGCCGAGATTGTCGCCAACGTCGGCGATGAGCAACCACGCGCGCCCATCGAGTTCGAAAGCAGCGAGGTCTTCCCAGTCGGTGTTGCGCGTGCCGTCGATGCGCAGGCGTCCCCGCAGTGCGCCGGTGGTGGCGTCGAGGGCATAGAGCACCGGTGGGCCGCCGCTGTCGTCATGCGTCCAGAGGAGATTTGGCGCGCGGCGCGAAGCCGCCAATCCGCTCGCTTCGCGACTCCGGGGTTCGCTCATCAAGCTGGCGTCGAAGGGACCGGCAAAAGGAGCGGGGTTGCCGCCGCTCGCGCATGCAGTCAGGCCGAACAAAATCGCGGCGGCTCCCGTCGACTTTGCCATTGTTTTCAGCAGGGAAGCCACGAATAGTAACGAAATCATGTCACTCTCAGGCAATGCCGCATTCCGGCGTTTGTTCAACGAAATCGGCACCGTGGATCAGGTTGGGATTGAGGAGCGCGTGGCGAAATACACGACCCGCAGCATCAAGAAGGCCTCCAAGGTCAAGGGCCTCAAGCTCGCGGTGACGATGGTCGATCTCACCACGCTCGAAGGCAAGGACACGCCCGGCAAAGTCCAATCGCTCTGTCAAAAAGCGCTCAGCCCGCACGACGATCCCGCCACGCCGCAAGTCGCCGCCGTCTGCGTTTATCCCGCGATGGTGAAACACGCCCGCCGCGCCCTTGGGCAGGACACCGCCGTGCGCATCGCGTCAGTGGCGACGGCGTTCCCGTCGGGTCAAGCCCCGCTCAAAACCCGCCTCGCCGAAGTGCGCGCCGCCGTTGGCGATGGCGCGGACGAAATCGACATGGTGATCAATCGCGGCGCGTTTCTCTCCGGCGATTTTGCGCTCGTGCAGGACGAGATTGCCGCCGTCGTCGAGGCCTGCGGCCCGGCCACGCTCAAGGTCATTCTCGAAGTCAGCGAACTCGAAACCTACGACAACATCCGCGCCGCGTCCTTCATCGCCATGCGCGTGTTGCGGCCGAACGATTTTATCAAGACCAGCACCGGCAAGACTTCGCTCAACGCCACACTGGGCAACAATCAGGTGATGATCGAAGCGATCCGCGATTTCTATCTCGAGACCGGCCTGCCGATCGCGATGAAACCCGCCGGCGGCATCCGCACGGCGAAGCAGGCGTTGCAATTTCTCATCGCGGTGAAGGAAACGCTCGGCGACGAGTGGCTCAACAACACCCGTTACCGTTTCGGGGCTTCGTCGCTGTTGAACGACTTGCTCCGCCAACTCGAAAAAGAAAAGACCGGCGCCTACCAAGCCCCGTATTACTTCAGCGAAGCCGCCGAGAGCTACTAACCCAATTCTGCCATGCCCACTCTGACTGAGAAAAAACCCCAACGCCCCGCCACCCGCGCCCACGGCCGCCCGTTGCCCGAACTCATCTTCGGCGATCTCTGGGAATTCGATCCCGCGCCCGAAACCGCCGATCCGAAACTCAAGGCGCGCTACGACCTCTTCATCGGCGGCAAATTCGTCGCGCCGTCCGGCGGCAAATATTTCGACGCCATCAACCCGGCCAACGAACAGAAGATCGCCGAGATCGCCCAAGCCAACGCCGCCGACGTCGATGCCGCCTACGCCGCCGCCAAGAAAGCGTTCGACACCACGTGGGGCAAAATGCCGGGCCGCGAACGCGCCAAATACATTTTCCGCATCGCCCGCCTGCTGCAGGATCGCGCGCGTGAATTCGCCGTTGCCGAGACGATGGACGGCGGCAAACCGATCAAGGAAGCGCGCGATTTCGACGTGCCGATGGCCGCCGCGCATTTCTTCTACCACGCCGGTTGGGCGGATAAACTCGATTACGTCGCCCCCGGTCGCAACGTCGCGCCGCTCGGCGTCGTCGGTCAGGTCATCCCGTGGAATTTCCCGCTGCTCATGCTCGCGTGGAAACTCGCGCCCGCGCTCGCGATGGGCAATTGCATCGTGATCAAACCCGCCGAGACGACGTCGATCACGGCGTTGAAGCTCGCGGAAATTTTCCAGGACGCCGGATTGCCCGCTGGTGTGATCAATATCGTCACGGGCTTCGGCGACACCGGGGCCGCCGTGATGGGACATCCGACCGCGGCCAAGGTTGCCTTCACCGGCTCGACCGAAGTCGGCAAAATCATCATGCGCTCGCTCGCGGGCACGGATAAGAAGATGACGATGGAGCTGGGCGGCAAAGCGGCGAACATCGTGTTCGACGACGCCCCGATCGACCAAGCCGTCGAAGGCGTCGTGAACGGCATTTTCTTCAATCAAGGTCACGTGTGCTGCGCCGGTTCGCGTCTGCTCGTGCACGAGCCGATCGCGGCGATGTTTCTCGCCAAACTCAAGACCCGCATCCGCACGTTGCGCGTCGGCGATCCGCTCGACAAGAACACCGACATCGGCGCGATCAACTCGCGCGAGCAACTCAAGCGCATTGAAACGCTGGTGGCCGCAGGCGTGAAGGAAGGCGCGGAGATATTCCAACCGAGCTGCAAGTTGCCGACGAAAGGTTACTATTATCGCCCGACGATTTTCTCCGGCGTATCGATGAGTCACCGCATCGCGCGCGAAGAGATCTTCGGCCCCGTGCTCAGCGTGCTCACCTTCCGCACGCTCGATGAAGCCGTGGAAAAAGCCAACAACACCGCCTACGGCCTCAGCGCCGGCGTGTGGACCGACAAGGGTTCGCGCATCCTCAAGATGTCCACCGAACTCAAAGCCGGTGTCGTCTGGGCCAACACCTATAATAAATTCGATCCGACGTCGCCCTTCGGCGGTTACAAGGAATCCGGCTTCGGACGCGAAGGCGGCCGCCAAGGCCTGCTCGATTATTGCAAGCTGGTTTGAGCAACGAAACCTCCCCCTCATTTCGTTCGCTGCCCATGTCTACTCAACAAACTCCTCCCTCGACCTGCCCGGTCTGCGGCGAATCCGTGCCGCGCACCGCGAAGGCGTGCCCGGGTTGCGGTGCGGACGAACGGTCGGGTTGGGATGAGGACACCACCCGCTACGACGGACTCAATTTACCGGCATCCGCCTTTGACAAAGCGCGCAGTTTTCCGCCGATGCCCCACAAACGCTCGCTCGCCCCGTGGTTGATGGCCACGGCGGTTCTGCTTATCGCCGCTCTCCTTTTTCTCACCCTCCGTTAACTCCCCTTAACATGGCCGACACCCCACTGCTCACTGCACCACTGAAAACCGACAAGATGCCGCCGGGCATCCCCTACATCATCGGCAACGAAGCCGCGGAACGCTTCAGCTTCTACGGTATGCGCGCGATCCTCGTCGTGTTCATGACGCAATACTTGCGCGACAAGTCAGGCATGCTCTCGCCGATGAATGAAGCGGAGGCGAGCACGTGGTATCACCTCTTTCTGGCCTCGAATTATTTTTTCCCGATTTTCGGCGCGATCCTCGCGGATGCCTTCTTCGGCAAATACCGCACGATTTTCTGGCTCTCGCTCGTTTACTGCGTCGGCCATCTTGCTCTCGCGGTCGATGACACGCGGCTCGGACTCGGCATCGGTTTGTCGCTCATCGCCCTTGGTGCCGGTGGTATCAAGCCCTGCGTCTCGGCCAACGTCGGCGATCAATTCGGCGCCACCAACCAACATTTACTCTCCCGCGCTTTCGGTTGGTTCTATTTCTCGATCAACTTCGGGTCGTTTTTCTCCATCCTGCTCATTCCGTGGGTGCTGGAGAATCACAGTCCGAATCTCGCGTTCGGCATCCCGGGCATCCTGATGTTGGTAGCGACGATTGTCTTCCGGGCGGGTCGTAAGAAGTTCGTGCACGTGCCACCGGCCGGAAAGGCATTTATCCGCGAGAATTTCAATCGCGCGGGCTGGGCCGCCATCGGCCGAATCGGTATCATCTTCGTGTTTGTGGCGGTGTTTTGGTCGCTGTGGGATCAGAGTGGCGGACGCTGGGTGTTGCAGGCGTCGAAGATGGATCTGCACTTCGCCGGCATCACGTGGTTGCCGTCACAAATTCAGGCGGTGAACGCGATCATGATCTTGATCTTCATTCCGCTGTTCCAATACCTCATTTATCCGGCGATCAACGTCGTCTTTCCGCTTAATCCCCTGCGCAAAATCGGCCTCGGTATTTTTGTCTCCGGTGTCGCCTTTTTGGTCAGCGCGTGGATCGAATCCCAAATCGTTGCCGGTCTCATCCCGAACATCGGCTGGCAACTTCCCGCCTACGCGCTGTTGACTGCTTCCGAAGTCATGGTGTCGATCACCGCGCTGGAGTTCGCCTACACGCAGGCACCCAAGCACATGAAATCCGTCATCATGTCGCTTTATCTGCTGTCAATCTCGGCGGGTAACTTGATCACGGCGCTCGTCAATTACTTCATCCAGAATCCCGACGGCACGGTGAAGCTCACGGGCGCCGATTACTACTTGTTCTTCACGGCTCTCGCGATCCTCGCGTCCGTCGCTTTCGCGTTTGTCGCGCGGAAATACAAAGAACAAACCCACCTGCAGGACGAAGCGTCCGAACCCGCGTCTGCTTAATTCAACCTGATTTGCCATGACCCGTTTGCCCGTTACCAAAACGCCCAAAGTCTATGTTGGCGGTGCTTTCATTCGTTCTGAAAGCGCCCGCACTTTTCCGCTCAACAACGCCAAGGGGGAGTTCTTCGCCAACATCCCGCAGTGCACGCGGAAGGATTTACGCAACGCGGTGGAAGCCGCCGCCAAGGCCGGTCCGGGTTGGGCCAAGCGCACCGCCTACAATCGCGGCCAGATCATCTACCGCCTCGGCGAAATGATCGAAGCGCGCCAAGCCGACATGGCTGATGCACTCATGCTCGGCGGCGCCTCAAAAGCGGCCGCCGCCAAGGAAATCGCCGCGACGATCGACCGCCTCGTTTACTACGCAGGCTGGGCCGACAAATACGAACAAGTCCTCGGCAACGTAAACCCCGTCGCGTCGCCGCACTTCAATTTCACCGTCACCGAATCGATGGGCATCATCGGCATGATCGCTCCCGACGAGGCACCGTTGCTCGCACTCGTTTCGTTGTTCGCGCCGGCCATCACGAGCGGCAACACCGTGGTGGCGCTCGCTTCGTCGACGCAACCTTACCCGGCCATCGTGCTCGGCGAAATGCTGGCGACGAGTGATCTGCCTGGTGGCGTGGTCAATCTCCTCACCGGTTTCCGCAAGGAGATGGTGCCCACGTTTGCGACGCACACGCACTTGCGAGCCATCGCCGGCGTGGCCAACGCTGAAGAGCGCAAGACGCTCAAGCTCGGCGCCGCCGACAGCGTGAAGCGCGTGAAGCTCGCGAAAGCGGAAGAGAAAACCGATTGGTATTCCGCCAAAGCCGAAGGCCTCTACGAGATCCGCGACTTCGTGGAATTCAAAACCACTTGGCACCCGATCGGCGCGTAAGGCTTTAGTTGCGGTTTTTTGGGACGATTATCTACCTCGACATCCGTTATCGAGTCGCCAAGTATGCGCCAACTTGACCAACCCTTTATGGCTTCGCCATTAGCGTCTTTCCGGTCGATTTCCAGCCGCGGGCCCGGCTGTTTTTGTGTGCGTCATTTCCGAACCTGATTCCTCTTCCGCGGTCCGAATACCAGCCATGACATCCTACGCCACCAAGAAACTTGAGAGCGAACTGCAGAAGGCCGTTGCCTCCCGCAATGCGACCACGTCCACCGTGCTGCCCTCCAAGCTGCCAGGCGAGTATCGTGTCTCTCCCGAAATTGCCGCCTACCTGAAGCGCATGAGCGACTATCGGGAGCGCGCCAAGACCGTTCGTATCGGCAGCTACTGAGCCGCCAACGACGGCCGATGTCTGATTTCCGCTCCGCTCTTGGCTCGGATCCGACGTGGCAGGCCACGGATGGGACGTTTTCGAATTTCGAGTTTGTCGATACACGATTCGCGTCCCACTCGATCTTGCGGCGCATATTGTCGCTGGCACGCAAACTGAAGTATCAAGGGATGCTCGAAGAGCGCATTCTCCCGGCGAACTGCTTTCTGCTTGAGGAAGAGAATGCCGCGCTCGCACTTCGCTTGCCAGATTTTCGACACTCGGAGGTAGTTCGGCTGAGCTTCTTTTCCTGCAACGAGAGTTCCTCACCGGGCGAATTTCTCGGATATGCAATCGTGAAGCAGGATTATCACGACTCCGGTCCCTTCATGCACGTTTACGAAGCGGTGCTCCGAGCTCCGCGTGGCCCGAAGGAGAACAACTATTCCCACTGCCACCGGACTTTTCGGGTCTGCACGACCCTTGGGGAGTTCACCGTCGCGGGAATTCTTTATGCCCAGCAGAACAACGCCACCCACGTCTGTGCCCATGTCGCCCTCCGGACCTTGCTCTCCTGTGTCCTTCCAGACGTCGATGTGAGCTACGCCCAGTTGAATGCTTGGGCTGGGGTGGACAATTCGAACCCCGCAACTTCGCTCGGGACGCGCGGTGGTGGCAGTGGTGGCGGTCTCAGCTCCGAGCACATTGAGCGCATCCTCAATCACGCGGGACTCAATCCAGAGTTGATCGTCAACGAGCCTAACTCGCCGGCCGAGTTGCCCGCCGAGCTCGAATTCCAGAAACTCCTCTACGGCTATCTGGAGTCCGGACGTCCCGTCATGCTCGGTTTCGAACTCGGTTCTGATCCCGTCAATAACGGCGACGGCCGACACATCATCCCGATCTTCGGCCATACGTTTAATGAAGACCTATGGGCCCCGGAGGCGGAGCGATTTTACTTTCGACACAATCTCGGGTATTTCACCAGTGAGAGCTGGCTCAGTTCTTACCTTGCGCACGACGATAATTTTGGACCCTACGTCTGCCTGCCCCGACATTACCTGAGCCGACGACAGTTCCGATTGTTGGTGGGATTGAAACCAGCGGGCCTCGCGGTGCCGCCCGATTCCGCCGAGGCGTGGGCGTTTGACTTCGCCAACTACATCGCTGGTCGACTCCCGGCAGGACTGGCCCCGTGGCTGGATCGCCAAACCGCCTTCACCCAAGCACAACTCCTCGTCCTCCGCACACTGCACGTCAGGCGAGCGGACTACATCGCGCAGCTTCGCACTTGGCGTGATCGTGAGGGCTTCGATCTCGAACCGGCCCATGCCGATACCATCGCAGGGCGCTTGCCCGAGGCCTTCTGGTTGGTGGAAGTCAGCGCACCTGAACTCTTCCCTAATAGCCGCCGGAAATTTGGCGAGGTGTTGATTGCCTCTCAACGTTCCGATCAAGCTAGCTCAACACCTAGCCATGTCCCCCAGCTGAATCCATCTGCGGCATACGTCTGATTTGGATGACGTGGAATATCTGCAGGAATCGGAGGTTGACCCTCAAGATTGCCTTTTGAGTAGAGGGCCCATTCGCCATGTGAACGAAGCCCAAGTGCACAAACAAAAATGCACGCATCCAGATAGGGTCGGTAGTTGCGTTTTCGCGGAGGAGATTGACCGTTTCCGAGCCAATCACCATAATCCAACCAACCGTGGTCTTTGTAATAGAATTCGGGCCCGGCTGGCACTCCGGGGATGCGCTGGGGGAGATTAGGCAATCGTCCGGCGCAATATTGGCGCCACGCACGTTGACCGCTCAATTTGAGGCTCCGAGCAAACGACCGGGCCTGCCCAAATGGTAGCAACTCTGCCCCATCGTTTCCCGCCCCTAGCACTGCCTGCTCTTTGCCAAGCCAATGAGCCCAGTTAATCCAACCACGTTCATGATAGGTTTGCTGTGGGTTTCTCGGGATGTTGGCAGGCAATGAAGCCTTCCCCGGCATTCCCCTTCTGGCGTATTCTCGCCACTCGGTCCCATGTTGAATGCCGAGTGCTATTACGAATTCTCGGGCTTGATCATAGGCTAGGACGGTCTTGCGTGTCGCCGGTCGGCGAAAGCCGAGGAAATCGCCCCAGTCTATCCAACCCTTCTTGTCGTAGACGCTTTCGGGCGATTGAGGAATGTCTCGCGGGATTTTGCCTGCTTTCCAACTACGAACCCAATCAGGTTGTTTATTTATTCCGCTCTTTCGAGCCCAGTCGCGGGCATCCTCGAAAGGGAGATACTTCAATTTGACGATAATTTCCCAGCATCGCACCTGGATTTGCTGGGTAAATTCCATGGAATCCACGTCAAGTGGATCAAGGACTTGGTCGAAATCGAAGTGGACGAGGCTGCTGACTTCCGGGGTCCGGCCTTCCGCGGTGGCGCGGAACCACTCGACGATACGTTCATCGTGCGTCGCTAACGCGCGAAGGACGAAGAGCACGAATTTGAAAGCACTCGTCTCCGTGACTTCGTCGAGCGTCGCGCCGTCTTTCACGACCAGCGGGAGCAAGATGTAGCCGCGCGTTTTTCCGGGCGCGAGTCGCAGGGCTCGTCCTGCTGCTTGCACTATTTCAATGGTGCTGCCTTTCGGGTCGGCGAAAAAGACGCAATCAATGCGCGGAACATCGACACCTTCCGTTAGGCAACGCGCGTTGGTAATAAGCGAGGGTTGATGATCTAGAAACGCGGTCAGTTCGCGTTGTCGGGCGGCGCTGCCCATTTTTCCGTTCACATGGAATGGAGCGATCGGAGTTTCATCGGACAAGTTGGCGTTGAGACGTGCGCAAAGATCGCGGAACTGGTCAGCGCGCGCGATGCTGCTGTGGAACGATACGGTGTGTTGCACGCCATGTTCTGAAGTGGCGCGGCGGAGCGCGATCAGGCTGGCGAGTGCTTGGGCCGTGATCTCATCCAGTCCGTCGGTGCCGAGGTTTAGCCATCGATTGGTTTCCACCAATCGGGCTACTTCCGACTCACGCACGCCAATCGTAAGGATACGATAGTCGCAGAGAATGGGTGGCGTTGCAACAATCGCGGCCTTGAAGCTGAGCACTTCAAATGCGCTTCCGTAAAGTGCCGGGTCATCCATGGAGACGACATCGTCGGACGAGCCTTGGAAGCGCCGCTCCGTGGCTGTCATGAAAAGACGGCGAGGCAGGGCCAGATTGTCGTCAAAAAGAAGATGGGCGAAGCTTTTGGCTTTCTGCCCGGTCGTGCGGTGAGCTTCGTCAAGCACCGCAAAGTCGAAGTCGAATCCTGCCGCCTTCGCGGCCGCTGCCAGCACCGGTGAGCTTTGGTAGGTTGTGATGACAACGACTTGCTCCGGCCGGTCACGCATTGCTCCGAGATGCTGTTCTAACACCTCGGGGCGTGTGTCACACGGGATGCCGAGTTCATGCACGTGTGCGACCAACTCGGCCCGATCAGTTTTCCCCGCGTCGTGGTCGCTGCACACGCAAAGCCAGTCGGCTGCTTCGCCACGTGAGAGCGCTTCCTGCATCCAAGATTCGAGAGTTTGTCGAATAAGGGCGATGCTGGGAACCGCGATGAGCACGCGCTTGGCTACCAGGGCTTGGGCAATCCAGCACGCGGTTAAACTTTTGCCGGAGCCACACGGACTGATTAATTTTCCGCGAGATTCACCTTTGTCGCGAAAGTGCGTTATAGCAGAAGCGATGGCGCGCGTCTGATGTGGCAGGTGTGTGCGTGCTCGCGGATCTGCCGGGCGTGAACCGGTGACAAGGCTGTCGCGCAAATCGCTGAAGAACTCAACGTCGAGTTCAGCCCAGATATCATTCGTCAGGTCGCCAAGGTTGGACAAACCGGTCAGGATGCCCGGGATGCGAGCCGTGGTAGTGCAAACGAGACCGTAGCTGATGTTTTGGCAGACAGTGAACGCGAGAGACGTAAACGTTGCCAACTCGCGATGGGTTAAAGAGGCATTTGGGTCGGTGCGATATTTTGCCTGAATGGCCCAGAATTCGCCGACGTGGGTTTCTGCAATAAGGTCGATGCCTTGGTCGGCTAGCGGCAGTCTAAGCCGTCGGCTAATGTCGGTGGGAACTTCTTTGAGGAGCCAGACATGTTTAAGTTTTGAGCGATAAGTGGGTTTGCTGGCCAAGTAATGTTTGACGAGCAATTCGAAGGGCAGCCCACGGGCATGGGATTCTAGCGCAGAAACGCGCGCGGCAAAATCAGACCACGAACCAAGGTTGGAGAAGATGTCTGCAACGTCCATATACGCGTAACTGGTGGCCCTCGGCTATTGTTTGCGAAGGCGGAGCCTCGCGTCGAGCGCACACTTTTATTGGGCGAGTTTGACAGCGCCGACGCGCCACACAGGATGCGGCGTATGCAAACGCAGGCCGAGGCGCAGAGGATTCGCGGGCAGGTGCTCGTGTGGTGGATCATTTGGTTCACCTTGCTCGGCGGACTCACGATGATTCACTTCACGATCCCGCCCGCGCGCGGCGAGTCGATGCCGAGCCATCCGGTTACCGAATACCTCGGTTTTGTGCCGCTGTTTCTCAGTATCGTTCTGCGCTGGTTTGTGATGCCGCGTTTTAAGGAGGCACAGAAGGTATTTGTGGTTTTCATCCTCGGCCTCGCGCTGG
>JAUXXD010000150.1 GCA_030681265.1 Candidatus Didemnitutus sp. | reverse complement strand
CCTGTTCCGCTGGTACGGGAACACCGCTTATATCAAGCCGACTGGTTAATGCGTTTTTATGGTTTCCGGTTAGAAGATATCGCCACCGGAAACGACGGAAACCTTTCTCTCGATTTTGACCCTAAACTGGTAGCCGCCGTTCGTAATCGGGATAAATTTCCGGTAGAGATCAACCGGGCGCCGCTCGAAACCTTACTTAAAGTCCCGGGAATCGGTCCGAAAACCGCAATTAGTGTGATGAGCAAGTTGTCTCTGGCGGTGCTGCAAGGGGCGATTGCGGCGGGCGATGTGGCTTTGCTCTCGAAATGCCCCGGTATTGGACGCAAAACGGCAGAACGTCTCGTGATTGAATTGCGGGATAAAGTAACAGGTTCTGCCGTGTCGCTGCTGACGCCACCTGCGGGCGGGAAGGCCGCGACTATCGAGGAAAACAAGGTGCGCGACGCCGTGATGGCTCTCGTCGCCTTGGGCTACAAAGCCGCCGACGCGGACAAGTCGGTGCGCCAGGCGTGGGTGGCACTTGGGGCGAACGCTTCGACGGAAGCGTTGATCAAGCGCGCCTTGGGTTAATGAAAAAGCCCGCCGTGCAGCGGGCTCGAGCAAATCGCGCCATTGGTTCGACGCGCTTAGCGTTGAAATTGAAACGCGGTCAATTCCGTGTAGTGCCGCATCCGGCGATTCGTATTCGCAGGCGAAGTGCGCGTCGGCAACAGCACCCGATCTTCGAAGGCACCGTCGTCAAACAGGGCGAGACGCACCGGAACTTGGCCTGCTTCACCGAAATTGTTTAAGCGAGACTCGTCCTGCCGGAGCGATGCGAGCATCGGCGTGTAATGGCGTTCGATGGAAACCGGTTCTGTCAGACTGCCGACTGATCGAGTTGCTTCGCTCACCGGTGCAACGGTCGGCGTCACGCTAGCGACGATTACGGCTGGAGATGCATCCTCCGTGAGAGAGGCAGTAATATCGCCGGAAGTTGCGAAATTCACGCGACTGAAGACGAGGACCAAACAAGCGGCAGCGGCGAGACCGCCCGCGGCATAGAGCCAGCGATTGCGGCGCGCGGTCTGGCGATTGTGCAAATGCGCGATCGTCGTCGCGGGCGGTGTGGCCGGCCGCTCGGTTTCGTCGGCGTGGGCGCGAAAGCTCTCGTAAACGAGTTTCGTCGCGCGGTGCATCTGACAGTATTGGCGGTAAATCTGACGGCGTTGCGGATTGGTTTGAATCTCTTGTTCAAACTCCGCGGCCTCGGTCGGCGTCATTTGCCGATCGATATACAGATTTACCAGTTCGGTGAAGCGTGTGTCCTTCATGGCTGAAATTCGTCTCCTAGTTTCTCGCGCAGGCTTTCGCGAGCACGCGCGATGCGGCTTTTGACCGTGCCCACGCTAATGCCGAGGATTTCGGCGATCTCTTCGTAAGCTAGATTTTGCACGTTGCGCAAAATGAGAATTTCGCGGTGCTTCTCGTTAAGCTCCTCCATGCATTCCGTCACGCGATTGACAAATTCCTGCGTCACGGTCGCGTTTTCGGGCGTCTCTTGTTCCGCAGGAATGAGATCGGCAATCGTGCCATCGTTGTCTGGACCGAGCGGGGCATCGAACGAGATGGATTTGTCGCGTTTGCGCCGCCACCAATACCAATACCGGTTCCGCGCAAGGTTCGTCGCAATCTGATAAAGCCAAGTGGAGAACGCCGAATCGCCGCGGAAGTTGACGAGCCCACGATGGGCGCGGATAAAAGCGTCTTGCGTGACTTCTTCGGCGTCCTGCTGGTTGCGCAGGAGTTGGTTCACCATGCCATAGATGCGATCCCAGTAACGGGTGACCAATTGGTCGAACGCCGCGGCCTCGCCGCCTTTAAAGCGTTCCACCAACAATCGATCCAATGCAACTTCTTGGGCCTTTGCAGTCATATGCTCAGGCTCCTTTGGATTCACGAATGGATGGATTGTTCCCACGAATTGCGTTCTGGATGGATGAAATTGAGCCGCTGCAGTGTCACGACTCGCCTGCACCTTAGGTAACGTTGGCAAATGATGCCAAATAATTCTTGCTTTGACGGCCAACTGAAAAAATAACTTCCGGCTCTCTGAGGAGATGGGTCGATAGCTCAATGGTAGAGCAGCGTCCTTTTAAGTCGTTGGTTCCGGGTTCGAATCCCGGTCGACCCACCATCTCCAATTCCCTCAGATTGGCTCGTTTGCACAAACATCCGGGTTGTGTTCCTCCCTACGCTTGCTCTAGCCTCGTCACAGTGACGCCTAGGGCGTTTCCCTTTTCCCAAACCGTGTCTACTTCCAACCCAGTTAAACGCATCGTTATCGTAGAGGACCAAACGGCGATTCGCGAGATGCTCGCCGAGATTCTGCGCATTGATCCCTCTTACAAAATTGTCGGTGAGAGCGGTGACGGTCAGGAAGCCTGCACGCTATGCCTGGAACTGAAACCTGATGTGCTGGTGCTTGATGCCCGACTTCCGGGTTTGAGTGGGGTCGACATTCTCCGCCGCGTGTCCAAACAATTGAAGAACACCCGCGTGTTGGTGTTTTCTGGCTATGAAAGCCCTGCTCTGGTGCGTGAAATGCTCGAAACTGGCGCACACGGCTTCGTAGAGAAGACCGCGGGTCTCGGTGAATTTAAAAAAGGTCTCGAAACGGTCGCCAATGGCGGCAGTTATTTCGGACCCGGCGTTGCGGCCCTCTTGCGCAATGTCGTCGCGAATAACAGTCCCGCGTCCGGCATCGATCTCTTAACCGACCGCGAACGTGAAATCCTGAAACTCGTGGCCGAAAGTCACAGCACGAAGGAAATTGCCCAGAAACTCGGTATTAGCGTCAAAACGGTGGATAACCACCGCACGAATTTGATGCGCAAACTCAACCTGCACGACGTCGCCAGCCTGACGCGTTACGCGCTGGAGATTGGACTCATCGACCACCGTTCCAATGTCCGCGTTTAGGCGTAAAACCATCGGCTTTTATCTTGCCCGCTGCTGCTCCTTTGTTCGTTATCTCGCGTAATTGATCGACTTTTTTCCAATGAAGAATCTTCAGAAGTTCCTCTGCCTCGCCCTCACCGCTGCGGTGTTGTTGCTCTCGGCGTGTTCCAAGAAACCCGTCCGCCCGGATCCAAATCAAACGATGATGGGCGACACGATTAACCCAGACCAAGTGGCACTGCCCTTTGGCGACGCTGCTCCTGGCACCGGACTCGAAGGCCGCAATCTTCCTCCCGGCGCGACCGAGGACGAGTTCACAATTCGTGGTTTGATGGAGCCGGTTTATTTCGATTTCGATCGCTCGGCTGTTTCCGCGAATGAGCGTCCGAAAATTCAAGCCGCCGTAAAGTGGCTGAATGAAAATCCCGACAAGCGCATGTTGCTCGAAGGCCGGTGCGACTGGCGTGGCACGGCGGAATACAATCTCGGACTCGGTGATCGCCGCGCGACCGCCGTAAAGAAGTATCTCGAATCACTCGGCATCCCGTCTGCGCGCTTGGAAATTCTTTCCAAGGGTTCGACGGAAGCGATGCAATCAGGCGGCGATGCCATCTGGGCAAAGGATCGCCGCGTCGAATTTGTGGTGTTGAAAAAGTAAGCCCGTTATAAATTTCACTCGAAGGCCGCGGAGCAATCCGCGGCCTTTTGTTTAGGCGAAGGTAACACCAAGCGTGCGACTAGCTGACGTTTTCGATGGCCGCGTCAGCGCGCGAATGTTGAAAGACGAAACAAGCAGCGACACGGGGTCGCTGCTGTTGAAAGCAAAGGCGCTGTGGTGCGGTGCGGGTTAGCTCGCTGCGAGTTTGCCCAGCACGCGCTTACTCGTGGCAATGCCCTTCTTCATCACGCCGAGATGGAAACTCTCGTTTGGCGCATGCAGATTATCTTGTGGCAGAAACATGCCCATCATCACGGCATCGAGTCCGAGCACGGTTTTGATATCAGCGATGAGTCCGACACTGCCGCCTTCGCGCAGATAGAGCGCCTCTTTACCCCAGACTTCCATCGCCGCTTCGTCGAGCGCGCGGAAGCAAGCGGCCAAGCGCGGCGCTTGATGCTTCGGCGTGTTGCTGCGATCCGGCGGAATCACCACATAAGGCGTCGCGACATGTTGCTCGTGGATCTTCAACGTCACCCCCTTCGGGCAGCGTTTTTTGATCGCATTGAACACGGCGTCTTTGACGTTCTCCGGCGTTTGATTGGGCACGAGACGACAAGTTACCTTCGCACTGGCTTTGCTCGGAATCACGGTCTTCGTGCCCTCGCCTTGGTAGCCGCCACTAAAGCCGTTAAACTCTAATGTCGGGAGGAAGCGGATCGCTTCAAACGGATTGTAGCCGGGCGGGGTGTGGAATTTTGGAATGCCCAGAAATTTCTGATAGGCCGCTTTCTTGAGACCGGCCTTCTTGAGTTGCTCGCGTTCCCATTTTTCGGGTTCAACGACATCCTTGTAGAAGCCGGGAATATTCACGCGACCGTCAGGCGTGTGCAGCGTGGCACAAAGTTCGGCGAGCGCCTGCAGCGGATTCATCAGCACGCCACCGTTCATGCCGGAGTGCAGATCGGTCTTCGGGCCGGTGAGCTCAATTTCGAAGGCGAGCATACCACGCAAGCCCACCGTGACCACGAGTTGATCAGGCGACGGAATGCCCGTGTCGGACATGAAGATGAAATCTCCATCGAGCAGCTTTTTATTTTTGCGGAGGAAGTTCTTGAAATTCTTACTGCCGATTTCCTCTTCGCCTTCGACGACGAACGTGATGTTGAGGCGCAAATCAGGATTTTCTTCCAGCAATTGGCCGACTGCAGTGACGTGTGCGAGCAACGGACCTTTGTTGTCCGCCGTGCCACGACCATACATGCGACCTCCCTTGATCGTCGGCTCGAATGGCGGCGTCTTCCACAACGGCAGCGGATCCGCCGGTTGGACATCGTAGTGTCCGTAAATAATCACGTGGGGCCAGCTCTTGTCGCCAATGCGTTTCGCCACAATGACGGGGTGCAAGGCTGTGGGCACCGATTGCACGGTGAAGCCGATTTCCTTAAACAGCGAGGTCAGGAAATTCTGTGCACCAACCATGCCGTCGGCGAATTTTGAATCAGCGGACACGCTGGCGTGCCGCACATACTCTTTCAGTTTCTCAATGGGGTCGAACATGCTGTCAGCATGCCCGAACTTCGCCGACCGCGCTAGAGGAATCGCTGTGCCACTGCCTATTGAAAGCGCGGCTTCGCGGCCTCATAAAGCGGCAGCACGGCGGGCATCGCGGCTTGCAGATCGGCGATGCGCTGCGCGTTGGAGGGATGCGTCGAAATCCAAGAGTTAACTTTCCCGGCCGTGCCGCCCGCCTGCGGATTGGCGGCGGCCATTTTTTTCCAGAATGAAATCGCGGCGCGTGGATCGTAGCCGGCTTTGGCCGCGTAACGAATGCCGATGTAATCCGCTTCAGATTCGTGCGAACGCGAATAGGCCAGAATCGTCAACGTCGTCGCGCCGCCATAGGCGAGGCGCCAGAGGTCGCGATTGCTGCTGCTCTCTGTCGCGACCTGCGCCCCGACGGCGAGCATGCTGGCCAGCATACTTTGCGACATCCGCTCCGCACCGTGCCGGGCGGTCACGTGAGCGATTTCATGTCCAATCACGGCGGCGACTTCCGCGTCACTTTCACACAAATTGAGGTTCTTCCGGTTTCTTAGTGGCAGAGAGGTGCTGAGCGAGGCAGGCTGGAGAGATGAGAGACACCGGCAAAGAGACGGTCGCGGAACACTACGGCAAGCTCTTGGGGATTGAGCCGCCGTGGGAAGTGCGCACGGCGCA
>JAUXXD010000043.1 GCA_030681265.1 Candidatus Didemnitutus sp. | reverse complement strand
GCCACGGCACTGTGGCCAAGGCCCAATTTTTTTTCTTGGGGAACTCGCCGTGCCACTGAAAATCA
The DNA here is from genome assembly GCA_030681265.1 of Candidatus Didemnitutus sp. Taxonomy (GTDB): domain Bacteria; phylum Verrucomicrobiota; class Verrucomicrobiia; order Opitutales; family Opitutaceae; genus Didemnitutus. The sequence goes on along the minus strand of JAUXXD010000043.1, from coordinate 4,448 downwards.
ACCACTCGGGCACCGGCTTGCTCGGCAATCGCGCGGGTGGCGTCGGTGCTGCCGGAATCAATCACGACGATCTCGTCGCAAAAGGCGACGGAGCGTAGGCAAGCTGCGAGGTTTTGCGCCTCGTTCTTGACGGGAATGAGGACGGAGATCGGGGCGCGGTCAGGCATTCTGGGCATCCTTTTCAGCTTGTTGCGTGAGAAGATCAAGGCGCGCGTAGCGACTTGCGATGAAGAGCGAGAGCCAGAACGCGACCATCACCGACGGATTGGCGAAGGGAAACTCGACCCAGGCGTAGAGCAACACCAGCACGCAGCCAGCGAGCAGATAATAGGGTAAGGGCGAGCGCAGTCGGCGCCACGGAACCCCGAGTAACGGCAGCACCCCGAGCAGGAGCAGAAGGCTGGTGCCAACGATGCCGTTTTCGGCAAATGATTGCAGCCAGTCATTGTGTGCTTCGCGGTAAACACGTTGGCCGAACCAAAGTTCGCGCGCGCGCTGAGTGTTGTAGATCCGGAAGACATCCGCGTAGCTCTCGAGGCCCCACCCAAAAACGGGTTTCGCCGCACCCATCGTGATGGTATCGCGATAGAGTTGGAGGCGCGTGTTGAGAGCATCTTCAGTGCGGATGTTTACAAGTTGTTGTTGGGTGTGCAGCGCGCGGACGCGAATGACGTCCTGACTCAGGTAAACGATGCCAGCGACGGCGAGCATAGCGGCGAGTCCGATACCCGCCAGCGGGAGGAAGGGTGACTCGTGACGGTCGCGCCGCCGCCGGATCAATTGAAAAAGAAAGTGCACCAAGGCGCCAAAGAGAAACAAAGTGAGCAGGGCGGTCGTAGAACGCGAGGAGCTGAGCGGGGCAGTGGCGGCGATAAAGAGGATGGCCACGGCGCCGAGAAAAACCGGCGAATGCCAGAAGTCACGATGCCCGCCGCGCCGATACGCGTTGAAGAGCAAGCCGAGGCAAGCGGCGATATTGAGCGTGGTGAACGCACCCCAGTGATTGTGGTAAACGAAGGTGGAGAAAAAATACGGCTGCGGCGTCGGCACCGCATTGAACCAAAGCCCAGTGGCGCCGTAAAGTTTTTGAAAGGTGCCGAACACCGCGAGCACGAACGCGTTGACGGCGACGACGACCAACAGCTGCCGAAGAATACGGCGACTATGGAGAATCAGAAACGCATTGAAGGCGGAAATGATAATGCCATTTGCGAGCCAAAGTTCCCGCCACGAAAGATCGGGTCGCGCCGTGCTGGGCAGAAAAGCCCATCGCGGATCGGTGTGTAAAAACATCTGCTCGCCTTGATTCATTATCACACGGGTGGTGGGATTGAGGCAGCTGATCAACACGATGATATCGAAAATAAAAAGAGGCCAAAGATAGCGCAGCGGAGTGTAACGGTGGCAGCCCAACAAGCGTGGGTTTCCCCAAGCGATCAGGAAAAGGGCAATACCGGCAGTAGTCCAAAGCAGCACGGCCTGTCGCGCCCCGGGTGACTGACCACCGAACCACCAGGAGAGACCGATAATTAAAATGACTAGATGAAAAAATGCGGCTTGCTCAAGGATGTCGCTTTCGCGGCGCCGCTTGCGGTCGGGCAAGCCGGAATAGTCACGACCGGGAGTGACGGTGTTTTCGAACTCAGGCATGACGCAAGGAATGGTAGAAATCTCGCAGCCGCCGGGCTGTTCCTGCCCAAGTGAAATCAGTTTCCATCCAACGAGCTCCAGCGCGGCCACGGGCGACGAGTTCGCTGGATTGGCAGGCCAACGCCTTGCTGAGGGTTGCTCCAAACGACGCCCACGGCACGCACCAACCTGCTTCTTTTTCCGAGAGCATTGGCCACGGGGTTGTATCGGTAACAAGGGCTGGCACGCCAGCGGCGAGGGCCTCTGCTATCACGAGACCGAAATTTTCCGAATGCGAGGGCAGCACAAACAGCGAGGCGACTGCGAATGGGGCGGGCTGATTGGTGCCGTCAAAAACACCGATAGAGGACGTTGCTCCTGCGGCTTCGATCCAGCTGTGAATTTCTGCGACTGAATATTCCTCCGGTAAACCAACCAAGAGCAGGAACCACTCACCGCGCGGTTCAGCGAGCCAAAGGTCGAACAATTCGCGTAACCGCTTCTTGCGGTGAAAACGTGAATAGAAGAGCGCAATCGGACGATTCCGCGTCGAGGGGCAATGCGCGTGCCAAAAGGTGCGGGCGGCACCGAGTTCGGTGGCCGTGGGAATTCCCACTCCATTGGGGGCGACACAAATCGGCTGCGTAAAACCGAGGCGGCGGACATCGGCGGCCTCATCGTCACTGGTAACGTGCCATCCTGCTGCGTCGCGAAACGCCGAAGGGTGCACCACGAGTTCCGCGAGACGCTTGCGCCAACGTCGATGCGCGTAGGCCCACGGACTAAACATGCCTCGCGGCGCGATCACGAGTGGCGCCGATTGGCGCTGGGCCGCTTCCCGCGCGTAGCGGAGAGTGAGGAGCCAGACCGAATGGTGATGAATGCAGTCGGCAGGCGTTGCCAGCAAATGGGCGCGTAAGTCGCTCGCGCGGCACAGCGCCAGCGGCGCTTGGCGCACGAAGGTGAAAACACGGGCATAATCGTGCGCCGTGTTGGGGGCCTTTTGAGCGGGCTCTTGGGTGGTGAGCAATTCGACGGTTGCCCCACCTGCGGCTTGCGCATTCGCGAGCGCCCGAGCGGATTTCGACGGCCCGCCGTGGCGCTCTTCCAAGCTGGGAACAATGTGACAAATACGCATTAGAAACGCGAAGTTTGCTGCGCATGAAGCCTCGCAAAAGTGACGCTTTTCCCCGGGACGCGAACAACTTGGTGCGACACAACACGCTGGGGCACGTTGCACCCCTTAGCTTGAGACGCTGAACGAAGAGGGTTGCCGGGCTTGCTCAAACAGGATCGGGGCGGGGACGGTGCGGTTTGCACGGTGAGCCGTAGCAAATTTGTTGCGGCGGCAGGGACTGCACGACGACGGAGCGGGCCCCGACGACGCAAAGTTCGCCAACCGTCACGCCGGGACCGACAAACACGTCGGCGCCGAGCCAGGCGTTGCGACCGATTACGATCGGCTGCGCCACCAACGGCATCGACCATTGGAGATAGTCATGCGTGCCCGCGCACAAGTGACAATTTTGACTGAGGTTTGCGCCGTATTCGAGACGCACAGGGCCGAGGTTATAAACCGTCACGCCGGGGCCGATCATCGCGCGCGGCGCGAGGGACAGCCGCCAGGGGAAAGTAACTTTCACAGTCGGGAATATTACCACTTGGTGGGGGTGCCTAATATCCGCTCCAAAGAGTCGCAAGAGCCACGCGCGAAACGTGTGCAACGGACGGGGGCTCCAGCGAAAGAGGGTCGATTGCACCGCGAGCCATATCCAGCGACGCAACACTTCGCTCCTCGGGTAGGGGGTGAGGCAATTTTCGCCGAGATAAGGATCGGGGTTACTCATGTGTTGGCTGGGAAGGAATTTCCGGCTGACTGGACGGAGCGAGCAAACTGTTGAAATCGTCCAACAGCATCTTGGCGTAGTTCGGATAATCGAAACATTGCACGGAAGCGCGGGCAGTTGCCGCAACCAGGCGGCGTTCTTCGCTATTGCGTAGCACGCGTTCGATCACCGTCGCGAGTTGGGCGGCGGCCGCCTCGGCCTTGTGATCAAAGACAAAGCCATTTTCACCGTCGCGAACGAAATCGCGGAAGCAGGCCAGATTTGAAACGATCGGCACCGCACCGGCGGCCATGGCTTCGGCGACCGCGACGCCGAAGGTTTCTCCTTCTTCGGCGAGACTGGGATAGCAGAAAACGTCCAGTCGTTGAAAAATGGCGGCCAGCGAGCGCTCGTTGAATTCCGGATCAAGCAAATGAAACCGCGTATTGGCCACGGCGAGCGAGAATTGATTCATCAACCGGCCGCGAAACGCCGCGCCGGAGCCGCCACGCTGCACGTCGGACGGTCCGCAGAGAATCAAGCGAATCGGAGGCAAGTCGGTTTTCTGCGAGACAATGCGCAAGGCGTCCGCGAGCAGCAGGAGACCCTTCTCTTTATGAATCCGGCCGGCGAAGCCCAACGTAACTTCATGGGGATCTTCGCGCGGGGGCAAGAAAGGCGGCACGGGCTGCGGTTGCGCCAGCAGGCTCCAGGCAATGGGATAACCGGTGACGCGAATGATCGACGCGAATGCCGGATTCTCATCATGCAAGCGTTTCTCGACAAGGGAACTGGGGGCAAAGATGCGTGCCAGATGGGAGTAGCGCTTGTATTGCCCTTTGGGCATGCGGCCGGTCATGACGACGACTTTGCCGGCCTTGGGTTTCAGCCAACCGAGCCACATGGGAAGCGTCACGGCGTTGCAAATAATAATATCGGCTTCGGGCAAATTGCGAAAAACGCGCCAGCTCCACCAAAAATCACACCAGAGAT